>JBHIFP010000010.1:0-29668 GCA_046761145.1 Hydrothermarchaeales archaeon (SeqCode)
CCAAATTTCGCCGTCGATATCTTTTTTTAACCCAAACCCCCTACCACAATCAGATACCTTTAAAAAGGATTACCCCTCATCTGTATCACAGTTATATGTGATAATTCCAATCACAGTTGGAGGTAGGTAAATGGAAGGATCGAGCATCAAGATAGAGAACGTCGTTGCCTCTACTTCCTTGGGGGTGGATGTGGATTTGGAGAGCGTGGCAGTGGCTTTAGATAATGTGGAGTACGAGCCAGAGCAGTTCCCTGGTCTGGTCTTCCATCTGGACAAGCCCAAGACCGCAGCCCTAATCTTCGGCTCTGGAAAGATCGTCTGCACCGGGGCAAAGAGCATCGAGGAAGTAAAAGAAGCGATAAACATCACAGTCAACAAGATGAGAAAAACTGGAACCGATATCCCCAAAGATCCCGCGATAGATGTGCAGAACATCGTCGCCAGCGCCAACCTGAATGCGGAACTCAACCTGGACGCCATCGCCATCGGTCTGGATGGGACGGAGTACGAGCCAGAGCAGTTCCCTGGTTTGGTATACCGCATGAACGATCCCAAGGTGGTAGTGCTTTTATTCGGTTCGGGAAAAATGGTCTGCACGGGCGCCAAAAGACCGGAAGATGTGGACAGGGCGGTGGAGAAAGTCGCCGAGAAATTGGGGGAGCTGGGATTGCTGTGAGGCATCGCTATGTTCTATGAGACCCTCGGCAAGATATCCTTCGCGATAATACTCTCCCTTATATTACTTTTTTTAATATCCACGATCTTGGGTATACTTTTGATAAAGAGGCATAGGGTGATCCTGCCGAAAGTCCTCCTATTTACCATAGATACCTTCTACCTCCAAGTGAAGAGGCTTGCGAAGATGTTCGGGGTGGGGGGGAAGATCGTCGACCAGATCGGCATAGAGGTTAGGAACAACATCTACGAGGACGATTTTTCGAAGATCGAGGTCAAAGATCGCATCCTCGTGGTTCCTCAATGCCTGAGGCACATAAAGTGCCCGGCCAGGCTCGACTCCAACGTGGGCGTCACCTGCAAGGAATGCGGTATGTGCGTATTAAAGGAGGTAAAACATGAATCCGAGAGGCTCGGCTACAGATTCTTCATAGTACCCGGAGGCACATTCGTCGAGCGGATCGTCAGGGCCGTGAAGCCGAGGGCAGCTCTGGGCATCGCCTGCCATCGCGACTTGAACATGGCGATGCACGCATTATCCAACGAGAAGTGCGTCGTTCAAGGCCTGCCCCTAACCAAAGATGGTTGCGTCCAGACGGAAGTGGACTTGAAGAGGCTCTTTGAGAAGATGAAACTCGGCATTGAGGAGATAACGCCAGAGTTGAACATCCCTTCTTGCCCCAGTGAAGAAGATTCTAAATCGTCTCGATCATGATCTTTGGAGCACCGCATGGTTCTTGGGCTTACCTATAACCACAGACACATAGATATGGTAGGGGGCTGAAGGCGGTAAAAGTGGAGCGAGGTCGCTAGGAAGGGCATAATCCGCTATCTGAATGAGGTAAAAGAGAGGAGCAGTGGGGAGGAGATAAGGAAGATGCTCGATAAAGAAACTTTGGAGGCTTTGAAAGAGCTTTCGAATGAGGAATTGGCAGGGATGTATAAGAAGATGGTGGAAGAAGAGTGGAGAAGAATGAAGTCTATGACACAAGCCTATTGATTTTGTAAGATGCAGGAGGGGGATGAACAGTTCAGAAATATCGAAGATCGAGAGTTACCAGACGGTTATTCATGCCTTCAATTTGTATCTGTCCCTCTCATCGTAAGCGACTTTGCCGGATTTCATCAGTTCTACCATGGTCTTCTCTACCAAAACCACATCATATCCGCACAGATCTGCGATCTCTCTGACATCCATACTCAATGGATAGATGTCGCTGAGTATATCCAATATAATCTCATCGATCTTTCTCATCTTCGCCCATTTTCTTCGATGGAGTTGGGATATCTAACGGATGGCGGAGGCGACCACTATCGATATGCCGAGAATGACGCCGAAGAGGATTAGCGCGATCCCCATGTTTCCCTTTTTCAGCTCCTCTACCTCGTCTATATCCTTCGTCATCCAGTCGAATATCTTTATCGCAATCGGCGCCACGATTGCCAGGCTTATGCCGCCCACGACTGCCCAGAGGACGGCGAGGCCCATATTCAACAATATCGTGTTCCATTGGATCATCCTTTCACCTCACTTGCTATGTTATTCGTTAAAGCATCAGACCAAGACGGAGCTGGATACGAGCTCTCCTGTATCCCCGCGTTTCTCATATTTGAGTATCGATGGAAATTTGGATCCTATCCATAACCTATCGGTCCCCCTGCCGGGGTAATCTATTTCACAGAGGTATATATCCCCGGTCTCCTCTTTTTTGACGACTTCCAAGATATAACCGTAACCGTCCGACGAGAGGAAGGGCCATCTGTTACCGACGGCGAGGCCGTTCTCGTAAAAACTGTATAGGGCGGGGTGATACACGTAAGAATTCCATGCCGAAGAAGGACCGCCAAAGCCGGTTGCGAGCAACGAATATTTGTTGACGCCGAAATCCTCCTCTCCCCCGATCGACACCACCCCCGCCTCCGGCCTTATTATCTCCACCGAAAATCCTTCCACCCCCGCCTCGGTAGAAGTACCCATCTCGATTTTAGGAGCCGCACCGTGCACCTCGACCTCCCTCTCTAAAACCGCCCCAATCCTGTAAGCCACTTCGGTATCCGTGAACCCCCTCTTGACGTCGGAATTCGTTATCTTGTACCTGAAGTTCTGACCCTCTACCAACAACTCCGAAGGGCGCCACAGTTCCCCTTCCTGGGCTCCTCCAAAGGGAGTCAATATAGAGTTAATAACGACGAAATCTAGTATTATAAAGAGCAGAGTCCAAATCAGTCGCATCTCGGGCACCTATTTATGGTGAGCTTTGAGATAATAAAAACTTTATCCATGGGTCTACTCGAATCGATCGATAGGCTAGCTCTAATGCGGAATTTACATTTTTTCTCGAAGTTTGTCGACTACTTTTGACCCCTTCTATGGATCGTGTACAGCTGAATCTTCTTCATCTTTGCCAAATTCAGAACCTTTTCCAGGCCGGATCTTTCCAACGGTTCTGCGGCGATATAACCGCTGTCCACCGCCTCGTGAAAGATCGTAGAACCCAAAGCGCTTCTGGTCAACACGGTGGTATAGCCTTCTGACGATCCAACATTTCCGAAGGAGATGTCCGCCTTCTCCGAGGCGAAATCGTTGCAAAACATGCAGGAGTTGCTCCGCAACTTATCCAGTTCTCTCAGGCCGAAGAGCATTTCGCCTCGATCGGAAGTGACCTTGAGTTTCCCTTTCCGTATCTCCATCTTTTCTATGGCCTTCAAATCAACCCCCTTTTCCTCGAGAAAATCCCTCAGAGCGCTGTACTCAAAACTGTCCATGCACATGAGACCCAACTTCAAGACGTTTGCCCTCATGAACAAGTGCAATAGCCCATAGGGCGAGGTCTGCATCTTGTGCACCGCTTCGATGTTGCAAGGGGTGCCCACAAACCCCACAGAGTAAGACCCTCTCTCGATCGCCTCTACCAAGGCCCTTATGGTTATCGAATGGCTGAACACCGATCCAGAGGCCTTTACCAACTCTTCCCTGGTCTCGACGACCTTGGGGACAGCCTCCCAAGGATTTCCTCCAGTCTTTACCGTTACAACAGCGCTATCGATCAACCCTTCTTCCAAGGCAAAGATCAGAACCGAAGTTACCGCGCCCCCATCCTGGCCCTCTACATCCGGAAGCATGGTCTTTGCTGTATAGGCCTCGTTGAATCGCCCTATCAACTCGATCTCGTTTGTAATGGTCTTGGGGCATTGGTTATAACAGACGCCGCATGCTATGCATTTTCCAATGAGCTTCGGGGCGTTATCCACAATATCGAGGACATCTATAGGGCAGCTCGCCACGCAGGCCCCGCAGAGGGAGCAGACGCTGGGTTTTATTATCTCGACGTATAGCCTACCAAATGGATTCTTCAGTATCTCCTCGTTCTTCAAAAAATCTTTGATGCGAACCTTCGTCCTCTTGATACCCTCAAATCTCCTCTTGCATTCGGCCCCGCAGAAATAATATACCTCCCCTTCGAGCTGTGACTTAAATTTTGCGGTCTTCTCATTTATGCTCTTTTTGCAGATAGGGTCTGTAGCCATATCTTCAGTTATGATGCCTAGGTTAATAACAATTTCGGATTTTTTCTGGCGTGGAAAGCAATTCCTTTTGAGAGGGGCTATGATGGGCACGTGCTAGGGGTTGTAAAATATTCAAAAAAAAGATGGTGCTCAATTACTCTCTTATTTTTCTGGAATGGCCCCCAAATCTGATAGGATTTTATCCAATCTTCCGGCAATTATCTCTCTTTCTCTATCGTATTCTTCTTGGGTTATACTCCCTTTCTCAAGGGCCATATCCAAGACGCCCAAAGCCCAACTCTCCATCTCGGTTTTGAGTTTTGACGCGATTGATTTTGTGGCTTCTTCATATAACCCCAGGGTCTCCATGACGTAATCCAATAGAGCACTTTCGTCTTCGGTTACTCTCTCATCCTTCAGAGCTTCCTTCCATGCAGTTTCGTACATCTCTCTCCGAATTTCTCTGAGTCTATCGCCTTCTTCGTCGGTTATCATTCCATCCTCGGCCGCCTCTTTGAGTGCATCGAAATAGGCTCCGTACTTTTCGCGGACTTTGTAGAGGATGTTATACTCGTCTTCGGTGATCTTACCATCTTTAAGGGCTTGTTCCAACATATTCTCATAATTTAAGAGTTCCATTACCATCTTTACCAACCTTCCTTGCATCCACCTCTCAAATC
Organism: Hydrothermarchaeales archaeon (SeqCode); assembly: GCA_046761145.1. Classification (GTDB taxonomy): domain Archaea; phylum Hydrothermarchaeota; class Hydrothermarchaeia; order Hydrothermarchaeales; family SZUA-236; genus JBHIFP01. The sequence continues at coordinate 4,863 of JBHIFP010000010.1, forward strand.
TTTTTTATGTCGCTACACGAATACTTTTGCATCGAGATTTATATTTTAAGGGCGAGAAGACCCCTCCAAACCGCGGGTTTGGTGAGGGATGAATTGGTTCTCACTTTTTCGCCCTCTTGCGAGAGGGATATATATCCCAGAACATAAATGCTTTTGCATGTACGCTGGGGCACGGCGGAATTGGCGCTCTCGCTCGGAAGGGCCACCTGCGGCCTGAAGAAGGACTGGCGAGACATCGAGACCTCCGTAACCGCCTCCTGTCGCAGACAAGCGGGACCGAGTCCGGTGGATGAGGCAGGAACCTCTAAGGGCTGATAACACATAAACGCCCGATGAAACGCTCCCGTATGCGCAAGCAGTAGTGTAACCGGAAGGAAAAGCCGGGAGGAAGCCCCTTCGTTCATGGAGGGGAGGACGTCATAAAATTTGTCAACTCACACAACGAAGTCTTATGACAAGTATATACCCTGCATCTCGAGTTCGGGGAGAAAGGATGAGTGGTGTATGAAGTTTAGGAAAAGTCGATAGAGATTACCTAATCAGGCGGAATAGCAAAATTGCAGATATAACCCAATGGGCACTCTTCGCATAGGGGTTTGGCTTTGCAGTAGTTTTTCCCTAAAACTACAATGAGCGCGTGAAATTCTTTATACAACTCCACGTCTTTGGGTAGATTGTCCTCAAAAAACTGCTTGAGCTCCTCATAACCCACATCCCCCACCATGCTCAATCTTCCGAAGATCCTCTTGGTGTATGCATCTATGACGAACGTCGTCTTCTCCCCCGCATAGAGGATGATCGAATCAGCGGTCTCTGGGCCGATGCCGTTGACTCCGAGTAGCTTCGCCCTTAGCTCTTCTTTCGATAAGGAGAATAAATTGTCCAGATCACCGTCAAATTCATCGAAGAGGAAGGTGATGAAGTTCTTCAACCTCTTCGCCTTTATACGGAAGTAACCTGTTGGTCTGAAACATTCTTCCAGGGCTTCTCCCTTTACGTTCAGGATATCATCGGGGCTCAATAGATCCATCGCCTTAAGGTTATCTATCGCTACCACAACGTTCTGCCAAGCCGTGTTCTGGGTTAGGATAGCGCCGACGATTACCTCGAATGGTGTCTCCGCAGGCCACCAGTTCTGCTTTCCAAAGTGTTTCGACAAGGCATCGTAGATATCCAATAGCTCTTTACCCCTCATCTGTTCTCCCTCCGTCTTCTACTCATGTATATCACGGCCAATGCCAAGGAGACTCCAATCAAAATTAGCAAGGCATATGGGACTACTCCTCTCTCCTTTCCAGCCCAATCGTGCATAAAGACATCGGAATAATACTTCGCCACATCGCCATGGACGATGACCCCGACCTCTCTGTTCCTCGTGGGGGAGTTTTCATTCCAGTTGATACTCGTGACGAGTACCTTCTCATCGTCCACTATCACCCCTTTGTTATGCATCTTCACAAACCCCGCCCTTTTCAAATCGGTCAACTTCGCCTCCAACTTTAGATTCTCTTCTTTGGCGACGTTATTTACATACTCCACGGTATGGTAGTTACTCACTGGGTCGTCCTTTTTTACGTTGTACCACGTCGAGTCCAACAAGATCTTCACTTCGCAACCCCTCCGAGCGGCGTCGATTGCCGCCTCCAAGAAGAGATTTGGCGATGCCTTGACCGATCCCCCTATCCTCGACCCCCAATATTTGTAGATGTAAAATTGCTCGATGTAGACGGATCTCTTCGCCGAATTTAGAAGTCCTAGGATAGCGTCGACGGCATTTTCCGGCGCCACAATAGGTTCGACTATGAAAGTGCCAGAATATCTTCGGCTATCGAATCTCGGGCGGTAGCTACCCTTCGGCGTCGAGCGATCAATATAAACCTTGCCAGTAACGTAGGCCTTTTCGCTGTCTTTCAAATCGTCGAGAAATACATCGACGAAATACGATGCTAACTCGGGGTCCTCAACTATTATGCCCCAGCCGCGGTTTCCATAACTTCCATCCTTAGAAAATCCCGTGTCTCCAAAATTCTCCGAAGTGATAAGGAGGGATTCATTGTCTGCGATGGAATATTTTGCATGGGCAAAGTTGATCCTTTCGTCACCATGAAAGTACACGTGAGCGCCTTTGCCCAGAAGTTCCTTTATTATCCCCCTCTCATTCTTTGAGATGCCACCTACGGGCTTGCCTTCCAGTATTATCTCGACATTTACCCCTCGCTGAAGGGCGCCTTTTACAAGCACTGCTATGTGAGGATCGTCGAACTCATAGACGCTTATATAGAGGGAATTATCCGCGTCGTCGATAAACTCCGAGAGGGAGGTATAACTGGAATCCGGAGAAACGAAGGTCGTGATCTCGTGGACATAAAATTCTTCGGCGTATAGGGGTTGGAACGAGATGAGGATTAAGAGGAAGACTACTACCTTTTTGTCCATACCCCTGCTATTTTTGGTGTTAATATATCTTTGTTGTCGTCTGGTTGCATTCTACGCCGATTAATGGGCTATATGACGACTTTTATGTACTCCCCTCTGGCTTCTCTAGTAGTACCCACAACGATCCTGTACGCCTTTCCCCAAACCCTTTCCAAAAATCCGGAGACCTTTATATCTTCGCCCTCAAATGCCTGCCCGGCATAGGTGTGGGTGTAAGATACCACCTCTTTAATGCGGTCATCGTCTCTGCAATCGACTTTGTAGATCGATGGGGAATCGAAGGCCAAGGATGAGTCTACCACCTTGCAGTGGGTTTTGATCCTTCCCAATCTCTCAAAATTCTCCTCGTGATTTTCCTCTCCAATCTCGTCAAAATCCCTGACCAAGAGGACGTCGAAGATCGTATTCCCTACAACGCCCTTATGACACTTCCGCATCTCGTGCCAGAGGAATTCCTCGAAGCTCAATGTTTTGTAGCGGGGGAATCTCTTCTCATAGGCCGCGAACCATTCGCCCCTGTTCAAAGGTCTGAACTCCGCGCCCTCTCGGAGCAATTCTCTCAGGCGGTTTCTAGCTCTTTCGTGATTTTTTGTCCCATAGATGACAAAGTCGATGTCCGAATGGGGGTTATGTAGGTCAACCAATAATGAGCCGGTTACCCCTTTTTTCTGGGTAGGAACCTCTACAAAGGCTTCTGAAAGTTTCTTGACCTTCTCTTCGAGCTCGTCTTTCGCTCTATACAAGATTTCTTTCAATCTCTCGTCGGGATGATAAACTTTCGATACTTTCTCCCGAGGAACGCATTGAAATTTGGATCCCGTTGCACTAGAGAAAATATGGTCAGGGTGATTTTTCTCGAGAAATTCGAACGACTCCTCGATCGAAGTGACCTTCTTGAACCTCTCCCCATTCCGCGCGCGGTCCCCATTTACATCGGGATAATACCTGAGAAAAGCGTGGTATCTGTCCTCTGGATGACTATAGGAGACTGCAGAAAAGATCAGGCCGTCATGAGTCTCTATAAAATCCCGGATCCTCAGCATTGACCTTACCCTATGGTTCATGAGTTAAAAGTTTTTGTCGAGGGAGGATCGATATCGAGAGCACCATTACCTCGTAATAACCTCGCATCCTCGGCTGGTTACTCTGACCGTATGCTCCGCCTGCGATACCAATCCACGATCCTTCTCCCTCAAGATGTGGTATGCGTAAATCGCCTTGGAGTATACCAACTGCCTCAACGCCTGGTTCAACTTGAACTTCGGCACTAGATTGGAGATCCATCTCTCTGCAAAGGGCAAGTTCCCGTAATTCGATTTGACATGGGTCAAGAGGATCCTCGCTTCCCTCATCCTCAAGGGCCTGTCGTTTAGATATTTGAAGATTATGGCGTTGTTTTCATCCACAACGCGTCCTACGCCGTCGGTGGCAAAGGGTTCAATGGCCAAGATGTCGCCTTCGTGTATCGTGTCGCCGTGAGGGGTCTTTACATTCGGTATCAATAACCCCCCGTGCAGGTTGTACTTGGTCAGCATGTGCCCTGTAAGATTGCTGATGGGAAGAAATCCGAAGCCCTTTATCGTCTCCTCTATGACCTCGCCGACCTCGTTCGTCTTTACGCCCGGCTTGATGATCTCTATCGCCTTCTCGAGGGCCTTTTCGGGAGCCTTGATCAAATCGTTGGGTCTTTCATTCACTATCACCGATTTTGCTATGTCGGCTATGTAGCCTTCTACATGAACCCCTATGTCGAGCTTCACCACATCGCCATCCTTAAAAATCGTCTCGTCGTCCGCGGTAGGGGTGTAATGGGCAGCCCTCTCGTTTACCGAGATGTTGCATGGAAATGCCGGCTTTGCACCTTTATCGGCGATCGTGGCCTCGACGAACTCCGCTATATCGAGCAATCTGGCGCCTTCTTCGATCTTTTTGATGCTAACTTCCATTACCTCTGCGGCGATTTTTCCGGCTTCGATGTATAGATCAGCCATAGACTTTCTCCAAAAATTTCTCGATTATCTCTTTCGCTAACTTGCCTTCCCTCACGATCTTCGGCTCATCCGTGAGGTCGACTATAGTGGAGGGGAGTCGCGACTCTAAATCGCCGCCGTCCAATATCAAGTTAACGCCCCCCATCTGCTCTTTGACCTCCTCGACGGAGATGGGAGGGGATCTCCCAGATATGTTTGCGCTCGTCGTCGTGATCGGCGCTCCGCATTGGGATATCAACCTCAAGGCAATATCATTATCCGGGATCCTCACGCCCACCTTTTCCGATCCAGAAGTCAAAATATCGGACAAGAGTCTCTTTTTCAAGATAACCGTCAGCGGACCTGGCAGAAATTCTCCAATAAAACTCTCCGCTTTTTCGTCCACAAATGCGAACTTTTTGAGCATTTTGAGACCATTCACTGCGATCGGCAACGGCATGGATAAGGGCCTCCTTTTGAGCTCGAAGACCTTCCTTATGGCAGCCTCATCCAAGGCATCGACCCCCAAACCGTACAAGGTATCGGTAGGATACACCACCGTACCTCCGGATCGTATCACCTCAACAGCATATCGTATATTGCCTTTACTTGGCCCAAGTACTTCCATGGCAACCTCCTGGAGTAATATATGATGATCAACGTCACGGGTATGGCCAAAGCCCCTAAGACCACCCCCCTCATGAGATCCTTTGTCAAATAATATACAATCGATCCCACGATCAAGATGGGGGCGAAGATGAAGAATATCAGAGAGATGGTAAAACCGATAAATGCCGGCAATTCCATCGCCATCATCTTCTTTTCCAACTCAAAACCGCCGTATTCGATCAAAACTCCGAGCGAGATGGCAGATGCATAGAGAAGACTTCTTTTGAGCAATTCGAATGCCTTCGTTACATCTTCTCTATCTACCCACTTTCTCCTCAGCGAAGGAAGATGTGATTTAAAAGACCCCTGCTCGTCGATGCTCGTAGATGACGCAACATCGATGCTTCGCATCTTTTTGGATATATATCTCCGTTTCTGAAGACGCCTCGCAACCTTGCGAACCTCGGAATGCCCACAGACTCTGCAGACTAACTTTACCTCCAGGTACTTGACGAGATCGTGCTCACCGCTTCCCAACACCTTTTTTCTAATTTTTCTGCTTCCGCACACGGGACACGCCAATGCCATAACTCAACACCTTATCTTTTGGAGTACTTCGATCAACTCTGAGAGGTCTTCTATTACAAAGTCCGGTTTGACGTTTTCCTTCGGCACTTCTCTCGCGCTCCTTTGGTCCTTCACCCAAATTGTGCGCATCTCGGCCTTACTCGCGCCTAAAATATCCGTATCGATCCTGTCCCCCACCATGACGCACTCCTTGGGTTTGAAACCCAACTTTTCTATGGCGTGCTGAAAGATCTCTTTATCGGGCTTCTCGAAACCCTGCTCTTCAGAGGTAACCACGATATCGAAGAGGTGATGGATCCCCAAACCGACCAACTTCTCCCATTGCTTGATCGCCAAACCATTGGAGATGACGCCAAGTTTGTACCTCTTCTTCAAATCCAGTAAAGTCGGAACCACTCTGGGGAAAGGCTTCAGATATCCCATCTTCGTATGCTCGTAGGCAACGACACCAGCCGCTATAATCTTTGGATCCCAATTAACCCCGAGCTCCTTTACCAACTCATCGTAGTGCCTCGAATAATTTGGCCCAAACCTCTCGATTATCCCCTCTAGGGTATCGAAGACCTTGGATTCGTCCTTTTCCGGTAAACCTGCATCTATCATGGCCTTTATGGAATTTCTCCTGGCCATGGTCGCGAGTTTGGTACTGTCATAAAGGGTGTCGTCGATGTCGAAGAAGATTCCTTTTACCATCTCACTCAAACCACTGTGCTAGGCTTTCTTGTTTGATCCCGCCCTTCAGGTCGACCTCCGAGTAACCGAAGGACTCCAATATCCTTGAAGCAGTTGGCAAGATCTGATGCTCGATGTAATATTCGGCATCGTAATCGTCGATGGTGACGAAATCCACCGGCTCGGCCCTTTCCGAGATCATCTTCGTGCCTTTGGTTATTATATACCTGACGACATTTCCGGGCCTTACTTCTATCCCTCTCCTCCTCAATTTTTCGGCCGCATGGACGTGGGGCCCCTTGCTCTTATAGCTCTCGATCTTCTTCGTCAATTGGGTGTAAAGGGTGACGTCTTCTATGGAGACCTCCCTCTTCCGCAAGCTCTTGATGGTCTCCTTCACTATCTCTGCCGCCTTCTCCGGCGATCCGTGCTCGAGGATCGCTTCCAAGACCCTCTCTTGTGTCTTCCTGGTTATGGGTGCCCAATCCCTCCTGACGAACTCCAAACCTTTGATCGTTATCTTATTTTCATCGTCTATCAAGGCATACCTCTTCTTGGTCACGAATATCCCCCTTTTATAAAAGCCTTCGTACTCAAGTTTGATGGTGCCTGGAAGCTTCTCGTTCGTTTCATTCATGAAGTCCAATGCGATCTCTTTTTTATCCTTGGGGACCACGATAAATAGGGAATCGGTATCGCCATAAACAACCTCAAATCCATATTTTGCGGCTTCCTCCATAACCCCTTTGATGTACTTCCTAGCAAAGCTCGTCACGCTCTCGGCGCACTCCTTCTTATACCACCTCGCCCTCGGATAACCCATATATCCATAGAAACTGTTTGCCAGAATCTTGAGCGCATTCTGCTGGACATCCGACATCTTGAGCTCTACATCGTCTTTGGTACCCTTCATCCTCTCCTTGACTTTCTTTCTATGCTCGATCAGATTCTCTAAAATGGTGGGGATGAATCCCTTCTTTTCCTCGGAAAAGCAGTAGTCAAAATCCGGAGGACTATTTTCGCATCTTCCTATAGAAAATGTCGTTGGATCGATGTTGTGGGTGACTATAACGCTGGGATAAAGGCTCCTGAAATCGAAGACGGCTATATCCTCTATCAACCCTTTCTTGGGCTCGAGGACGTAGCCCCCCGCATATGTCGCCATGGCGCGCCTTGCGAACTCGCCTCCCAGTGCCCTGTTTGGTACCAATTCCTTTCGCTCGAATGCCTCCCTTATCAACAACCACTCCACCAGTTGCCCCGATGTCATCCTAGCCACGTCGAATAGGGGCATTTTCACTATCCTCGAAAGTTCGAGATATAAGGGAAGGAAGTTCTCCCCGAGCTCGAGGGTGACCGTGGCATCCTCCATGGAATACTCGATGAGCTTCTTCAACTTATCCCCCCCTTCATCCCAGTGCCTCCACATAACCTCTCCCGGGATCTTTTCCTTCTCTCTACCGAGGACTTCCAAAACGACGTTCTCCAAAACGTAGCTACTCAGGCGAACGGACCTCCTGACGATGGGGTATAAATCGACGTGAGGCCTGCCCCTCACTATCGCCTTTTTTATGCCCATCGCAGTTTTGAATTTCACCTCAGAGTGATCCCTGCCAAGGGGCAACTTGAGCCCCAATTTTTTGCGCCTCGTCTCTATATAAGGGAAGTCAAATTGGTCGGTATTGTACCCTATCAAGATATCGACATCTTCGTCCTCAACGACCTCCGCGAATCTCTTCAATACATCTGCTTCACTTTCCAAGACTTCCACGAAGTCCTGCATACCTTCTGCACCCCTCCACGTCAGGACTTTCCTAAGTCCGGTGTTCGAAGCGAGACTCACCATGGTTATGGGATCCTTCTCCTCCCTGGGCGCCCCTTTCGGATTGTAGACCTCTATATCGAAAGCCATTGTAGTCAAAGGTCGATAAAGAGGTTCGTCGATTGGAGAGACCTTCTCGATCTCAAAATACTCATTCTTTTTGCCCTCCACCTCGATCATTGCAGTAGGTGTAACTCCCTTATCGATAAGGTACCGCCTGACAAAGGGTAAGTCGTGTTCGAATACGTCCTCAACCCCTTTCAAACTTCTTATAAGGGTCCTGATCTTGGGCACGTCCTGTGGGTGTTGAAGCACGACCCTCAGGACAGTCTGCTTTTCGCCCAAAAGGTTACGGGTCTCGACGAGGATGTCATTGACCTTTATATCTCCCTCCAACCCGATCCTTTTGATTTCCTTTATCAAGTCACGTGGATCGTGCTTACAGATCGCGTACAGATAGGGCAGAAATGAGTCGTCTACCGCTATGAGGTTCTTTCCATTTTTCAGGAAGAGTCTCACCAATGCCTTCCCATCTTTTGTAATGTAATCGATATCCAACAGCAGGCCCTTTATCTTCTCCATGTGAGAAGTTACTTATACCAATAATATAACTCTTTCTAATTTGTAGATCGTCAAAAATAATTTGAGAAATATGCAACTATATATTTAAAAAATCGAGAATTTTTCGCTTATCTTATGCAAATTGAGATAATTATCGTCTCTTCGATTTGCGGAAACAACTCCATTTCGAATTCATGAAAAAATCTCTCTATAATTCAAAAATTTGGACTATTTTTTTCATATAATGCTATTCAAATTTATATTTTTACTAAATACAGTTTTAGGATTTGTAAAATATCGGAAAATAAATTTAGAACGAAAATTTTATATATTATGGAGAAATTGTATATATTTAGTAAAATATCCAAAAAAAGATATGAAATTGGAGTTTTAATAGGCTTAAGAAACAAATCGAAGCCGGTTCCGGAAGGAAACGCCATAAAATGTAACGAAGGAATGGATGTGAGGTGTTGATGAGGGATAATTTTAAATACCTGAAAGAAGTACCTCTGCACTCTCAGGCTACATAAAAATTAGGGGGTTGGTTATGAATCTCAGTATTACAGCGTTGTCTCTCCCTCAATTGTTGGTCATCCTCGCATTTGGGGCAATAGGGGGTGGACTGAAATTCATCGACGATGCCTTCGACGAAGATATCTTTGACAAGAGGATAGCAGGGGGAATGGCCCCCATTTTGGTGGTATTATGGATCTGGCTATCCATATATGACTACCTCTCCGCAACGGTATTGTTCTCGATACTCTTCGGAGTTCTATTGACCGGAAAGATAGACAACATCATTTTCAAAGCGAGCACTGCCGCCTTGATAATATTCTTCGCATATCGAGGCCTCTTCGGTCCGTCATTGATTCCTTTGATATTTCTGACTTCCATGGCCATACTCGACGAGAAAGGGAATGACTACGTGGATGAGAACGACACAAGTAGAATTTTGGAATTCTTCTTCCTCCATCGTTTCTCCATGAAGCTGGGGGTTATGGCTTTGGTCGCGACCTACTACCTTCCTTGGGTGTACCTCCTTGCATTCATGTGCTTCGACGTTGCGTATGACTCAGTTGGGATCCTTGGCCGAAGAATCGTCAGCCCATCGAATGAGATAACGATAATGCTGTGCAAAGATATCCCTCAAGGATCGCCCAAAGGTTCCGTCATCTTCCTCAAAAACCGAGGGCTAAATTTGGAGGGGTTGCTATTGACCAGCATCGTACTCGAAGAGAGATCAAAATAGCTAAATAAAACTGCAATTCTGCCTATTTTTTCGGAATTGTAGAGAATTACACAACCTATTGTCTTTTTAAAATCCCCCTATAGAGACTTGAAAAGTTCAATTACTGGTCTATCAAACTTACTTTCAATTTTTATGATAATTTTAGGTATCGAATTGTAAAATATCTGTATTTGCAACTTAAATAAACAAAAGATATATAACTATATATTTAAAAGATATAGTATAAATTTATAAAAGTTTTTTATTATATACAAAATTTTTTTTCGTATAATCCTAAATAATTATTTATATGGAGATATAGCAGTGATATAATGGGTCGGATGGATCTCTTTGGTGGCCAAGATGGGTGAAGTATCGGAATCCGAAAATAGCTCTAGTGTCATCTTTTGTCTAGGAAAATCCAAAAAGTTTATCGAAAACTACGTCCTAATCCCCCTCGATGAGATCGGGTTCATAGCCGTGAAGCACCTATTAAATGTCGATGGCAATGAAACTCTTTGGAGGAGGACCAAAAGGCGATTAAGCATGCGACGCCTTAGTCTCGACATGCAAAAGATAGGGAAGAAGGCTTTCGAGATCAAAGGGACACTCATCGATAGATTCGGCAGGGGGGATGGTACGTCCGGATATCGCTGTCCCGTCTGTGGCAGTAGATTACATAGAGAAGAGGTCGTTAGCGAGGAGTCTGCGTCCGATTTTTACAAGTGCCTCAGTTGCAATATTGGATGGGCTCAAAAGGAGGGGTTCAGCAGACTGGTTATAAGTCCGTCATTGACTTTACTACTTAGGAAAAAACTAGATATCAAAAGATATAACGAAATGTTGAGAATTGCCGGTTGAATCGCATAAGTAGTCAAAGTTACTCAATCTAATCTTGGTGATATTTTTAGTGGATGTATATACAAGTTTGGAGGGCTGCGTGCGAAATAATTAATAAGCTGCAGCTCCAAATGGCATAGCATGCCGATGATCTGTTTCGACCTCGAGGGCCCCCTATCCCCCCAGGACAATGCCTACGAGGTTCTCGCCCTCACGGAGAACGGGCATAAAGTCTTCGAGGTGATCAGCAAGTACGACGATATTCTGGCCCTCGAAGGCAGGGAGGATTACGAGCCAGGGGATACCCTGAAGTTGATAGCGCCATTCTTGATACACCACGGCATAACCGAAGAGGATATCAAAGCCGTTTCTAGTCGTGCTAGGATCGTTCCAGGGACCAAAGAAGTGGTCTCGGAACTTAACTCTGACGGATGGAAGGTATATATAATCTCTACGAGCTATCAGCAGCACGCCCTCAATATCGGGGAACAGATAGGCATTCCTAAGGAGAGGATAGCGTGCACGAGATTCCCCCTCGATGCTTATGCAGCGGAGTTGGGAGTAGAGGACTTTACCCTCGTCAAAGATATAGAGGGCGAGATTTTGAATGATCTCTATCCCAAAATGGAGGAAGATGAAATAAAAAGGGTCCTCGATGACTTCTTCTTCGAGAAGCTGATTAAGACGAGACTCGGGAAGATCTTCGAGAAGATATCTGTTGTGGGAGGTAAGAGGAAGGTCGATGCACTGGAAAAGTTCGCTCAGGAGAACGGAAAGGAACTCCACGAACTCGTCGTTGTGGGCGATAGTATCACAGATTTCAAGATGCTGAAGGTCGTCAAGGAAAAGGGAGGGGTTGCAATAGTATTCAACGGCAATGAGTATGCCATACCTTACGCAAATGTCAGCCTCGCTACTCCCGACCAGAGGGCCTTACTCGCCATAACCTCAGCATTTGCTCGTGGTGGGAAGGAAGAAGCGATAGAAGTTGCAAAAGTTCTGGAAGAGCGAGGTTTGGAGGGAGCTCCTGAATCGATGGTACCTAGGAGTATCAGAGATGTATTGAGCCAAGGGGCTATTAGATCGATGCCGCCGAAGTTCCATTGTCTAGAGGACGTGAGCAAAGAGAAGATAGAAGAGGTAATCAGAATCCACAAAAATATGAGGATGTATATGCGTGGCGCAGCCGGAAAGCTCGGGTGATGGTATGGACGTCATTGGGATAGGGGCATTGAACTTCGATAAGCTCTATTTCGTCGACAAGATAGCGAGGGGCGGGGAAGAGGTAGCGATTATAGGCGCGATGGAAGCACCGGGGGGCTCGAGTGCCAATACCATCGTAGGGCTCGCAAGGCTCGGGCTGAAAACTGGGTTTATAGGCAAGGTCGGGAACGACGAAGAGGGGGAGTTCATACTCGATGACCTGAAAAAGGAAGGAGTAGATTTGGGGGGCATCGAGAAGTCCGAGGGTATGACGGGCGTTATCATCGGACTGATCGACAAGAGGGGGGAGAGGGCCTTGTATGCAAATCCAGGGGTCAACGACACTTTAAGGATGGACAAACGCGCGATAATGTATGCAAAGAAGGCGAAGTTCTTGCACCTAGCCTCCTTCGTGGGCGAGAGGTCTTACAAGGCCCAGATAGAATTGCTGGAAGAACTCTCCAACGTAGGAATAAGCTTTGCCCCCGGGATGCTCTACGCAAAAAAGGGGTTAAATGAACTTGAGTTGATGATCGATAAGACCTCGGTCTTATTCTTGAATAGGAGGGAAACAGAGCTCCTGACCGGATGGGATTACAGGAAAGGGGCAGAGAATTTGGTGGAGTTGGGAGCGGAGATCGTAGCAGTTACTCTGGGAAAAGAGGGATGTTATATAACGTCTCCCGATGGATACCATTTCGTCAAGGCGTATCCGACTAAGGTTGTGGATACCACAGGGGCCGGGGATGCCTTTGCTACGGGATTTCTCTATGGATTGATAACGGAAGAAGACCTCAAGACGTGCGGTAAGCTGGGAAACTGGGTTGCCTCGAAGTGCATAGAGAAGGAGGGTGCCAGAGAAGGGTTGCCATACAATAAAGATATGAAAGAGTTTTGGAAGAAGGGTTCATATAATAGTTCTTTTAAACTCTAATCGATTTTGAGGTGATGGATATGATCAGGGGTGGACGGATAGGCGAAGAGGTCGATGAAGGGGTTGCTGAGTACACGAGCTCTCTCGATTTCGACAAGGGCATCTTCGAATATGACCTCTTGAACGATATGGCTCATGTCGTCATGCTCACCGAGCGGGGTATAATAAAAAAGGGAGATGCAGCCGAGATCCTCAACGCATTGAAAGAGCTCTTGGAGGGGGAAATCGGAAGATTAGAATTGGATCCAAAAAAGGAAGACATTCATATGGTCATCGAGGACTATCTGACTGTGAAGATCGGCGAAGTTGCGGGTAAAATGCATACCGCCCGGTCGAGAAACGATCAGGTTGCGACGGATCTAAGGATGAAGGTAAGAGATGAGGTCAACTCGACAATACGATGCATAATCGATTTGATCAGAGTGCTACTCGAGAAGAGCGCAGAAAACATAGAGACTGTTATGCCCGGCTATACCCACTTGCAGCACGCACAGCCCACAACGCTAGGGCACCACTACCTCGCGTATGTAGATGCATTATTGCGTTGCGTAGGGCGCCTCGAAGAGGCCTATAACAGGATAAATCTCTGTCCTTTAGGCTCCGCTGCACTAGCTACTACGAGCTTCGATATCGACCGGGAGAGGACTGCGGAATTGCTGGGCTTCGATGCCGTCCTCGAAAATTCGGAAGACGCAACGAGCACGAGGGATTTTATGCTTGAGGTCATGTCGGACCTGAGCATCCTCATGATCGAGATAAGCAGAGTTTTGGAAGAGATGATACTTTGGTCGAGCTTTGAGTTTGGGTTCATCGAGCTGGATGACAAATTCGCCTCTACCTCGAGCATAATGCCCCAGAAGAAGAATCCAGATGTTGCTGAGATAATGCGGGCAAGGACAAGCAGGGTTTTGGGCAATCTCGTATCTACCCTGAGCATCATAAAATCTCTGCCCTATGCGTATAGTCGCGATCTGCAAGAGGTCTCGCCCCTCGCCTTTGATTCCTTTGAGATAGTAGACGACTCCTTGAGAATTCTGACTTCTACATTGAAGACGATAAAGGTAAACAAAGGTAGGATGAAAGAGCTATGCGACGCAAATTTTTCCACCGCAACCGAGCTTGCAGATCTGATCGTAAAAGAGAGAGGAGTACCATTCAGAACGGCCCACAAAATCGTTGGCAACATCGTTTCTAAAGCCATCAAAAATGGAATGACCACGAAAGATATCGATTCCAAATTTTTGGATTCTATCTCCATTGATGTGATGGGGTCAAAACTGAAGATCAAAGATGGTAAGATCAAAGAAGCCTTGGATCCTGTAGAGAGCATCAAAGGAAAGGCTGTAATTGGTGGCCCTGCTCCAGATGAAGTTGGAAGGATGATCAAAACGCGGAAGAAGGAGATATCTGAAAAAGAATCACGATTAAACGAGCGTGTCGAGAAGATCGAGACATCGAAAGAGGGGCTATTGGATTTGGTCCGCAAAATAGCCGGGGAGTAGGCATGTACAGAGGGAAGGCTAAGGAGGTCTTGGGCAGCACCAAAATAGGTGACAGGGTGATCGTGAAGAAGGGGGATAAAGTTTATAGGGGAATCTTGATGCCCAGGAGCGAGTTCGGTGATGAGGAGCACATTGTGATCAAATTGGACAACGGCTACAATATAGGCATCGAGGTATCTGACATAACGGTCGAGCGCGTAGAGGAAGGCGGGAAGATAGAGATAAAGAGCACGCCCATCGAAATCTCCGTCGATAAAGCAAAACCCGATGTAACGATCATCGGCACCGGCGGGACGATAGCCTCGAAGATCGACTATAAAACCGGTGCAGTTCATCCTTCGTTCTCGACCCAAGACCTCCTCAATGCAATTCCGGAACTGGCAGACATAGCGAATATCAAGACAAAGGTTCTTTTCAATATCTTGAGCGAGAACATGGCCCCAAGGTACTGGATCGAGATCGCCCGCGAATGTGCAAAAGAGCTCAATTCTGGGGCAGATGGCGTGGTAATCGCCCATGGAACCGACACCATGGCTTATACCGCAGCGGCCCTGAGCTTCATCCTCAAAGACCTGTGCAAACCTGTAGTTTTGGTCGGTTCTCAACGGTCTTCGGACAGGCCTTCTTCCGACGCCGCTCTAAATCTCATCTCCGCCGTCAGAGTTGCAACATCGGATATCGCAGAGGTGGTAGTGGTCATGCACAGCGCTTCCAGCGATGCCAAATGTGACATCCATAGGGGTACCAAAGTCAGGAAGATGCACTCCTCGAGAAGAGATGCATTCAGGAGTATCAACGCAATTCCCATCGGCGAAGTCGGAGAGGAGATAAGGATCTTTCAAGAGTACAAAAAAAGGTGCGAAGGAGAGGTCATTATTGATGACGAGCTAGAGGAAAGAGTCGCCTTGGTCAAGATCTGCCCCGGTATTGATAAAGATATTTTGGACTACTTTGTCGACAACTACAAAGGCATCGTATTGGAAGGAACTGGGTTGGGGCACGTGCCAGAAAATCTGCTCGAATCCATTCAGCGAGCTAAGGAAGAAGGCAAACCAGTTGTCATGACCAGCCAAACCCTTTATGGCAGGGTAAATATGAAAGTCTACTCCACAGGGCGGGAACTGCTCGAGAGGGGTGTAATTTCGGGGGAGGACATGCTCCCAGAAGTGGCATATGTTAAACTCATGCACGTCCTCGGACACGCAAAGGATTATGAAGAAGCAAAGAGACTGATGCGGACGGATATTGCAGGGGAGTTTGCTCCCACAACCAGAGTCGATACATTTCCAATATGATCATCTGAAAAGATAAAAGGCCGAGCTCTTGTAATTCACGAGCTTCACATCGTCGAATAGACCGCTTCGATTTACGTACTCCGTTGAGAGGGGTTTTATGATCAAGTCAGAACCCACGGCATGGGCAACCCTCTCGATATATGGGTGCATTTCGATTGGAGGTCTTATCGAGTATATCAGATCGGCGTCTTCATAAATGGTGAGATCCGGATCTGTGATATCGTCCTTTATGATCTTGGGATCCTTGGGGTTTACACGTATATCGGTTCCTATGACAATTGCATCGAGCCTCTTATCGAGTTCTTCCAACACGTCGTATTTGGATCCAACACCCACTTCCACGATCTTCTTAGCATTATCGTAATTCTCACATATGTATTCCACAAAATCTTTATAATCAATCGTCACCACAAATCACCATGATACTTCTGGCTTCGTTTATGGAGGGTAATGCTGATATATTAAAAATTTTGCGCAACGAAATTGAAGCTCTTTTTGGGGAATGTAGGATATTGAATCACCGCCTCGAGATCCCAAAGGAAGCATTTGATGAAACTAGGGGGCAATACGACTCGAGATATTTCCTCGATAAGATATCGGAGGATATAGGTAGGGCTTCCGACAAGATGGTCGGTATAACGGATGCAGACCTCTACACCCAACACCTAAATTTCGTCTTTGGCCAAGCTATATTGGGGGGCAATGCTTGTGTCGTTTCGCTCCATCGTCTAGATCCTGAGTTTTATGGACAGAAAAATTCCGGGCTCTTTGTGGAGAGAGCGATAAAGGAGGTAGTACACGAGCTCGGGCATTGTTTCGGTTTGAGGCATTGTACCAAAAAAGATTGTGTTATGGTCTTCTCCAACAGTATCTTGGAAGTCGATCATAAAACCAGATGTTTCTGCGATGATTGCGAGAAAATTGTGGGTGAAGCTATTGATCATAATAAGAAACTTTAGGCCCTCTGATTTGACTCGTGTATACGAAATCGAGACCAAATCTTTCAAGGACCCCTATCATCCTCTGTTCCTATTGAATCTCTACGAGGCCTACCATGACAGCTTCTTCGTAGCCGAGAGAAATTGCTTGGTGGTAGGATATGTAATCTTCAGGATTCTTGGAGGGAAAGGGCATATCCTAGCACTTGCCACTGACCCAAGATATAGGAAGAGGGGGATCGGGAGAACCCTAATGGAACATATCATCAATTATCTTAGAGAGAGGGGCATAAGGGAAGCTTGGTTGGAGGTTAGAATATCGAATAAATCCGCAATAGAGTTCTACAAACGGATGGGATTTAAAGAGGTGGGGGTGACATCGAGTTATTATTCCGACGGAGAGGATGCCGTCATCTTGAGTAAAGATCTGAATATATATTAAAACCTCAGCCCCTCTGGATCATGTCCCTCTTACATCTCTCCGCCAGCTCCCCGAGTCTATTGGCGACGTTTCTTGGAATGATCTCGTTGTTCTCCGCCAGGACTTGGGATATCGACCAAGCGAGCATAAAGACGGCATATTTATGTTCCGATTTGGTTCGATGGATGTGGTGGGGGCTGATGTTCAAGTTGGTGTACTCTTCAAAGAATGATCTCGGCACGCCGTTGTCAACTAGGAATTTCATCAGATAAACCAGAAGTTGATGCAAGTGTATCAGCTCGTCTTTGTACATCGAAATACACCCCTTATATTATTTAATCCAATCTAATATAAAGGTTTGGAGAAGAGGTGGCGAAGCGTTAGAAGACGCCCAAATCCTTTGATGTCAGCAACCTAAGTTCGGTGGGTTTCTTCGTTATGTTGCCTATTGTTGCTCCGACCAAACATTCGACCTCTTTTCCGCTCGAGATATCCACGAGGCGTTGAGTTATCACGCCGTCGAAGATCACCACGGAAACCTTCTCTTTTGAATTCGTCAACGCAGAAGCTAGGTCTCTGACAGCGACCTCTTTGATAATGTTGGATTCTTGATCTAGGAGATATGCCTTGAAGGTCCCGGATAGGTCCTTGAACAACCTCCCGTACATCTCGGTCTTGCTGTCTTTCTTTTGAGCATATTTAGGCTTCTCCTTTTGGGGTATGCCGGCCTTAACTTTGCCCAATTCTTTCTGAAGAGAAGAATTTCGTGCCGATGTAGCTACCGCAAATCTGTTCTCTACCTCAACCAGACCTTGCTCCGCAGGGGTCTTGTTCCTCAAGGCCTTGAATAGCTCTTTTTTGGTCAATTCCTCGACTTCTTTGCCCGGTGGTGCCCTAGCGACATAGTCCACCTCGGCGACTTGTAATAATTCCTTCACTATGAGGTCTCCACCTCTGTCGCCGTCGACGAAGACGGTAACCGTCTTCTTCTTGCTCAAATCTATGATGCCCTTGGGAATGCTAGTACCTTCGACCGCTATTGCATTCTTTATCCCATTCTTGAGGAGGTTCAATACATCGGCCCTTCCCTCGACGACGATGACCGCATCAGACGCATCTATGTTCGGACCTGCTGGAAGATTTTCTGGGCCGTATTTTATGATCTCGCCGAGGCGCATGGCATGTTTGACTTCTTCCGTGACCTCGATGCTGTCCGGCGTGATATCTTCCACCATCGTCGAGAGGATATCTTTTGCCCTTTCTATAACCCTCCTCCTCTTGGATATCCTTACGTCCTCTATCTTTTCGACCGAAATCTTTGCCTTACATGGCCCAACCCTATCTATCGTTTCCAATGCTGCTGCCAGTATTGCCGTCTCGACCTGGTCCAGACTCGATGGGATCGTTATCTTTCCTTCAGACTTGCCACCTTTTGACTTTACGTTCACCTCGATTCGTCCTATTCTCCCGGTCTTTTGCAGCTCCCTTAAATCCAAATCTGCTCCCAACAAACCTTCAGTCTGCCCAAATATCGCCCCAACGACATCGGGCTTCTCGATCACACCACTCGTCTCAATCAAAGCGTGGATCACGTATTTAGTAGTGCCAAGATCAATCTTACCCATGTACACAACCTCCTTTTTACCAACTTAAAGTATCCCGGTGATATGGACATGACCAAAAAGAGACTCTCGTTACATCCATTCGCATAGAACTAGGGCTAAGCCAAATCTAGTCGCGTGCTTCTACTTGAAATGTGATGTAGAGAATCTTGATCATAATAAATCACCAAAAGATACCGTCTATATCTTCTAAACCTCTATTAAAATCTTTTTGTTCCTTCACCTTCATCAGACGCGTATTTATGCTCTCGACCTCGTGAGTCTCCAGCTTGTTCAGAATATCTTTCCTAAAAGTTTCGTATATCTTGACCCCTTTGTGGATCAGATAATTTTTTAATTTCCTAGCCAAGCGTTCTCCTTCTCCATCCAAATCCGTCAAGAGTATGACTTCGGAATACCTATCCGAAATGCCTTCACAGAACTCGTATAGGGACATGCCCGACGAGATTCTGAAGATCTCTCCCTCCACTCCGAGAGACCTCAACGCCTTCTCGTCCTTCTTGCCCTCGACGATGATCGGGACTTCATTCGAGAGCGTCTTCAGTTCTTCTATCCTTTCGACCAAGTCTTCGTATTTATTCTGGTTCATTTTTTCCCGATGTATTTTATTAGGTCTACCATCCTGCAGGAAAAACCCCATTCGTTGTCGTACCACGCGAGGACCTTGACAAAATTACCTTTTCCGCCGATTACGTTCGTGCTCAGCCCATCCACTATCGATGAGTGGGAATTTCCGATTATATCCACCAAAACTAACGGCTCTTCGGTATATTGTAAAATTCCCTTGAGCTTACCCTCTGAAGCGGATTCGAAAGCCCTGTTCAATTCATCCTTCGTAACCTCTTCGCCCAACTCCGCGACGAGATCATTTATCGAACCGTTGGGCGTGGGTACTCGAAGTGCCATTCCATCGAGTTTACCTTCGAGCTCCGGTATAACGAGAGATATGGCCCTAGCTGCTCCGGTTGTGGTCGGAATTATTGAAAGCGTTGCCGCTCGAGCCCTTCGCAAATCTCTGTGTGGAAAGTCCAAGATACGCTGATCGGTGGTATAAGAATGAACCGTGGTCATGAACCCCCTCTCTATGCCAAATTCATCGTTCAAAACCTTGGCTACGGGGGCCAGACAGTTCGTTGTACAGGATGCGTTCGATACGATATTGTGTTTCGATCCATCGTATTCCTCGTGATTTACCCCGACGACGACGGTTATATCTGGATCCGTCGCAGGCGCCGAGATTATCACCTTCTTCGCACCAGCATCCAAGTGCTTGGATGCCCCTTCCCTTGATGTGAAAAATCCCGTGGATTCCACAACTATATCTACATCTAGCTCACTCCAAGGTAGATTGGCCGGATCCCTCTCTGAAAGCACTTTTATCTCTTTCCCATCGACGGAAATGGAATCTTCTCCTACGGAGACTTCGCCATCAAAGACTCCCTGTATAGAATCATATTTTAAGAGATGTGCCAGGGTTTTCGAATCGGCGAGGTCGTTCACGGCCACAATATCGAATTTCGTCTCAAACTCTATATCCTTCTCCGCTGCCCTCAACACATTTCTTCCTATCCTTCCAAATCCATTTATAGCTACCTTTATCTTTATCCCTCCTTTCAAACCCCTGATGCTAGGTCGATCAAAACCTCTTTTGGGTCTTTTGCTTTGACAACCCCGGAGGCAAGTAGAACTCCATCTGTTCCCAGTTCAATTGCAGCCTTGACGTCGTCTCCCTTTGAAATGCCCGCCCCACATAAAACTGAAACGTCTTCGCAGATCCCTTTAACGGCATTTACAGAACCCCTCACGATCTCCGGGTTTGCCTTAGATACAGGGATCCCAGATCCTATCAACTCGGGCGGTTCTATCGCGATCATATTCGGTTTCAGCGCGGCCACTGCAGAACTTACTTGGGTGTTGTTTGTACAGACCACAGTTACGAGGTCGAGTTCTCTCGCCTTGTACACTATCGCCTCTATATCCGCAATCTGAAGCCTGTGTTCCGAGTGATTCACCAGAGTCCCGACTGCACCCGAAGCTTTGACGGCTTCGAGTACCGTCCATCCAGTATGACTCCCGGGAGAAAATGCATCGACATGCTGCGCCAAACAGGGTATGTCCACATGCTTCGCAATCCAAGCTAGATCGAAATTTTGGGGACAAACGGCAGTGCTCACGCCCGTCTCTTCAGTTACCTGTTGACAGGCCCTTGCCAATTCCAGACCTTTTTCGCCGATGGATTCCGCGTATGCTTTGAGGTTGAGCATGATGACAGGTGTCTTTATTTCCATGGTCCCACCTATGAGGTTACCCCACCTTTTCGAACCTGTCTTCAAGCTTCTTCAGCACCTTCGGCAGCGTCGTGTACTCCATCTCCTCTAGTGGCAATCGATGTGGCTCGAATGGACCATGCCTCCTCATATATTCGGTTATCACCTGAGCTTTTTTGCGGGTGTAGTCGTAAGCGGGATCGTCGAATAGGTCTACTGGACCGATCAAATCGCCGTTATTCACCTGAAAACCGGCGGCGACAACCCTCGGGGGCCCATCAAACCTAGTGCACTGCGCATACTTAAAAGGGACGGGCATTAGGGGCCCGTTATGGCTGCCCCGCATCCAACCGCTGACCAAGTGGGGGAATGCGAAGGGTTCAAGGACTTCACCCAAGGCCGGAAGACCGGATTGAGCTCTCACCAACGCAACCGGATCGTCTTTTCCCACGTACTCGCCGGCGATTTGATACAGCTTTTCGGTGCTCACGACTGCGACCGGTTCGTCCGGCGGCACCTTTGGATGCCCCTCTTTCGGATAGACCCTCTTGATGACATACCTGCTCTTTGCTCCGATCAATGCGAGCATATCATAGAGTTCTTCGGGGGCGTTCATGAATACCCTTTTATGTTCCAATATGTCCCAGATCTCAAATCTAAAACCGCTATGGAAACTTGGGTCGATGATCAAACCCGCGGTATTGAAAGGATCTGCAAACATCTTGTATATGGGTAAATTGAAGGCCCCGGGCTCTGTCTTGTCCATCATAAATGCTATTAAGGGTTCCGCTCTCCTTTCGGTAAACTCCATCTCGGCAATGCCCGGGCCCATGCCGCGCACGTTTCCCGAAAATGCGTCGCTCAAGAGGTCTTGGCCCGCTCCGTATAACTTCAAATCCTTCGCCAAAGCGGTTGCCTTTTCGAAGGTCTCCCATGCCAACCCGTGAATCTCCTCGCTGTCGACGCCCTTATGATGTCCCATGATCAACTCGAGATCATCGCCGGCGCCCATGACGTGAAAGCCGGCCAATAGGCCGTCTTTTTTGGCTTTCACTAGCTCTTCATTTCCAACCTCGATCAATGCAGGATGCACCGTCGCATGTCCGGGATATCCCCCCACGTCCGCCTTGATCAAACTGATAGTCACCTTTTCCATTTTAATCCCTCTCTTTAATCTTTTTTCGTTATATATTTAAAACTATCATGCGTTACCAAAATATCTTCTTACCCGAAGCGTCCCTATAGTATCTCCCAAAGTCCCTGACCCCCTCGATCTCGACGTCCCTGAATATGGGCCCTTCTTTACAAACTCTAAGTCCAGAACCATCGACCACACAGTGGCCACATATCCCAATACCGCATTTGAAATATCTTTCCAGCGAAACTTGGGTGGGGATCTTGTATCTCTTCGTCAACTCCAGGACCTTTACCATCATGATCTCGGGACCACAGGTAAAGCACTCGTCGAAGGTCCTCTCTTCTAGGGTTTGCTTGAACGCTTCTGTGCAGAACCCCTTGAACCCGCAAGAACCGTCATCCGTGCACCGGATGACCTCTGCACCCGCCCTCTCCAAACGATCTCCAAATAGGATCTCAGATTCGGTCAAAGCCCCGATTATAACTGTGGTCTCCCTGCCCTTTTCTATGGCGCGTTCGACCAAGGGCGCGATCGGGGCCATGCCAACTCCTCCTCCGATCATCACGAGTTTTTCGCCAGATATCTTGAAACCCCTGCCCAGTGGACCCCGAACGCCGAGTAGCTCTCCTCCCTTCATCTCGTGCAACTTCGTGGTGGTCGCGCCTTTTCTGAGGATGGTAAATCCGACGGATTCTCCAACGTATGAGATACTTATTGGCTTCTCATCCATACCCGGGACCCAGAGCATTGCGAATTGGCCAGGCAATGCCGGCATATCGAGATCCAAGCGGAAGGTCTTGATATTTTTTGTTTCCTTTACTATCTTTTTGAGGTATGCAGTCTGGATAAATTTTTTAGCCATGTAAACAGCCTCATTGAGCAGTCCCGATGATCTCTTTCAAATCCGCATAGCCATTCTGGTCCATGAACGCCTCGATCTCCCTTACGACCTTCTTGAATACCGATATGCCTCTATAAAGGACGGCAGTCCCTATCTGCACCGCAGAAGCACCGGCCATCAGGAATTCTATCGCATCTTCGCCAGTCGTGACTCCGCCGCATCCAATTACCCGCAAATTCGTTTCTCTGACTATCTCATAAACCGAATCTATCGCTATGGGCTTGATGCAGGGCCCGCTCAGGCCCCCGACTTTATTCCCCAAGACCGGCATCCTCGCGATTATATCGATCTTCATGGCTTTGACCGTGTTTATGGCGGTTATGGCATCGCACTTTGCCTCTTCACAGGCCTTGGCGATAGCAACAATATCGCTCACGTTCGACGTCAACTTGGCTATGACTGGGATCTTTACACTTCTCCTTACGGCATTTACAACTTCATAAGTCAGGTCCTCATTTTGACCGTAAAACGCTCCGGCCTTTGCGACGTTTGGGCAGGAGAGATTCAGTTCGAGGGCGTCTACGCCATAGCCATCCATGGCCTTCGCGACTTCGACGAACTCCCGGATGCTGAAACCAAAAATACTCCCGATTACCGGGACCCTTCCCTCCCTAGCTATTTTGACCTCCCCTTCAAATTCTTTATACCCCGGACTTGCTAAACCTATCGCATTCAATATGCCGTTCTCGATCTCGATTACGCTGGGATTTTTATGCCCCTCTCTGGCCACAGCGCCCACGGACTTTGTGACAACGGCACCCGCGCCGTTCTCAGCGACCCTCTTTAACGAGGATCCAACCGTGCCAAGTATCCCAGACGCGAGGATGGTAGGATTGCGTAAATCCAAACCACAAAGTCTTGTAGATAGCTCGGCCATATCACTAAATAAGTTGTGACTTTTAAATATTTTTTGTGTTCTCAAAAGACCGGTTTTCAGTATCCGTTGGCAGCGCTCAATACTTCATACAAGATCGGTAAATCCCTGATCTTTACTTCCAGCCTATTTCTCCATTCGTCAATTCCTGAGATCGCGTTTGTAGATGCTTTGGTAAGACAGCGACCCTGATTGACACATAATCTCCATCTAAAGTAACGACATCGCCCGACATTACGGCACCTATATCTTGATTATGAAATTCACATACAGATATAGGAGATATATCCCCATCAATAGAACCCCCTCCCTCCTGGAAAGATTCCAATCCGTCCGCATGAGAAACAGCGCCAAGATGCACGCCCCGATCATAACTGGGGCATCGAATCTTACGATCCATGGATCGACTGCCAATCCCATCGGATTTACAGATGCAGCTATGCCCATCGAGAAGAGGGGGTCCGTTATATTGCTTCCGATCAAATTTCCGATTGAAAGTCCTGGGAGTCCTTTGACCGCCGCCATAAGGGATATCGAGAGCTCTGGCAGAGAAGTGCCAACGGCTACCAGGGTAAGTCCTATTATCGATGAAGGGACTTTGAAATAGTCGGCAACCGCGATGGAGTGCTTCACCAAGAGATCCGCTCCAACAATGACCCCTGCAATGCCCAAGATCAGAGCACCGATTTTTATATGTAAGTTTTCCGCGCTTTGCCTCTCACCGGCCCACTTTTCGGTTTTAAAGAGCATGAAGAGGTAGACCAAGTAAATGGTTGCGAGGACCATGCCCTCAACATTGGTAAGTCGATAATCCAGAAGGACTATAAGAGCTAGTGTAGAGGCTACAAGCATCATAAGGCCATCGCGATAGAGCGCCTTTTTCGTGGTATCCAAAGAGCGAAAGAGAGCAGCTGCGCCCAGAATGAGTGTTATCTGTGTCATGTTGGAGCCTATTATGTTGCCGATCGCTATCCCGGATGCACCA
>JBHIFP010000011.1:0-28651 GCA_046761145.1 Hydrothermarchaeales archaeon (SeqCode)
AATCCCGAGGCAGTAAAGGGCGTGGCACGGTTCGGAATTACCCGAAGAATACCCATGGAGTATCTATTCCAAACCTGAGAAGGATTGCTAGGGTGATAGGAAAAAATCATCTTCTCGCCCACCAACTCCGGGGATTTTGTTGTATGGGTTGAGGGTGAAAAGGAGCTATTACAACAAATCTAGAAATTCTTTTGTAGTTAATCCAGCATCTTTTATAATCCTGTTGAGGGTTCCTTTTTTCAACGTTTTACGTAATGGCACAGTGATTTTAATGATATCGCCATTTACTACTTTTTCAAGTCTGACATGACTTCCTCGCTATCTGATGAATACAAAACCAGCTTTACCTAATGCCTTGATAACTCTCTTCCCAGAGATTGCAGGAAGCTTCATCATATCGCTTCCTACACAGTAACCTCAACCAACTCAACACCCGTCCCCAAAACCAGCTCCTTATCCTTAGGTTCTAAATAAAGCTCTATAGCTTCTTTGATATTCTTCAGGGCTTCCTCTTTGGTGTTCCCCTCGGAGATACATCCCGGAAGAGATGGAACGTAAACGGTATATCCCCCTTCCTCCGCAGGTTCTAGAATAACTTTAAACTTCATATCCGCACCTATATTTGTTTAAACGTCCATTCTCGAATATAAAACTAACCCCAACGTCAAATATTAAAACGATTTTAATGATACGGGATTTTGTTGTAGGGGTTGAGGGTTGGAGGTATTGGAAGTGGCTCTATAAGAGAGAAAGATATATTTTATCTCTCAACCAGCTCAAGGTTCCCTCTCTTGTCAAGAGTTTCCCTGTGCCCATCCATAGAAACTAATCAGAGACTTTGATTTTTACGTTAGAAACTCTCTCGCGAGACGTATATCAATACCAGTAGCACAAGCCCCACGACTATATCTAGGGCGCCCTCAGGCAGGTAGTACGCGCCCGCGACCAGCAACGCTATACCCATGACCACGCCTATGTACATGCCCCATTTGAGCATCTTCCACAGACCATAGCCCGCTACCATTAGGGCTATACCAAAGAGCGTATATAGGATGTAAAGCGGGCTGACGCCCACCTTGCCCATTTCCGATAGCATCACTAGCACGGTGAAGATGCCGTACAGAACAAATATGGCGGATGCGGCTTTTACAGTTGTTGGTTTATCGGCCACCATTTGAACCTCCCTTTACCTCCGTTTATCATACTGTGCTTGTGGTGGTATTTAATACTATTGAATTTGATAAATAACAAATGCCGATTAGAGCTCGTTGAAAATTAAAATAAGTTTTTGTGCAAAGTCGTTATAATGAATGCAGCATTTAACTCAAATCCGTATAATCCTACTCCCTTTTGATGTCATACCGAACCGGATCACCGATCTGAATGACCTGGAATCTGTCTTCTGCGGACAACCCCTTCCTCCCTCTATCCAATTCCAAGGTCAGTTGAACCCTTTTGGGCGTGAAATCTCCTCCTCTTCTGGACATATCTGTAAGAGAAAACTCGCTCGCGTATTCATCGCTTTCGAGGATGCAAGATCTTTCGGCAACTTGGGCAACCCTCACCTTTGCCTTCACGAATTCCAATCTACCGAGACTCTCTTTTGTCTCGATATCGAAGATTTCATCTCCTTCGGAATAGATCATGAAAGGCATTCCCGCTTTGACCCCATCTATGGCCCCAACATTTGCCATTACTTTATAGTCATCTCCTTCTATAAAATCGGTAATCTCCCCCCTTATTATCTCGACCATATCACTACCTTCAGTTTTGACTTTATTTAAACTATTCTTTTCAGACGCCAAGAGAAAAATATCTTCTCGTTTGAGGGAGATGATAATCAGAATCAATTCCAGCATGCGAATATTCATGAAAAAAGTATTAGATATAAGTGATCAATGGTCAATGGTGTCGAACATGAAAATAAGGAAAAATCTGTGGCACTGGTTGGTATTCATCTCGGCCTTGATCGCCCTCTTTGCTTTGATCATCGGCTTCGTCTACGAACTCACGCCGAGACAGAAAGACGCCATAGATACATTGCTGTTGCTCATCATAATCGTCTTCGCCGTAGATCTCTACAAGGAGTATCGACGATTCAAGGGCTCCAAGCTCGCCTTCTTCGAGCACCACTGGCTCGAGTTGCTTGCCATAATACCCATCTTCAGGATCTTCAGAATAGCGGAGCTCGTGGGCATAGAGGAGATAGCGAAGCTGGATAGGATAGAGGCCATAGAAAAGGGGGAGAGGGCAGAGGAGGCGATGAGCGAGACGGTGCACGCGAGGCACCTCGAAGAGAAAGAGGAAGATCAGTTCGAGTAATACCCCAATTATACCTCCTCGTGTAACATGAAATCGTCAAAGACGAGCTTAAAAAATTCACCTATCGTAAAAATCTTTGACCCTGACCGTGTCTTTGGGGTGGGGGGTCGAAACTTCTGTGATCGAGGTGTTCTCGGTGGCGACGATGGAGTGGTTTGTGAAGGGCCTTACCCTGAGTGTATCTCCTGCCGAGAAACTCTGGGATTCGCCCTCCCTGAAGTAGACATAGCCATAGCCGCGGTCTATAGAGAGTGTCTCGTCCTTCTTGGTGTGGTGGTGGTAAGAGGTCTGATAGCCGCCTTTGATGTAGAGCTCCTTCGTCAGATACTTCTCGGTACTAACCAAGGTCTTCTCGAACCCCCAGGGTTTGTCCACCCTATTGGAGTACTCCCTCTTGATGGCATCCCAGTCTTTGGCGGTGTCCAGGCTTCGCCAGAAGATTCGATCCTCCTTGTAGAAGCCCAGCTTCCCCTCTCGAGCGAGGGAAGGGAAGACGTTCCTCTCGACGTCGCCCGAAGGGTAGCCTTCGAAGAGGTCGAAGGCGTGCTCCTTTACCAGGTATGTGCCCCCATTTATGAAGTGGCCCAGTGTGGGCTTCTCCCTGAAGGAGAGGATCTTGGTATCCCCCAACTCCACTATGCCGTAGGGGGATTGCATGGGGGTCACGAATATGGTTATGGGCTCGAAGCTGCTCTCCATCATCGTCTTGAGGTTGACATCGGTTATGACGTCGCCGTTCCTGATTATAACGTCCCCTTCATCTATGGTGGCGAGGCCCTCCCTGATGGCATCCAAGGTACCCTTCTTCGAATCCACGTAGCTGATATTTAAGCCCTTGAACTCCTTCCCGCACGCCCTCTTGATCTCCCTCCCGTAGTAGCCTATGAGGAGGACCACCTCCTTTATACCGCAGTATTTGAAGTCTAGGAGCTGCTTGGTGAGGGCGCAATACTCGTCTTGGAATTCGAGCAGAACTTTGGGAAAGTCCTTTGTTAAGGGTCTCAGACCCCTCCCCTTCCCTCCGCACAGGATCATGCCCGTCATCTTTGAGCTTATGGATGGGGGAGCGGGGAGGCTTTCGATCCTCTCTACAGCGGCAGAGCCATTCACCCGCGTCATCTCCTCTTTTCGAGCTGCGAACTCAACTCTAATCTCTCCCATGGACTTCGTTTTATAAAAGGCTTTGGTTCATGGGTAAAGATTCAAAAAAAACCAAAAATTAGAAATATCGTGAGCGCCCATCCAGATAAAGATACAAAATATGGAGGGTGTTCGAGATGTACGATACCGTGATAATAGGCGGGGGCGTGACCGGCTTTGCGGCCGCGATGTATGCGGGCAGGTTGAAGATGAGGACCTTGGTGATAGGGGAGACGATGGGAGGCACCATAACCCTGACCAACGTCGTCGAGAATTACCCCGGCTTCAAGAGCATCTCTGGTCTAGAGCTGGCGCAGAGGTTGGAGGAACACGCCAAGGATTATGACATCGATGTCGTGCAAGGCAGGGTGATAAAGGTAGAGAGACCCGACGAGACATGCCTCAAGGTATCGACGAAGGACGAGGAGTACATGACCAAGACGGTGATCTTCGCAACCGGGACAAAGCACAGGAAACTCGAGGTGCCCGGGGCGGAGGAGTTCGAGAACAAGGGCGTCCATTACTGCGCCCTCTGTGATGGCCCTTTTTACAAGGACAAAGTGGTGGGTGTAGTGGGGGGCAGCGACTCTGCGGCCAAGGAGGCCCTGCTCCTGGCGGATCACGCCGAGAAAGTCTACATAATCTACAGGGGCGATAAGATAAGGCCCGAGCCGATAAATGCCAGGAGGATCGAAGAGAACCCGAAGATAGAGGTGATCACCAACACCAACGTGATGGAGATAAAAGGCGATGCCACCGTGAATAAGGTGATCTTCGATAGGGAGTACGAAGGGAGTAAAGAGTTCCCTCTGGACGGGCTCTTCATCGCCATAGGTTTGATACCCCTCTCGGATCTGGCGAAGGACCTGGGGGTAAAGACGAACGAGAGGGGGGAGATCGCGATAGATCGAGATTCCAAGACCAATTTGGATGGTGTATATGCGGCGGGCGACATCGCGGACAGGAGGTTCAAGCAGGCCATTACCGGCGTTGCAGAAGGCGTGGTCGCCGCTTACTCCGCCTACCAATACGTGAACGAGAAGGAAGTCGTGTGGCCGTGTGGCGATGAGGGATGAGGGCTATAGCGGTAACGCCCATGAAAGAGAAGAGCGCCAGGATGGTCGAGATAGAGGGGCCAGAAATCGATGAGAACGAGGTCTTGGTAAGGGTCCTCCAGGTCGGCATAGACGGCACCGATAACGAGATAAACGATGGCCTATACGGCGAGGCACCAGAGGATTACGATTTTCTGGTCTTGGGGCACGAATCCCTCGGCGTAGTAGAAGAGGTGGGCGCGAGCGTCGCCGATTTCGAGGAAGGTAATTATGTCGTAGCTACCGTCAGGAGGCCCGATGACTGCCTAAATTGTCGAAGGGGCGAGTACGACATGTGCCTGACCGGGAACTTCAAGGAGAGGGGCATAAAGGGGCTCCACGGCTTCATGACGCAGTACTACAAGGAGGAGCCGGAGTACTTGATAAAAGTGCCCGAAGAGTGCAAAGATGTGGGGGTCTTGCTCGAACCTCTTAGTGTTGTCGAGAAGGCGATATTCCAAGCCTATAAGATCCAGAAGAGGTTGATATGGGACCCCAAAATAGCTGTGGTCTTGGGCACCGGCACGATAGGCATACTAGCGGCATTTATATTAAGAAATCTTGGGCTGGACGTATACGGCGTTGCTAGGGGCAGGGAGAAGGGCAACCCAAAGGCAGCCTTGATCAAGGAATGCGGAGGGAGATATATAAGTGCGGAGGAGACCCCCATAAAGGAGCTCAAGGAAAGGTTGGGAAACATCGACCTAATTATAGAGGCGACCGGGAATGCCGGAGTGGCATTTGAGGGAATGGAGATACTCGGGACAAACGGGGTTATAGCCCTCTCCAGCATAACCGGTACTGCAGCCATGCATGAGATCTGCATGTCTTGCTTGAATCTGGATATCGTGCTCAACAACAAGGTGGTCTTCGGCACTGTGAATGCCAATAGAAGGTACTTTGAGATGGGCGTCGAGCACTTCCGGGACTTCGAGGAGAGATGGCCGGGTATTTTGAAAAAGGTGATCACGCGCAAGGTACCATTCGATGACTTTGAAGAGGCATTGGAGAGGAGGAAGGAGGACATAAAGACGGTCTTGATCATATGATATCGAAGAGGAATCCACATGGCCAAAAAATTCTTCAGGTGCACCGTCTGTAACGACGTCCATTACGGGGTAAAACCACCGGAGATATGCCCGACGTGCGGGGCAAAGAACGCTTACGTGCGGGTGGAAAAGGAAGAGGCGGAGGTCGTCCAAGGTTTCTTGGAGGATATAGCCGGGATAGAGGGGGAGGCCACGGGTAAGGGAGAATTGAGAGAGCTCTTCTGGAAATTCGCCGAAGGGCAGGAATACGAGCTGAATCCAGACGAGGATCACCTGAACAAGGTCCTCGATGGGATATATACAAATGAAAAAGATACGGGTCTGAAGTTCTGCCCCTGTCAGCTGAGGAGCGGAGATCTCCAGAAGGATCTGAAGCTACTATGCCCCTGCAACTTCGAGGTCCAGGAGACATACAAGGGCCAAGAGAGGTGCTGGTGCGGTCTCTTCACGAAGCGCGCCATAGAAGTTAAACATACCTCTCAGACGGAGTAATCTCGCGTATGGGCGGCCTCGACCACCTTGTCCACAAAGTCCGACTCCGGGTATGCGCCCAGTAGATCGACCACCTCGTTGATGATAGTCCTCGGGACCGAGGAGACTTGATATTTCTGCGCCAGTTCCATGAACTCCATGGCATCGATCATGTCAGAAGTTATGTTCTCGTTGATCATTGCCATCTTGTGCGCTGTTCTAACCATGGGCGGGCAGTACGGACAGGTCGGCGTCGTGAATACCTGTATGTGTATGGGCGATTTTATCTTGGATATCCTATCTATGGTCTTGGAGTCGAGTTCAGGTTTACCGGTGGAGGCATCCACCAGGGTATCTATGAACGGCAGAAACTCGTGCCCCATGGGCATGCCGAAATACCTCACCTTGAAGTCCTTTGCCCCCCCTATGATAGTGGCCGGGTGCTTGTCGATCTTGAGTTTCTTCGCCTCTTCTGAGCCCAGATTCAAACCCTTGGTGACCTTGACCAAGGGCGACAGCCCGGCTATCTGATCAGCCATCCCCTCCAGGTCATTGCAGTAGAGGCACGTCTCCTTGTCACCCGTAAACATGGTCAATCTTACTTCGCCCTCCAACCTGCCGAAGGCCTCCCTCACTCTATCGAGAGTGGCATCGTCTATCTTGTAAACCAACTTACCACCTCCTTATTCTAATTTCACGGACCACCCAAATAAAATTTTGCGTCGGGGCTTGGAGGCATAACCCTAAAGAACTTCTATCTCCCCCTCGAAGACGAACTCTACCGGACCGTTCATGTAAACCCTTTCTATCTTTTCTCCCCTCCCCTCGACCTCGATGTAGATCGTGCCCCCCCTAGCTCGAAACTCCGTGGGCTTCTCGGGATCAGCTCTATCCAGAGCTACAGAAATAGCCCCGCACGCGGCTATACCCGTGCCGCAAGCCAAGGTCTCGTCCTCCACGCCCCGCTCATAGGTCCTCACTTTGAATATATTGTTCCCAACCTCTTGGACGAAGTTGACGTTCGTACCCTCTGGGAAAAGGCCACTGTATCTTATGGCTCTACCGATCCTTCTCACCTCCACCTCTTCGATGTCATCGACGAAGACGACTACATGGGGCACGCCGGTATTGATCGCGGATATCTCCACGTCTTCGCCGTCCACCTCCATCTTCTGATTCAATAGTAAACCTGAGCCCTTTGCCGGGATCTTGCTCCTCTCGAACTCCGGCCTGCCCATCTCGACTTTTACGTATGTAACCCTGCCATCTCTTATCGTGTTTTTTACCTTTTTTATGCCGGCCAGGGTCTCTATCGAGATCTCTTCCTTACCTACAATCCCATTGTCGTATACGTGCTTCGAGATACACCTTATCCCGTTCCCGCACATCTCTGGTTCGGAGCCGTCTGGATTGAAGACCCGCATCCTGACGTCCGCTTCATTTGACCCCTCGACCAAGAGCAGGCCATCCCCTCCGATCCCGAACCTCCGGTCGCAGAGGCGCGTGGCAATATCGCCCTTCTTCCCCTCCGGTATTCGAGCATCTAAATTCTCGATGAGCACGAAGTCGTTCCCTGCACCTTGGTACTTGTGGAATTTCATCGCAACCACAAATAATGAAAAGGGCGGCGGATATAAAAGTTATCATGACCAGAAAAGCCAAGAGTTTGGAGGACGCACTAAAGAACCTGATACCCGAAGAACTTTTGGGTTATGTTCCTAGGGCTTTCGACACGATAGGTGATATCATAGTACTGAAGATACCCGAGGAGCTCGAGGGGCACGAGAGAGAGATCGGGAGGGCATTTTGTGAGGCTTACCCTTACATAAAAACGGTGCTGAATCAGACGGGCCCGGTGGAAGGGGAGTTCAGGACCAGGCCCCTAGAGCTTTTGTACGGCAAGGACAAGAGGGCAACGCTGTACAAGGAGCACGGCTGCGTCTTCAAGGTGGACCTAGACAAGGCGTATTTCTCTCCCAGGCTCGCGACCGAGAGGGGCAGGATCAGGGATATGGTCGAGGAGGGGGAAAAGATCTTGAACATGTTCGCTGGTATAGGGACATTTTCGATAGTTATAGCGAGGTACAAGAAGGTTGAGATATATTCTGTGGACAAAAATCCGAATGCTTATAACCTCATGATCGAGAATATAGGGATGAATAAGCTTAAAGGGGAGGTCAAACCCGTGCTCGGCGATGCGAGGGATTTCGTCAGGGAAGGCTACTTCGACAGGGTGCTTATGCCTTTGCCGGAGAGGGCAGAGGAGTTCCTGGACGTCGCGGCCATAAATGCGAGGCATGGGGGCAGGATACACTACCACATCTTCTGCCGTGACTTTGGCGAAGTGGAGGAGAATTTGTCGCGTCTAAAAGTCAGATACGAGATAGAGGAAAAGAGGGTCGTAAGGAGCTATGCCCCGGGGGTATATCACGTCGTCTTCGACATGGTGATAATGAAATAATCCTCACAAAAGGGGACTTCACCCCTTTTGGATCCCACCTTTCGCTCCTCAAAACCGCATGAGTGAAAAAAGTTTTTTGAATCATAACTTATAACTATGTTTGCGATTTGGATGCACCCGACGAAATCTAATTGGACCGAGACTTCTTCAGTTCCTCTACTATCTCCTTCGCCCTATCGAATCTAACCTTCCCCTCTTTCAGGAGAATCTCGACCACCCCGTCGATCATCTCGCCCTCTGCCCCCGCCATAATTGCGACGTTCCTCGCGTGTAGGGACATGTGACCCCTCTGAATCCCTTCCGTAGCCAGCGCGCGGAGAGCAGCAAAGTTCTGAGCCAAGCCGGCGGCGGCCATAATTCTGGCGAGATCCGAGGCGGTCTTTACCCCGAGGATCTTGACGTTCGCCCTCGCTATGGGATGAACCGCCGTAGCTCCTCCTATGAGCCCGACGGCCAATGGCAACTCTATCCTCCCCACCAGGTCGCCGTCCTCGTTCTTCTCGTAGGTCGTCAGGGGTTTATAAGAACCGCCGAAGGCCGCATAGGCGTGGGCACCGGCTTCGATCGCCCTGGTATCGTTGCTCGTCGCGAGTACCATGGCGGTGATGCCGTTCATTATGCCCTTGTTGTGGGTCGCGCACCTGTAGGGGTCCGCTGCCGCGAAGGCATATGCCTTTATTATCGCATCGACCGTTTCCTCCCCGCCTATCACCTCCTTCGCGAATACCGCCTCTGCCCTCGCCAGTCTGTGAACTGCGAGGTTGGAGATGATTCTGAGCAATACTCTGCCCCCGGTTATCCTCTCTATCAGGGGCGCCACCGCCTCCGCCATGGTGTTGACGGCATTCGCCCCCATGGCATCTCGGCAATCCACTATGAGGTGCGTGATCACCATCGCCCCGGTTATCGTATCTATGACCCTTACCTCGATATCCTTCATCCCCCCACCGAACTTCACGAGTATCGGGTCTTGCTCGTTTGCCAGCTCTATGATCTCATCTTTCTTTGCCAGTATCTGCTCCTTTGCCTTGGACGGATTCTCGACGTCTATCAACTGTATCTGCCCGATCATCAAGGGTTCTGTGGCGCTGGTTTTGAATCCCCCTTTCGCCCTAGCCATCTTCGCCGCATTTGAGGCAGCAGCGACGACGGAGGGCTCGTCGATCGCCATGGGGATGAGGTAGTCCTTGCCGTCGATGAGGAAGTTCGTCGCTATTCCTAGGGGCACATCTTGGGTACCAACGACGTTCTCTATCATGCGGTCGACTTGCTCTATATCGATGCCGCCCGTATTCCTGATGGCCTCTACCTCTTCATCGTTGAGACCCGCGAACTCCTTAACCACCTTCAGCCTCTCTTCTGGACTCAGCTTATAGAATCCAGAGATCCTCGAACTCCTTCCCATGTTCTTTCACCTATTAATCTGAAAGTCTCTTCGGCACGATCTCCTTCTCTATCAAGTCTTCGAAACTCTCCCTCTCCCTAATAAGATCGTATTCGCCATCTTTGACCAGAACCTCGGCCGGTCTGGGTCTGGAGTTGTACTGGGAAGCCATGATGAGGCAATATGCCCCCGCATCTAGGAAGGCGATGATATCGTTCTCCTCTATCCTCGGTAGCGAGCGATCTCTCGCCAATATATCGCCCGACTCGCATACATTGCCCACTATGTCGACCATCTCTCTGTCTTCTTGATCCACCTTATTCGCGACCACGGCTTCGTGATAGGCATTGTAGATACCGGGTCTAGGAAAGACGTGAAATCCCGCATCCGTGCCGATGAATTTCTTGTAAGGTGTCTCCTTGATGGTGCTCACCTTGGTCAGCATTATGGCAGAGTCGCCGACTATAAATCTACCCGGCTCGAGATATAGAGTAGGCTCCCCGAGGGAGTACTCTCCGATCTTGCCCTTTACTATGGGGATTATTGCATCTGCCAGATCCTTGGGGGTGATGAAGGGCTTATCCCTCTCATATCTTATGCCTATACCTCCCCCCAGATCGACGAAATCCAGTTTTATGCCCAGATCATCTTTTAGTCTACCGACCATATCGAAGAGCTTTGCAGTTGCTTCCTCATATGGCCCTGTTTTGGTGATCTGTGACCCTATATGCATGTGGATCCCAAAAATTTCCAAAGACTCGCAATCCATCGCCTCTTTATATGCATCAACAGCCACTTCTTCGTGAATGCCGAACTTGCTCTCCCTCAAGCCCGTAGAGAGACGAGGATGGGTCTCGGGCGAGACGGCTGGGTTGATCCTGAAGGATATCTTCGCCTTCTTTCCTTTGGAGTTGCAAATTCTTTTCAACCTCTCAAGCTCGTGGACAGCGTCGAGATTTATCGTTATTTCCGAATCCACTGCAAATTCCAGCTCTTCATCGGTTTTGTTATTCCCGGTGAAGATTATCTGCTCTGGTTTCAGCCCAACCCTTAGGGCGATCTCCATCTCGCCGAGCGATAAAACATCGGCTCCACAACCCTCTTGTCTTAAGATGCTGCAGATGGCGAGGTCGGTATTCGCCTTATACGCATATCTGATCTCGACCTTGGGATAGAGGGCCGCAAAGGCGTCCCTGAATTCCCTGTATCGTTCCCTTATCCTACTTTCATCCGTAATATAGAGGGGGGTGCCGAATTCCCTCGCCAAGCTGACGGCATCTACCCCTCCGATCGTCAGATGACCTTCTTCAACGCCGATATGTGTCCTGTGCTCCATCCTACCACTCGATCTTTTCTATCCTTTCCAGTGCCTCTTTTATCCTCTCGATGGGCTGGGTGAGGGACATTCTGACAAAGCCTTCTCCGTACTCACCGAAACCTATTCCGGGAGTTACCACCACACCAGCATCATCGAGGAGCCTGGTTGCAAAGGCCATGGAATCCCCATCCTCTGCTATAACTTCGAGCCAAAAATAAAATGTCGCCTTTGGTTTTTCGCATTTGAAGCCTATCTTCTTCAAACCTTCGACCAGTACTTCCCTCCTTTCTTGATAGACCTTTACATTCTCTTTTACGCAATCTTGGGGCCCGGTCAAGGCAGCAATCCCCGCCTCTTGGATGATCTGGGAGGCGCCGGAATCGACGTTCGTCTTCACTTTATTCAAGCCAGCTATCGCCTCTTTATTGCCCACCGCATAACCCAGACGCCAACCAGTCATGTTGTAGGTCTTCGAGAGGGAATCGAAGACTATCCCGACTCCCCTCGCGCCCTCGACCCCCAAAAAACAGGGCGGCTTATACCCCTCGAAGGTTATGGCGGAATACGCCTCGTCCGAACATACGAGGATATCGTTGTCTTCGGCAAAATCGACGACCTCCTTGTAGAACGCCTCGTCCGCAACAGCTGCTGTGGGGTTGTTGGGATAATTTATCCACATCATCTTCGCCCTCTTTGCGATCTTTTCCGGAATCGCCTCGAGGTCGGGTTTGAACTCCTGCTCCTTTTTGAGGGGCATGGGGTGGGGCTTTCCTCCGGCGAAGATCGGTGCTGTCTTATAGACCGGATAACCCGGATCTGGGTACAGAACTATATCTCCCGGATTGATGAAGGCGAAGTGTATGTTGTGGATGCCCTCCTTCGACCCTATCAGGGCGATCACCTCGTCTTCTGGGCTAAACTCTAGGTTGTAATCTCTCTCGTAGCGCAGGGCGACCGCCTCGCGAAAGGATAGCATGCCTTCGTGGCTCGGATATCTCTGGTTTTTTGCCTTCTTGACCGCCTCGCAACACGCCCTTATGATATGCTCCGGTGTCCGAATATCAGGATCGCCGATGGCAAAGCTGATTATATCCTCTCCGCTCTTCCGCCCTTCCGCGATCTTCCTATCGATCTCTGCGAACAGGTACGAAGGCAGATTCCTGATCTTCTCCGAGAGATTCAACGCTTCCACCACTCCAACAAATCGTTTTTCATATATTATATATATTGGTGTCGTGCCATAATCTCTCACCCATATATAACTCAAGCGGGAGTCTCCATGAAAACCCTGATAATAACAGAGAAACCGAAGGTCTCGAAGAGGATCGCTCAGGTCTTGTCCTCAAAATATAGTAAAAAGAGCGAGGGAGGCGTGCCGTACTATGAGGTGAAGGAGGACGGCGATGTGACCTATATCGCCTCTGCTGCGGGGCACCTATACTCAGTGGGTCAGAAGAGCGATGAACGGGGGTACCCAGTCTTCGACGTCGAATGGGTCCCTCTGTACAAGATCGACAGGACAAAGGGCTATGTGGGGCGGTACATAAGGCTCCTCTCCAAGCTCGCGAAGGAGGTCGATGCCTTCGTCATAGCGACGGATTGGGACATCGAGGGTGAGCTCCTCGGCTACAACGCTCTGAAATTTTCTTGCAGGAGAGAGGATGCGAAGAGGATGCATTTCTCGACTTTGACAAAAATGGAGCTCATCAACGCCTACAAAAATCCAGCGGATATCGACCGGGGTCTGGTGAGCGCTGGAGAGGCCCGCCACATAATGGACTGGTACTGGGGGATAAATACCTCGAGGGCATTGAGTCACGCCGCCCAGAATGTGGGAAAAAGGGCGACAATCTCCGCCGGGCGCGTCCAGACTCCCGCTCTCTCCATCCTCGTGCAGAGAGGAAGGGAGATCGCGGCATTCGAACCCGAGCCATATTGGGAGATCTTCGCGGATTTGAAGGCCAAAAGACGGAAATTCAGGGCACGGCACGTCGAGGGCAAGGTCTTCGGGGAGGAGAGGAGCAAGGAGATATTGGCAAATTCGCGGTCAGAGAGAGGGATTGTGGATAAAGTCGAGAGGGGAGAATCGAGGGTGCCCCCTCTCCTCCCCTTCGACCTCGGAGGGCTTCAAACCGAGGCCTATAAGGTATTTGGATTTAATCCAAAGAAGACCCAGACCATCGCCCAGAGCTTGTACGAGGGGGGTTACATCTCATACCCCAGGACCTCATCGCAGAAGCTCCCACCAGTCATCGGATTCAAGAGGATATTGAGGGATCTTGGAAGGTCGGCGAAATTCGGGCCTTACACAAAGGTTCTCCTCCGGAGAGACAAGTTGAAACCGAGGCAGGGAAAGAAGACGGACCCCGCGCACCCCGCGATTTATCCTACGGGGATATTGCCAAAGGATCCCAACAAAGATGAAGAGAGGTTGTACTCCCTCGTGGTGCATAGGTTCTTCGCGGTCTTCGGCGATCCGTTGGTAAAAGAGATCACCAAGGTTTTGGTAAAGATCGACAAAGAGCTTTACGGGGCAGAAGGCTCGAGGACGGTAGACGAAGGCTGGGCGATGCTCTATCCCTACGCAAAAATAAAAGACCTCGTGCTACCCGAACTCGATGAAGGCGAGATCGTGGCGGTACTGAAATTATACTCCGCCCAGAGAGAGACGCAGCCGCCCAAGCGATACAACCCCGCATCCCTGATCAACGAGTTGGAGAGGAGGGGCTTGGGAACAAAGGCGACGAGGGCGGAGATCGTCGACACCCTATACCAGAGGAATTATGTGATGGGAGTGCCCATGAACGTGACCGGCCTCGGCACCAGCGTAGTAGAGGCCCTGGAGAAGTACGTCCCCGAGATCATAAGCGAGGAGCTGACCCGGAGGTTCGAAGAGAAGATCGAAGGTATCCAAAATGGGAAAGAGGATAAGGAGGCGATATTGGGGGACGCAAGGGACGAACTGCTCAAGATCTTAGAGGAGTTCAAGGAGAACGACGAGAAGATCGGGGCGGTTTTGAAGGACGCTTTGGAAGAGATGGAGAGGAAGCGCTTCGTGGTCGGCAAGTGCCCGAAATGCGGGGGAGACTTGAGGATAATCCAGTCCAAAAAGACGAAGAAGATCTTTATAGGATGCACCAACTACCCAGAGTGCTCCACCTCTTACCCCTTGCCCCAGAGGCGGGGGATTCGGACAACCGACAAAACATGCAATACTTGTGGATTGCCGATGGTCAGCGTCCCGATGGGTAGGAGGAGGATATTGAGTTGCATCGATATGAACTGCCCTTCGAAGAGGAGGAGAAGATAGATCGACTTTCATCGGGGGACAAAAAATGGAAGACGAGACGAAGATGAGGTTCGATAGGTGGGCAGAGGGCTATGATAGGAATCTCATAGTAAAACTCTTCGCGCCGAATCCCCTGCTTTTGTTGGACGAGCTCAATTTGGCTCCAGATTCCAAGATACTGGACGTCGGTTGCGGAACCGGTACCCTCGTGCTGGCCCTTTCGAGGATTTGTCGCGAAGGGGAGGCGGTGGGGATAGACTTTTCGGAGAGGATGATCGAGGTGGCACGTAAAAAGGCCATCGACGTTTCCAATGTCGATTTCGATATAGGAGAAGCGGGAGACCTGCCTTACGAAGATGGTTATTTCGACTTCGTTACTTGTACTACCGCCTTCCACCACTTCCCAGAAAAACTTAAAGCGTTGCGAGAGATGGAACGCGTCTTGAAGAGAGGAGGAAGGCTCTATCTCTTGGAGGGGATCACCTTTGGCTTCTTCGAAAAGCTGTTCGAGATCCTCGGATGGGGGCATCATCGCTTTACACCTGAAGACATAAGGCGATACTTTGAGGAAGCCGGTTTTTCCGAGATATATCAGAGAGAGCTGAAGAGGACATCAGCACTTTCAAGGAGTTTGTTGACGGTGGGGAGAAAGGTTTAGTCAAAAAAAGGGGTCGGAAATGCCTTTTACAAGAGAGAGTACACGAAAAAAGATAATCGTTGTGGGGACGATCGTATACCTAGCCGCGGGCCTATATGTCCTCTACAACATCTCGAGATTCTGGGGTTGGATAATCTTGGGCGTGGGGTTTGCGGATATCACCATCTCCAATTTCTTGATGAGACGTTGGCGTGAAGAAGATCGGCCTGTAAATGAGAATCTGGAAAGTCCGGGAAAAGATAGATAGAGAGGGGCAGATTTCCACCTTTAGGTCTTCTCGACATACACATCAATGGAATGCATACCATCGGCACCGCTGGGATAAACCCTCCTCGATATTACACTGCCTTTCTTCTGGACATTTCCATCCCTGTCGGTAGCCCTGACCATTATCTTGTGTCTCCCCTCTTCGGTGGGATTCCAGGGATAGCTCCATAGGGTCCAGGCGTACTCGGATAAAGGCTCTTTGATCTTCGCCTCGTTCCAAGACCTTCCACCGTCCGTGCTCACCTCTACCCTCGATACTCCGTTCAGCCCCCCATATGCGATGCCCACTACGTTGTAGGGGCTTCTGGATATTCGGTCGCCGTCCCTCGGTGCGTCTATCCTCGACATCAACTTTATTACGGCTGAGTCGGACCATCCCTGCTTCTCCCAATGGCCTTTGTAATCCTGGCCGACTACTTCTATCCGCCTCAACCACTTCACGTTCTTCATCCCGTAAATCCCGGGAACGATTGCGCGGAGGGGGTAGCCGTGGTCCTTCGGAAGGGTTTCGCCATTCATCTTGTAAGCCAATATGGTATCCCCCTCCATCGCCTTCTCTATGGAAAGGCTGTCGGAGTAACCCTCTTCGCCGTAAAGTACCACATCTACTGCGCTGGGCTTGACCATCGCTCTATCCAATAGCGTTTTGAGGGGCACCCCCACCCACTCGGCATTGCCTATCAAGTCCCCTCCTATACCGTTCCCTATGCACTCGAGGGTTACTATTTCAGAAACCGAAGTCATGGAAGTGATCTCCTCATAACTCAAGGTCAGGGGACGCTCCACCAGCCCATCCACCACCAGGGACCATCCTTCGATATCGATGCTGGGGGTCCCGTTGAAGTTCGTCACATAGAACTCATCGTTGGGCGTCAGTTCGGGAGTTGGGTGAGGGGCTTCTATCCCCCCTTCTGCAATCCTCCTCCTTGCCCTTACCTCGCTCTTTGGATAGAGGCATCCGCTCGAGAGATATAGCGCCCCTATCGCGCCCACCAACTTCAAGATGAATTCCCTTCTGCTGTACCTCTCCATACAGAGCCCCATCCTTCCCAATTCTCTGCCGATATCGGCGCGATCTTCGATTTTCAACCTTTGCTCAAAGAGGCTTCGATGTTCTTGACGATCTCTCTGAAGGCCTTTGCGGACTTAGAGTCCGGGTGTACCAGCACAAATGGATGGCCCGCGTCTCCATCTTTTACTATGTCAGCATCGATGGGTATCCTCCCCAAGAATTGTATCCCCAACTCTTTCGCGGCGGCTTCTCCACCACCCACCTTAAAGATGTCTATCTCCTCGTTGCAATGGGGACACTTGAAGCCGCTCATATTCTCTATGATGCCCATTATCGGCATCTCGATGGCCCTCGCGAAGTTAATGGCCTTCCTGATATCGAGCAGAGCGACATCTTGGGGGGTCGTTACTATAACAACGCCGTCGGTCTCGGGTATATTCTGCGCCACGCTGAGGGGTTCGTCGCTGGTTCCGGGGGGGAGGTCGATTATCAGGTAGTCCAGTTCATTCCAATATACCTCCTCTAGGAGTTGCTTGATGACACCCATCTTCATGGGGCCCCTCCAGACTATCGCTGCATCTCTATCCTCGAGAAAGAAGGCGGTCGATACCACCTTGAGGTTCGGTGATACTTCGGTAGGTAGTATGCCCTCTTTATCGCCGTAAAGCCTCCTATCCTCGATCCCGAGCATCTTCGGTATGTTGGGTCCTGTAAGATCCATATCCAATAGCCCGACCTTCACGCCATCGAGGGAGAGAGTAACCGCCAAGTTGGCGGCAACGGTAGTCTTGCCCACCCCGCCTTTTCCGCTCATTATCACTATCTTGTGCTTTATCTTCTCCATACTCTCCATGACCGCTGGTCGATCCTCCACCTTCTTCTTCACCATTCGCATCCTCTCTTAAAAATTCGAGTTCACGAGCTGGGGCAATCTTCTTTACAGGTTTCAGCGCCTAACATTAATAAATTTATATGTCTAGTCCAAAGCTTATTTCCACGAGTTGGAAGGCTTTATTTCAAAATCTCATCTACCTTGTCGGTCCCCCACCCCTCTTCCTCAGGTGTTGTACCTTTCTGAAGTAGGCATAACGTATGCTTTTCGCGACATCTCTAGAGGTAATTATCCCGACGATCCTCCCCCGCTCTATCACCGGCAACCTCCTGATCCTGTATTTGACGAAGACCTTACTCGCGTCCTCAACAGCTGCCTCGGAGTCTATGATATAGGGATGCTCGGTCATGATCTCCGCTACTTTGACCTTCTTTATGTCCAGGCCTTCGGCGACGCCCCTCTTCAGTATATCCCTCTCGGTGAGTATGCCCGTTATATCCCCAGATTTTCTCACCATCACAGATCCTATATTCTTCTCTGCCATTATCTTTGCCGCCTCTGCTACGCTAGAAGTTGCATCTATGACCGTTATCTTGTGCATGATATCTTTGACGAGTAACTCCCTCATCTTGGCACCACGATATCTATTTGCCGATAGCCCTCGCGACATCTCTAGAGGTAATTATCCCGACGATCTCCCCCCTTTGCAGGACCGGGAGCCTCCTTATGTGGACGGTATTGAAGATCTCGGCCGCATCCTCTATAGTCGCTTTTGCATCTATTATGAGGGGGTGCTTGGTCATGACTTCGGACACATTCGTGGTTCTGGGATCCAACTCCTTACTGACGACCTTCTTCAGTATATCCCTCTCGGTCAATATCCCGTCGATCTCGCCCTCCTCTCTCACCATCACAGATCCTATATTCTTCTCTGCCATTATCTTTGCCGCCTCTGCTACGCTAGAAGTTGCATCTATGACCGTTATCTTGTGCATGATATCTTTGACATAAACCTTCTTCATTTTACCACCTTTGGCTTATTTCGATGAGAGGATTAATAAGTTTTACGTAAATTAAATTTCGCTCCATCATTGGAGTTCACATAAAAGTGCTCGCGGGCGATTAGAAGGAAGTCGTATTTTGGGCCCCTCCATTTTCCCTTGTGTTCTTCATCTTCCATTGGAGTTTTATGATGTCTTCTCTTAAGATGAAGGCTGTGCGAAATGATTTAATGTAACTAGGTTGAGTAAACGTTCATGCCATCGAAACTACCTGTAGTCATGTCAAAAAAGGCGATAAAAGCCTTCTCCAAAGCAGGATGGCGCGTGGCAAGACAAAAAGGAAGTCATATCCACTTGGTAAAGCCTGGAGAGAAGGTGATCCTCACAATACCTTATCATAATAAACCATTAAAAAGGGGCGTGTTGAGAACCCCAATAAAAAGAGCAGGTTTGACAATAGAAGAATTCGTAGAATTACTTTAATCATGCCTCTACTTCAATTTCCCTTGCAGATGGGATTTTCGTTTCTGATCTACCTCTCTCGGTTGCGACCTCTAACCAGCCTTGAATGGCATCCTTTATATTCTCCAAAGCCTCCTCTACAGTATCGCCTTGAGAAACACAACCCGGAAGGGCAGGACACTCTACCACATACCCTCCATCCTCTTTGTCTTCCCAGAGAGTAACTTTGAATTTCATAGTATTCGCCTATCAATAATCACAATATTAACAAATATAAACCTTCTCACCACCACTTCACAGAGTGCTTGAACTTAGTGGGTCTTTCGCCTTCGTTTATTTTTCTGAAGACGTAGAGGTGCTCGTGGGCGATTTTAACCAGTTGGAAAACGTTTTTAAGGTTAAAGAAGTATCAGTAACACATGGATGAAACCTTGCTGAGACAGATTCTTGATAAGCTCGACAAACCGGACGCTAAGATAACCAACTTCATGGGCTTCTTTGACCTTCCGCCGAAGGAAAGGGCAGAACTGAAAAAAGATTTAAGAGCGTACAGGGAGGGAAAGCTGGACGCGGTTGCTCTGGAAGAGGCGGAGAAATTTGTTTAAGGTCATTGTAAAGAAGGCCGCCCTCAAAGAGATTAGAAAGGAGGTTGTCGTTCTCAGGATAAGAAAACGCGGTAAGGCATATAAAGCATAATCACCATCTCATGCTCTCCTTGAACTTTGTCGGCCTCTCCTTTTCTTCAAGAACTTCCCGAACCG
This sequence comes from Hydrothermarchaeales archaeon (SeqCode), assembly GCA_046761145.1. Classification (GTDB taxonomy): domain Archaea; phylum Hydrothermarchaeota; class Hydrothermarchaeia; order Hydrothermarchaeales; family SZUA-236; genus JBHIFP01. The sequence goes on from JBHIFP010000011.1 coordinate 19,522, forward strand.
GGGGGAAGCGCCCTTGGCCTCAGGGGGTCATCATCGAGTTTCCAACTAAATCTATCTGGAAACAAATTATCGAGGCTTGACGGCTATGATCTATAAGATAGAGCCGTGCAGCCGTGATGCGAGAGCCCGATCGAGACGATGAACGGAGGGGATCTATATCTGGGCCAGTCCCTCCCTATATATCCCGGCATGCTCTGGAGCAATTCCCCCTTCATCGATCAGGTCTTTATTGACGTATATTGGGGCCCCCATCTTCAGGGCGAGGATGATGCTATCCGAGGGGCGGGCATCGATCCTAATCTCCCCCTCATCATCCAAAACGATGGTGGCGTAGTAGGTGCCCTCCTCCAACCTGTCCACGGATATGTAGACGAGTTCAATTCCGGAACCCTCAAAGACCTCCTCGATCAGGTCGTGGGTCATGGGCCTCTCTGTGGTGAGGTTGTCGAGGACCCTGGCCAGAGTGTGGGCCTGATCCATCCCTATGTATATGGGCAAGACCTTCTCCGAACCATCGCCACCCAGAAAGACCACCCCTCCGCTGGGCAAGATGCGAAAGCCCTCGACGGTGCCCCTGATGTAACCCTCCGGGGGTAGACCAAGTGTGGGCACTTCACGGGAAGGTATCATCCTAGGGGGGAGGAACGCCAATGCAAGAATGAGAAAGATGCCCGACAAGACGCCAACTAGGATCTTCCTATTCTTCAACATGTATCCAAATAGGGATTTCCTACAGTATAAAAATATGGGTACCATTCGAGAGTTTTTACCCAGCTTTAAATTGTGGATCCACACACCTGATCGAAGATCAAAATATAAGGCTAGGTCTCGACGTGATAAACGCAAAACCGACTGGGACATTGGCCACATATCTCTGGGGCGCTAAACCGGTTTTCCATACTCAATACGTGGCTCAACATATAATTTTCTGTCGTCTACGCTTCCGTCCGATTCGAGGGGAATCGCAACAAATATATGCAACGATACTAATGGACAAGATATCGAGGCAACCATATGGAATTGAAGATCGGTTTTGAGATCCATCAGCAGTTGGACACCCACAAACTCTTCTGCTCATGCCCTTCTCTGCTCGAGGAAGATCTGGGCGATATAGAAGTCATGAGGAGGCTCAGGGTTACTCAGAGCGAACTCGGGGAGATAGACAGAGCAGCCCGAGAGGAGTTCCTGAAGAGAAAGGCCATCTATTACAGGTCTCACCCCGACACGACCTGCCTTGTCGAGTTCGACGAGGAGCCCCCCCATAACCCCAACGACGAGGCGATAGACATCTGTTTGGAAATTGCGATCCTCTTGAATGCGGATATCGTGGACGAGGTACACTTCATGCGAAAGCTCGTTATAGACGGTTCGAATACCGCGGGGTTTCAAAGAACAGCGATAATTGCGATGGATGGTTATCTGGATACCGATGAGGGGGGGGTGGGGATACCAACCATCTGTTTGGAAGAGGAAGCGGCTCGTAAAGTCGAGGATCGTGAGGATGGAGTAATTTACAGTTTGGATAGGCTCGGGATACCACTGATAGAAATAGCCACTTCACCCGATATCCACACCCCTGAGCAGGCCAGAGAAGTGGCCAAAAGGATCGGCGATATGTTGAGGGCAACCGGAAAAGTCAAGAGAGGCATAGGGACGATAAGACAGGACATAAATGTATCGATTGAGGGCGGGGCTAGGACCGAGATCAAGGGTGTCCAAGACCTGAATCAGATTCCCAAGCTCATCGAGAACGAGGTAAAGAGGCAGGAGAGGCTGATAGGGGTAAAAGAGGAGTTGGAGAGGAGGGGCATCGCCGAAGATGATCTCGATTCCAAGATCTACGATGTCTCGGATATCTTTTACAACACCAGATCGAAGATCATCGGCAAAGAGCTGGAGAAGGGCGGGAAGGTTTTGGCATTAAAGCTGAAGGGGTTCAAGGGTTTATTCGCCGAAAGGCTCGGGCCAGAATTCGCCCAATACGTCAAGGCTTCATCCGGCGTGGGCGGCATCTTCCACATAGACGAACTCCCGGCTTATGGCATCGCCAAAGGCAAGGTCGATGGTATCTCCAAAAGGCTGGCATCGAAGGAGTTGGATGGCTTCGTCCTCGTGGCTGGGGAACCGGAGAGGGCAAAGAGAGCTCTGGAGGCCGTATTCAGAAGGGCGATGGATGCATTGCGCGGAGTCCCGAAGGAGACGAGGGTCGCAAGACCGGATGGCACGACGTCGTATATGCGCCCCTTGCCGGGGGCTGCGAGGATGTACCCCGAGACCGACATCCCTCCCGTCGTAATAACCGAGGAGAGGGTGGAGGAGATAAAGGAGCGACTCCCGGAGATGTACGGTGAAAAGACCCAGAGGTTTGTCAAAGAGTATCAGCTCAGTGAAGAACTCGCATCTCAGATCGTGAGATCCAAGTATTCCGATCTCTTCGAAGAGGTAGCCTTTGAATCGGACATCTCGCCCTCGATAATCGGGAACGCCCTCATAGGCACGATTAAAGAATTAACCCGTGAGGGGGTGGTGGAGATAGGGAGAATCACAAACGAAAAGTTGAAAGAGATGTTCCAAATGGTCGCTTCGGAGAGGATCTCGAAGGAGGCCATTCCAGAGATCTTAACCGCTTTGTCCAAGAGTCCCGAAAGGGATATAGGGGAGGTTATAGAAGACCTCGGCATCGTGACTTTTGGAGAGGATGAATTGAGGGGGATGGTCAGGAAGATACTGGAAGAGCGTACTGTGCTTATAGAGGATAGGAAGCTCGATGCGATGAAGCCCCTCATGGGCGTGGTCATGAAGGAGGTTCGGGGGAGGGTAGATGGGAAAGTGGTGAGCGAGATCTTGAAAGATGAGTTGGTTCGGTTTATAGAGGTGAAGGGTAGGTAACGTGTGCGGGATCGTCGGGTATATAGGCAATAGAGACGCGGCCCCATTATTGTACGAGGGGCTGAAAAGACTCGAGTACAGAGGCTACGACTCTTGTGGCATCGCCACGTTGGACGGAGCGATACACATCAAGAAAGACAAAGGGAAGATAGATGAGATAGACAAGAAGCTGGACTTGAGAGATCTGCCGGGCAGCGTCGGCATAGGGCATACGCGGTGGGCGACTCACGGCGTCCCTTCGAAGAACAACGCGCACCCCCACACTGACTGCAAAAACGAGATTGCCGTCGTCCACAACGGCATAATCTCCAACTACATAGACCTGAAAGATCACCTGCGGGATAGGGGGCATTCATTCACTTCAGAGACGGACACCGAGATGGTCGTGCACTTGATCGAGGAAAATTACGATGGCGATTTGGAGGGAGCCGTAAGGGAGAGTTTGAGAGAAGTCGAGGGGACATATGCGTTGTTATTTCTCTCTCTTCGAGAGCCAGAGAAGGTCATATGCGCGAGAAATGAGAGCCCCCTCGTCTTGGGGATAGGAGAGGGCGAGATGTTCGTCGGTTCCGATATATCCGCATTTCTTCAACAGACCAAGAGGGCCATACCCCTGGACGATGGCGAATATGCGGTCTTGAAAAGAGGGGGTTACGAAATAAAGAGCCTCGAGGATGGCAGGGTTATAGATAAAAAGATCTTGGAGATAGATTGGAGTGCCGAGATGGCAGAGAAGGGTGGGTATGAGCATTTCATGCTGAAAGAGATTTACGAGCAACCCCAGAGCATCGTAGATTCCCTGAATGTATACGCCCGCGACATCGAGAAACTGGCTGATATGATAGACAAAGCAGATAGGATCTACATAATCGGCGCCGGCACGAGCTTACACGCGGCATTGGTGGCGCAATATTGGTTCGCCCATCTCTCCGGAAAGGCGATCCATGCTCTGGATTCTTCCGAGTTGATGAATCTGGGGGTCATCGATGAGGATACGTTGGTCATCGCTATAACCCAGTCAGGCGAGACCTATGATACCCTCTCGGCGATGCGTCACGCCAAGGCGAAAGGAGCGAGACTTGCGGCCATTGTCAACGTGATAGGTTCCACAGCCACGCGCGAGGCCGACCACATCGTCATGCAGAACTCGGGCATGGAGATGGCCGTCTGCGCCACAAAGACGTTCACCAGTCAGTTGGTCATCTTGCTCAGAACTGCCTTGGAATCGGCGAGGGTCAGGAGGAGCTTATCGGAAGACCAAATTGACGAGCTCGGTCGCGAACTTTCGTCGCTACCAGATAAAGTCAAAAAAACCCTCCAACAGGACGAGATGATCAAAGAAATCGCTCGGAAGTATTGCGGTGTTGGGAACTACATATACATAGGGAAGGGGATTACCCTGCCCACCGCGTTGGAAGGGGCTTTGAAGTTCAAGGAGATCACGTATAATCATGCAGAGGGAATGAGTGGAGGGCTTTTGAAGCATGGGACGATATCCCTCATCGACGGAGGCATAACCACCATCGCTGTAGTTCCTCCTGAAGGAGAGAATAGGTCGAGGATTATAAGCAATATTCAGGAGGTGAAGGCAAGGGGGGGCACGGTGATCGGAATAACCGCCGGTGAGGCAATCCCGCAATGCGATGCCAACATCGTCACCCCCAACTGTAGCGAGATCATGTCTCCCCTATTACTCACCCCGGTATGTCAACTCTTGGCGTATCATACCGCCGTAAAATTGGGCAGGGACGTCGACAAACCCAGGGCCTTGGCAAAGTCGGTCACCGTCGAATAAGGCCTTTTTCAATCACTTACTTCGAAGAGATATCGGGGGGTTTCTGGCTATATCCCATCCTTGTCAAGTCATCTCCGCTTCTTTTCCGATCAAAACGAACTGGGCGAGGAGGGCCTCGAGCTGTATCAATTCATTGCTCCCTTCTACCATCCTGAATTCGTATTCTCCTATGATGTCCGCCAACTTGACTTTGACCTCGTCTTTTAGGTCATCCAGGTTAAAGACCTCCTTGTGGAGTTGCTTTACGACGTCTTCGCCGGACATGCCATAGGTTATGACAAGTTCTCTCAGGGCGTCTCTTGCGGGGATGAATTTGCCTTCGATGGCGGTCTTGACCACTTCTCGAATCTCTTCGGGCCTTGCCTTTGCAGTGACGCCGAAGATCAATTTCGAATCGATCTTCTTGTTCAAGGCGGCAGAAGATTGCAAGAGGTTTATCGCTTTTCTCAAGTCCCCTTCAGAGGCGTAGAGCATCGCATCTAGACCATCTTCAGTTATCTCGAGCTTCTCTTTACCTGCGATGACCTCTATTCTGGCCTTGATATCCTCCTTCTCGAGGTTTCTGAATCTGAACAGAGCACATCTCGATTGAATGGGCTCGATGATCTTGCTCGAGTAGTTGCACGAGAGGATGAATCTGCACGTGCTGCTAAACCTCTCCATCGTCCTCCTCAACGCCTGTTGCGCATCTCTGGTTAGGGCATCTGCCTCATCCAAGAAGATTATCTTGAAATCTCCACCGATAGCTTGGGTCCTCGCGAAGTCCTTGATCTTGCCCCTCACCACGTCGATACCGCGTTCGTCGCTGGCATTCAACTCGAGGAAGTTTCCCCTCCACTTCTCGCCGAAGAGTTCCTTGGTCAATGCCAAAGCTGCGGTCGTCTTTCCCACTCCCGGGCGACCAGCGAATAACATGTTCGGGAGGTTCCTCGATATTATGTAGCCTTTGAGGCGATCGACGATCTCCTTTTGGCCGACGATCTCCTCCACTTTATCCGGCCTATAACGCTCCACCCAAATCTCCTCGATCATCTTTCGCCCTCACAATGAATATCGATAAAAACCTTTATATGAATTCTGCTAGTTAAAGCCTTGCATTGAACAGAGCTGTAATCGACATTTGCATCAATGATTTTTTTCATCCAAACCTTTAAAAACCGAGATGACTCTCTTTTATTGATTCGATTTATAAGCCATTTGGTGGAGCCCATGATAAGACCGGCTGAGAGGAGTATAAGATTCAAAGAGTTGGAAGAGAAGATCCAGAAATGGTGGGAGGAAAATGGGATCTACGAGAAGTGCAAAGAGCATTCAAGGGGCGGTAAAAGGTACTACTTTTTAGATGGTCCGCCCTATGCATCTGGGGCGATACATCTTGGTACAGCTTGGAATAAGATACTGAAAGATGTCGTCGTCCGTTATCTCACCATGAAGGGCTTGAATGTGAGAAAGCAGGCCGGATGGGATTGCCATGGACTCCCAATAGAGCTCAAGGTGGAGGAGAAACTTGGGATCAAGCGAAAGCAGGAGATAGAAGATCTCGGAGTGGACAAATTCATTGAAGAATGCGACAGATGGGCTCACGAGCATATCGAGGTGATGACCAAGCAGTTCGCCCGCTTGGGGGTATGGATGGACTGGGATGCTCCATATCTGACCCTCAAAAACGAGTATATAGAGGCCGCATGGTGGACCATCAAAAAGGCCCACGAGAAGGGGTTATTGACGAGAGACCTCAGGGTCGTCACTTGGTGCCCCAGGTGCGAGACCGCATTGGCCGAGGCGGAGATAGAATATAAAGATAGGGTAGATCCTTCCATTTATGTGAAATTTGCAGTCGTCGATAAGGACGAATATATCCTGATCTGGACGACCACGCCTTGGACGTTGATAGGCAATCTCGCTATAATGGTCCATCCCGAATTCGAGTATGTGAAGGCAAAGACAAAGGAGGGGGTTTTAATTCTGGCTAAGGCATTGGTCGATGTCCTCGATAAAGAGCTTGGATTGGAGTACGAAATTTTGGATGTCATGGCCGGAAAAGAATTGGAAGGCATGAGATATGAGAACCCACTCAAAGGGGCCATCGATCTCCCTCCCACCAAAAATGCCTATTCCGTAATCTTGGCCGATTTTGTAAGCCTCGAAGAAGGCACTGGTTGCGTCCACTCAGCTCCAGGCCATGGTCCCGAGGACTTCGAGGCGTGTGAACCTTATGGCATCGCTCCTATATGCCCGGTGGATGAGAGGGGTGTATTTACCGAGGAGGCTGGAAGGTTCTCCGGTTTAACCGTTAAGAAGGACGATAAAGCCATCCTAAAAGAGCTGGAGGACAGGCGCGTGTTGTTGCGATTCGCGGAGATATCGCATAGATACGGCCATTGTTGGAGGTGTAAGACCCCCATCATCTATAGGGCGACAGAACAGTGGTTTATCAAGGTTTCGGGGCTGAAGAAGAAGATGTTGGAGGAGGTGGAGAGAGTAGATTGGGTTCCGAAATGGGCGGGCTCTGCGCGTTTTAGGGACTGGATAGAGAATGTGAGGGATTGGACGATCTCGAGACAGAGGTACTGGGGCATACCTTTGCCGATATGGGTCTGTGAGAGATGCGGAAGCATGGAGGTGATCGGATCCCGAAATGAGTTGGTGGAGAGGGGATTTGAGGTCGAGGATATGCACAAACCCTCTGTAGACAAAATAGTGTTGAAGTGTAAATGTGGTGGTGAGGAGAGGCGAGTGCCAGACGTGCTCGACGTGTGGTTTGATTCCGGAGTTGCCGCTTGGGCATCCCTCGGATACCCCGAGAGAGATGACGAATTTAAAGAGTGGTATCCGACCGATTTTATAACGGAGGGCCACGATCAGACTAGGGGATGGTTTTATTCCCAACTCGGGTGTGGCTTGATGGCCTTTGATGAGGTACCGTACAGAAGGGTATTGATGCACGGCTTTACCTTGGATGAGAAGGGCAACAAGATGTCCAAGTCCTTGGGGAACGTGGTCCAGCCAGAGGAAGTCATCGAAAAGTTTGGGGCAGAGATCCTGCGCTTCTATGTCCTCTGGGCGAACAAACCATGGGACGATCTCAGATTCAATTGGAACGAGGTAGGGGTGATCAATCGCATGTTCAACATCTTCTGGAATGTGTACGTCTTCGCGACAACTTATATGAGTCTGGACCGGTTTGAACCGGGGGGGGTCGACCCCGGGATAGTTGAGCATTATAAACCCGAGGATAGGTGGATCATATCGCGATTAAACTCCCTGGTGAAGGAGGTTACAGGGACCTTCGATTCTTTACATCTATACCGAGCACCTAGGGCCATACACGATTTTATCCTCGAAGATCTGAGCAGGTGGTATATCCCCCTTATCAGGCCTAGAACTTGGCTCGAGAACGATGCTCTTGAGAAAGTCACCTCATACCACGTTTTATATAGAGTTTTGACGGCCCTCGCCACTATCCTCGCCCCGATATCGCCCCATGTATCGGAGGAGATGTATCAAAACTTGAGCGCGAATTTCGTGGGAGAAGAAAGCGTCCACATGAGGAGATGGATAGCCACCGATGAGGACCTAATCGATCTCCAACTTGAGAGGGAAATGGAGATAGTAAGAAGACTGATCGATGCCGTTACCTCTGCGAGGGAGAAGAGGGGGATCAAGAGGAGATGGCCAGTATCGGGGATAATCTTTCATCCAAAGGACGACACCTCAAAGAGGGCGGCCGAGAACTTAGAGGAGACGATAAAGAAACAGGCCAATACTCATCGAATATCCATCCTGCATCCGTCGGAGAGTTTCAGAGAGGTCACCATAAGGGTTGAACCCGAAATGAGCACCATAGGGCCCGAATTTAAAAAAGATGCAGGGGCGATCATAGAACTCATCAGAGCGCTTGACGGAAGAGAACTTGAAAAAAAGATTTCCGATGGCTATGCCATAGATGTCGAGGGGAAAAAGGTAACCCTCTACCCCAGACACCTAAAGTTCGCCGAAGAGGTCCCCGAGAGATATAGCATTGCGGAGTTTGATTTCGGTAGAGTTTACGTTGACTCCGAGAGGACCGATCAGATACTATCGGAAGGTTATGCACGGGAGATCGTGAGGAGGATACAAGAGATGAGAAAAGAACTGAATTTGAACGTGGAGGCCTTCATTGAGGCTCTGGTCGAGGTAAAGGACAGCGATGTGGTAAAGTTGTTGAATACCCAGTTGGACTACATATCTCGGGAAACCAGGGCAAAAACTTTAGAAATTTCGGAGAAGGTAAAACACAGAGGATATGAGAGAGAATGGGAAATCGAGGGGGAGAGATTCGTCATATCGGTTCGGGAGCTTTAGTTGCAAAAGATTTTTATTGAACGTTATTTATAATATGAAAGGGGAAATGTTATGCGCAGACTTAAGAGCGGAATGAAGGGCTTGGACGACGCCTTGGAAGGC
>JBHIFP010000012.1:0-26345 GCA_046761145.1 Hydrothermarchaeales archaeon (SeqCode)
GGCGCGATGGTCATTTATTCGGCATTGTAGCCTTTTCCTCAGCTCACAATTTAATGTAAAACCTATTGATCAAAGAATATCACGTGTTTCGCTCAGAAGAAGAGTATATCTATCATTCTTACTACTTGAGTTTTGATGTGACTATTGGGGGATGTTAATTTTTCATCTTCCAAGGGTACCATTGAATATTTCAAAGTCAGTCCATCACACCCTCCTTTACGACCTTGAATATAACCTCTCCCTCTGGAAGACAGGGTGAGTCTATAAGCCTAGCGACCCTCTTTCCTCCCTTCGATTTGCGGAGGTAAATCCTAAAGGTCGCGGTGTGCCCTACTACGTGCCCCCCTATCGGAGCAGTGGGGTCGCCGAAAAACATATCCGGCCTTGCCATCACTTGATTCGTTACCACGATAGCGATGTTATTCACAAATCCGATCTTTTGAAGGGTATGTATATGCCTATTCAACTTCTGCTGCCTCTCCGCCAAGCTGCCTCTCCCCGCATAATCCGCCCTGAATTGTGATGTAAGGGAGTCGACAACGACCAGCCCTATACCCCCTCCTTGGGCTATCTCGCTGACTTTTTCTGCCCAAAGTATCTGATCGTCGGAGTTGTAAGCCTTTGCGATGCTGATGTTCTCCAAGATCTCATCGGGATCAAGCTCAAGTGCTTCCGCCATCTGAACGATCCTCTCTGGCCTGAAGGTATTCTCTGTGTCTATGTAAATGGCCTTCTTCTCCAGTCCCCCCCTCTCTTTGGGTAGCTGTACATTGACGGATGCTTGATGAGCGATCTGGGTCTTGCCGCTCCCAAACTCCCCAAACAATTCTGTAATGGCTTGAGTCTCTAGTCCACCTCCCAACAAACCATTGAGGGTAGAGCTTCCGGTAGTTATCCGTCCAACCATCTTTCTCTTTTCTTGGAGCTCCTTTCCCGACAAAAATCTGATTTCTAAAGACTCTTTTGCGGCGTTGATTATCTTCATTGCGGCGGCTTCGCCTATACCCGCCGTATCTTTCAGATCGGCTGGCCTTGCGGCCGCTATGGAAGTAATCTCCCTAAATCCCGCTTCCCGCAGTTTCTCAGCGGTACTCTCGCCCACACCGGGTAGATCTTTCAAGTCCATATTATTCACCCGACTTTTATATCATCCAATAACCTCTTGGCCTCCTCCTTAGGGTCTGGATTTAAATCGACATCGTTTACAAATAACTCGAGTCTATCGAACTGCTCATTCCGTTTCACATTGCCCCAAACCACGATCTCTTTGCCCAGTATCTCTTTTTTCCGCGCGAGCAAGGGCTCCAACGGATCTTTACTTTCCAAAATCTGTTGAACCGTTGTATTCAGTAATGTTTCGGCCATCTTATTGAAAAATACCACGCGGATATTCCCCGTACCATCGTCCAGCATGCAGCTGACTACGAGGCCGGGTCCTCCCTCCTTTTCAAATACGGGAGATGACTCATATACCTCTACAAGCGCTCCTCTGACTTCTACCCTGCCCCCTTCCTCTATCTCCCCGATTTTCCTCCTTAAGACCTCGGATTCATCGAAATCCGGGACTTCCCCGATCTCAATGTTGGAAGGATTGAGAATGACCTTTCCATATCTGCCAACGTTTATATCCGGTTCGCCATATCTGATCTTTACATACCCCCTCTTCACCTTTATTATGTCGCCCTCGGTGATCTCTCCTTTTTCGACTAACCCAACATCGTCGTCCCAAAGCACGACCCTGGCTCTACCAGTTTCATCGCCGATGTGGATATTGACGACCTTCCCCTTTGTGCCGTCTTCCCTCTCGAATTCCCTGGGCTCGAAGATTCGCAGGACTCTGCCCGCAATATCGACACTGGACATACCGTCCCGAAGTTCTGAGGTCGTCTTCATCATATCCTCCGGTAGAGGTATATCCCGCGCGATGTCTTTTGGGTCTATTATGACCCTTGCTCTGTTCCCAATATGTATCTCCGCCTCCCCCCGGATGTTCTCCTTCGTGTATCCCTCCATTATCTTTATGATCCCTCCCTCCTGAATCTCTCCTTTTTCAATAAGGTCGATGTCCTTGCCCCAGAATACCACCCTTATCGTGCCCGTTTCATCGGCCAAGATCAAGCTACAAACCTTCCCCTTTGTGCCGTCTTCCCTCTCGAATTCCCTGGGCTCGAAGATTCGCAGGACTCTGCCCGCAATATCGACACTGCTCATGCCAGGTATGACGTTCTCGATCTTTAAGGCAGGGGTCTTTGATATGCCTTCAAACAAGTCTATCCCCAGTTCACTCGCCACGATATGGGCCGCCCCTTCAGGAGTTATCAACCCCCCCAACTCCTCCTGCTTATCTTTTATCCTGCTCTTAATCTCCTCTTTCTCCAAATCGCTTTCATCTAATATTTTTGATATCAAATCATCGAGGTTCATAATCTCTCAATATGAAGTGAGCAGGTGAATTTAAAAGGTTTTTGGGAGAGCGTGAGAAAAGTGATTTATATGGGAAGTAAATATCATCTTTTGGATAAAAATATTCGGCCGTAAATTATAGATTTTTCCCTTTTATCCTGGGCTCTTCTGGAATCGTAAAGCTGAATTTACTGCCTCTGCCGACTTCACTTTCGACCCAAATCTCCCCTCCTTGGGCTTCTATAATCTCTTTGACTACGGCCAATCCCATCCCCGTCCCGCCGTACTTCCTCGTAGCACTGCTATCTATTTGATAAAATCTATCGAAGACTTTGTCCAAGTGTTCCTCGGGAATGCCTATGCCGGTATCCGCGACGCTCACCTCGACGAACCCTTCCCCCCAAGGTCTGAGCGGATCTTCTTTGAAAATCGCCTCTACATTCACACCCCCATCAACTTTATTGAACTTGATGGCATTGGAAAGAAGGTTGAAGAATACGTGTTTCATTGCCGCTTCATTTGCTCTGACTTTCGGCAGCTTCTCTATTTTGGTCTTGATGGAAACCCCCTTCTTCAAGGTCAGTGGCTCTATCTGCTCTACGGTCATTTTAATGACCCGTTCTAAATCTAACCCCTCCTCTCCTGGTTTGAAGAAGCCCTTCTCAGTCGACACGAGATCTAGTAAGTCCCCAACGATGTGATTTAGGTCTATGAGGGCATTTTTTCCTACTCTGAGGAACTTCTTTCTCTTCTCTTCACTGGCCTCGTCCATGGCCAGTTCTATGGCATTTATGCAGATGGTAATGGGAGTCCGCAACTCGTGAGTAACGTTGGCCAATATATCCCTTCTCAACCTGTCTAGTTCCTTGAGTTCTTCATAACTCCTTCTCAAATCTTCTTGGAGCCTATCTATATCCTCAATCTTCTCTTCGCCGTGCATTTCGTCGCCTTTCCGATGATTGCCCATGACCTCTTATAAAAAGCTTAGCATGGATATGAAAATCGTTACCCTATCGAGGAGAGTATTAAGTAACAAAGATGAAGGTTCGCGCATATGCCCATATATCGATTCCCAGGTAGAGTTTTATTATGAGACCAGCAGACACCTCCGCTGCAACTGTAAGGATAAAGACCCAAATTGCACTGCCCCACGTTATATTGAAGAAGGATTTTAGCACGTAAAGCATGGCGATTATGCTGAACATGAAGCCGAGAAAGCCCCCTATTGTCGGTATAAATGAAAAGAGTATGGCCACGATCCATTGGGCACCAATGGTAGCGGTTGCGGCAGTTAGCGTTTGAAAGAATGTGACGTTGCTCACACCAGCGGCGACAGCGCCGAACAACAAGAAGAGGGCGACTAACAGTATCATCAGGATTATTGCCTCAAGGCCGGTGATGAAGTTCAGGTTCATAAATACACTTGGATCCATTCTATCCCTACCCATACTTCTATCTCAAAATATTTATATTTACTCGTCCATTGATTTTGGGGTATTACTCTTATGGTGATCGAGTGATCATAGATAAAAATCTCTGTGTTGGGTGTGGGCACTGCGTGCCTTTTTGCCCCAAGGATGCTATTGGGGTTTTTGGTTGGGCAACCATAGATAAGGACAAATGTAAAGAATGTAAGATTTGCATGATGTACTGTCCAAACTGCGCCATCTTGGAGGAGATGGTTTGAAGATCGGGATAATCGGATCTGGACTAGGGGGGTTGTTGAGCGGCATGTCTTTAGCAAAGAAAAGGCATAAAGTTACCATATTCGAGAAACTCCCATACTCCGGCGGGAGATTCACGAATCTGACCTATTTGGGCTTTGAACTCTCGACGGGCGCCCTACACATGATCCCTCACGGAGCAAATGGTCCTCTGGGGCAGATGCTAAAACACCTGGGCATAGATGTCGAGATTATCCCTTCAAATCCTCCGGGCGTGTTCAGAATAGATGGAGAGGATTACTTGTATAATGAAGTGCCGGGATTGTTTTCCTTGAAGGAAAAGCTACAGATAACAAGGATCCTAGCCGATTTAAAGTTTGGTTCTGGTGGAGATGAATCATACAAAGATTGGCTCAAAAAAAGGATAAAGAACCAACTGATCTTCGACATAGCCGATTCCTTTTGCGGCTGGGCATTGAGCCTAGATTCTGACGACATCTCATCTCGAGAGCTAATTTCGATGACGAAGAATATAAGAAAATTTGGAGTTGCAGGAATCCCGAAAGGGGGGTGTAAAGGCATTACAAGTGCCTTGACTGTTGAGTTTGAAAATTTGGGAGGACAGATATTATACAAAACTCCGGTGGATTCTATCCTCATCGAAGATGGTAAAGTAATGGGTCTTTCGACAGAAAATGAGAGATTTGATTTCGATGTAGTCTTGAGTAACATTGGTCCAAAGGCAACGATCAAGTTGTGTGGCGAGGAAAATTTCGATAAAGGCTATGTCAAAGCTATGAAGAACATCAAGGAGGTGGGGGGTATAAAGATCTCCGTTTCGTGCGATAAACCTATGATCGGGCATACCGGCATACTTTTCACCCCTCAAGCCAAGAGGATCGATGGAGCCAACGAAGTCACGAATGCGGATCCTTCCCTCGCACCGAAAGGAAAGCATTTGTTGATGACCCATCAGAGGTTACAATCAGAAGATTTGAAAAAGGAGATCGAGCTCGGAATCGAAGACCTGCACGAGCTCTTTCCGGACTTCGAGAAACACTGCGAAATCCTTCTGGTACAAAGCTATAGGGATGGGTGGCCGGTCAACAGGACCCCTTCGGGCAAATACTTAAGTCCCGATACTCCGATAAGGGGATTATATTGTGTCGGCGACGCTATAAAACCAGAAGGATGGATGGAGACGGAAGGCGTCGCCAAAGGCGTCGAGATGATGTTGAAGAGATTGGAGGGTTAACAATGGAAGAGTGCATATTCTGCAAAATCGTAAAGGGAGATATACCGAGTTATAAAGTCTATGAGGACGAAAGGACCATGGCATTCCTCGACATCAACCCAATAAGCATCGGCCATACTCTAGTAATCCCCAAGAGCCATGTATCGAAGATATCCGAATTGTCGGATGAAGACCTTCTCGCCTTTGCTAGGACCCTACAAAAGATCACGAAAGCGGTGGAATCTTCAGTAAAACTGGACGGCCTCAACATCTTCATAAATCAAGGGAAAGAAGCGGGCCAATTGATTCCTCATTTCCACTGCCACGTAACGCCAAGGCACAAGGGCGACGACGTGAAGATCGAAGTTCCTGCACAACGATTGAAAGAAGAAGAATTCGTAGAGGCCATGGATAGGATAAAAGAAGCGATTGCGAGCAGATGAATTACGATTTCTTACTCTCTTGAATCCTGTACCTTATCAACCCCTTCAGATCCAAAAGCCCTTCACCGGTCTTCGCTGAAAATGGTACGATAACGTCCCTCCACTGCCTCCAAGGAGGGAGGAGATCCAAACTTTCGCATATTTGATCCAATACCTCATCCCTCTCACCTTTTTCCACCTTGTCTATCTTATTCGCAACTACCACTGGTTTTAGATTGAGCTCATTTAAAAAATCGAATAACTCTATCTCCAACGGTATCTGTCCTCTGTTTAACCATCTCTCTTTTATCTCTGAGAATGCCTTGGCGTCGATTATCTGGACAGCGAAAGAGATGTCTTTTTTCTCCTCGAGATACCTGACGATGAAATCCTTTATCCGCTCTTGCTTCTTTTCATCTACGCCCGAGAGGAATCCGAAACCCGGCATGTCTATTATGGTAACTTTGCCCCATGAAATCTCGTTGGCCTTGAGGGTAACTCCGGGCCTCCTACCTATCTTTACTTTCTTGCCAGTCAGGGCCCTGATGGTGCTCGACTTTCCTACGTTGGACCTCCCGATGAAGACGATTTTGACCATGGTAATGGATTTATAACCCGGCATTTATATTTCATCCATATGAAACTCCTGATCTCTGGCATGCCTGGCAGCGGCAAGACAACACTATGCGAAAGGGTCATAGAGGAATTAGAAGGAATGTTGAAGATCGGCGGCTTTATTTCGAGCGAGATCAGAGAAGGTGGCATTAGGAAGGGGTTTAAGATAAGGGACGTTAGGACCGGAAAATGGGGGACTTTGGCGCATATAGATCAGATGACAGGTCCAAGACTGGGCAAGTACAGAGTCAACTTGAATGACCTAAACACCATTGGTGTGGGGGCGATTCTCGAGGCATTGGAGGATTGCGACTTGATAATCATCGATGAGATCGGCCCAATGGAGCTTTTCAGCGATGAATTTGAAAAGGTCATAAAGGATACATTCGACTCAAAAAAGCACGTCATCGCAACGATACACTTCAGGTCTAGAGATAGATTGATAAGGAGATTTGGGATGGGGGATATTCCGTTCCTCATGATAGATGAGGGCAATAGAGAGAGTTTGGTGAAAGATATTGTAGGAAAATTAAAAGAAGAATGGGGCGGGAGTTGAATGCAGGTTATTATCCTTTCCCCAAAGCGAACATAAGGCTTATATCGCTTCAACGTAAGTAAAATGGCGTGAAATAAAGATGAGTAGTGGAAATTAACTATCGTCGTCGTGAACGAAAGGACCATACTTCTCTTGGAATTCTTCGATCATCTTCCTTATCCTTTCGTATCTCCTGATGTCCTCTTCCAATTGTCTTTTGATATCATCGTACATACCATCGCCTAGCTGGGACCTCATTCCAAAGCACTGGGAGCCACGCCCCTCATTTTGTCCGGCAAACGCCAAAAGGTAAAAAGAGCTACTTATTTTTTCCTATTCGATAACCTTCATTTCGCCTGTAGAACGGCATCGTATTCAAACTATCCTTTTTCTCAATACAAGGCCCCCTCTATCGATGATCCACATATCCTCATCGCCTTTTTAAGACCTGTGGTTTCGCAATTTTTTCATTGCCCATCATTTTCATCCTCGTCTAAGGCCGAAACCTCCAATTCTAGGAAAAATAAAAAAAGCATAGAAGGCTTTTGCCCTCTACTTGCCTTTGTTTCCATGCATGCCTTTTTCGATTGCCCTCATCGCATCACCACCTTCGAAGTCGGCATTTCCTTCGAGATAACGTCACTTTACAACTCGAATAACTGGAAGATTATCAAAGTGCTTATCGAAGGAATAAATCTCTGAAATCTTTTTTTCTTTCATTATCTTATACGCGAGGGCATCGTTAGCACTCACCCCTTTTTTCTCTGCTAAAACTAGAGCGGCCATGTAACGCTCTTCGTCAACTTGTTCAACATCGATGTTGGGTTTTAAAAGCAGGTCTTTTGAAAAACCAATGGAAAAGGTGAGGTTTACCACATCTTCAAGGACATTTGCGATTTCACTTATATGAGCTGTGGATATGACTACTTCTTCCCCCCCGTTTATCCGATGAAAAATCTTCTTTGCGTTTTCTTTCATTTTCTGCTCTAGCTTAGTCATTTTACGTTTGGGTTTGAGTATTGAATAAATGAGAACATTTGCGTCAACAAACCTCATGCTTTTCCCCCTTTGGCTCGAAGTTCTTTTCTCAGGGCATGGTAATCCTCAAAGTTTTCTATATCAACTACAACAGAATCGACATACTTCGATAAATCACTACTCTTCGCCAAAACTTCCACATGGTCATCTAGATCGAGTACAATGACTTCCTTTTTTTCTCCCAAAGCCTTTTTTCTCCATGATGCTGGTAGGGAGATCCTACCCTGCGAGTCTACTTTCTTGGTCTCCACTTTTGCCACATATATCACCAAATTATTTTTAATTCCCCATATATAAATAATTTTCCCCATATTTTGATTAAAAGTTACATCCATCCTTTTAGATTATCAACTTTTATTAAAATAGCGGCCCTGCCGGGATTTGAACCCGGGTTAAAGGCTCCGGAGGCCTTTGTCTTATCCAGGCTGGACCACAGGGCCATTTCAGAGTCAAGGATGAATTCATTACCTTGGCATATTAACTTTCCGAGAAAGCTTTAAATGAACAACTTAAATTCATACCATGGAGAGATGGAAGACCATCACAGAAGGAAAGACGAAGTTGATCGTCCCGGTAAAGGGGGGCTTTGGAAAGACCAAAAGAGGTAAGGAGAAGAAGGCACCGGTCTTTTACAATCCCCAAATGAAGTTAAATCGCGATCTATGCTGTTCTCTGATCCGGGTTTTGTCTGAAGGAAGAGAACTCATATTTCTGGACCTACTCGCTGGTTCGGGTGCCAAAGGCTTAAGGGTGGCCAACGAAACGGATTGTGAAGTTTATTTAAATGATGCAAACCCAGACTCCTATGCTGTTATACAAAAAAATGCAAAATTGAACGATCTAGATGTCGAGATTTTCAACGAAGATGCAAATCGCCTCCTACAAGAGAACTGCAACGCCTTCGATTTTATAGATATCGATCCCTTTGGAACGCCAATGCCTTTCCTGGATAACGCTACAATGACCCTGAGGCGGGACGGCTATATGGGGGTAACAGCCACCGATACCGCTCCTCTCTGTGGAGTATATCCCGGGGCATGTTTCAGAAAATACGGTGCAAGGCCCCTGAGATCCGAGTTCTGCCACGAAGTTGGATTGAGGATTTTAATAGGAAATATCGCGAGAACCTCGGCTAAGTATTCAAAAGGTCTAGAATGCCTCCTCTCCCACTATATGGGGCATTACTTCAGAACATATGTAAGGCTGCTTGAGGGTAGGGAGAAAGCGAACAGGACTTTGAAGGAACTTGGCTATCTCTACTACTGCGGGAAATGTCTGAACCGTGAGTATAAAAAAGAGACGCTCCCATCGAAAAAGGAATGTAGCTGTGGGTCTAAATTTGAGATATCTGGACCGTTATGGTTAGGGAAACTGGGGAATAAAAATCTCTATAAAAGAGTTTTGATGGAGTCGAGGTATCTCGAGAACAGGGCCCTAGATAAGTTACTTTCAATGATGATCGATGAGGAAGGCCCCCCCTTCTATTACGATACTCATCATGTAGCTCGAATATTTGGTATAAAATTGAGACCTATCGATGAAATAATCGAGGATCTGAAAACCCGAGGATTTAAGGCATCCAGGACCCACTTCTCGCCGACATCTGTAAAGACTAATGCGAGAATCGAAGATGTGATAAAGGCCTTTTCTCGTTGGAGTGTGAGATAACATCGTTCCTATTCAAATTTTTCGGGAACTATGACACATTAACACTGGTTTTGATGCATAGCGGATGGAAAAACTCGGAGGTATAAAGGTCGGTTCTAATCAATAGGCACGCCCTTTGCAAACCTGTTGGTGACCTTCTTAACTTTGACCTTCAAACTTTCGCCCATCTTTGCATCTTTAACGAAGAGGGGAAATCCTTTGAGTATGCAAACTCCGTCTCCGTCTTTACCGATACTCTCTATCGTGACTTCCAGTTCATCGCCTACTCTAACTGGGGTTTTAAGGAAGCCTTTTCCGAGGAGGTATATTTCGGAACTCTTGTCCCTCGAAGCCCTCGGTTTTAGAACCTTTACGAACTCGAACTCCCTTTTTAACTCCTCCTTAAATTTTTCAACCTCTGAGCCTTGGAAGACCTTGACCAGAAAATTCCCTCCAGGCGATAGGATATTCTTTGCTATCTCCAGTGCATTTCTTGCCAGATCTATCGACCTGAAGTGGTCGATATCCCATACCCCCGAGATGTCGGGTGAGGCGTCGGATATGACTACATCAGCTTTTCGAGGTAGAACGTCATTTATTTTTTCAATGGTCTCTCCATCGGTTATATCTCCTTGCAAAGTCGCGACATTTTCACCCTCGAAAGGCGCGATCTTCTCCAAATCGACACCCAGAACAAAACCCCTCTCGCCAACGACTTTGCGAACAACCTGCATCCATCCTCCGGGCGCCGCTCCAAGATCGACAGCTATATTCCCCCTCTTTAAAAGCTTGAATTTTTTGTTCATCTGCTTCAGCTTAAAAGCTGCCCTCGACCTGTAGTGTTCTCTTTTTGCCAGTTTGTAATACTGCTCTCTCTTGCGGTCTTTAACCCACTTCTTTCCCATTTTAACCAAGTCGGAAGATCGACTTTATCAGGGGCAAAATGACTTTGGGTATGGATATGAAAGTCCCCATGCTGCTCCCGATATTCGCAAAGGCAACCACCAGCAATACCTTGAAGGCCCTATTCCCATACAGCTCTCTGGCTCCGGTGACCTTGAACATCTCTGAGACATCGCCCACAGTAACCTTCCTGACCTTTATCTCGGCTGCCCCTGCAAACCATCCCGCTGCTAGAAACGGATTTAGAGAGGTCAAAGGAGATGCGACCATGCCAACTATGGCCGATATTATGTGCCCACCGACGAGCAAAACCCCAAAAAATGTCGGTATGGCATTGAACAAAACCCACAACCCAAGGGGTCTATTCAGTGGAACGCCGCTATGAAAGGCAAGAGCAAAAGTTCCCAATATGAAAGCGGGTATTGTATACTTTATGAGCTTTGCGATGTCGATCCTCTTTTTCGGAGTTTCCAGTAGAGTATCCATGTCCGGGATTTCACCGGGATTTTCGAGGTAATGCTCAATGCCCCTCTTGTGGCCCGCGCCGACGACTGCGACTATGTTCTCATGCATCTGGTTGAGTTGCAGGAGTTGGTGGGCCATAAAGGCATCTCTCTCGTTCACCATAGTTCCGTAAAGATTAGGGGATATGGACTTAAAACTCTGAAGGATATCGGAGAGGTTCTCGTCCTTTTTCAATCGATCTATCTCCCCCTCAAGACCATCGCCGGAGAGCGTAAACGTTACTATCATCTCTTTTATTACCCTGAGTTTCTCGAAGAAGCCCATCTTGTGCATCGCTCTGGTAAGGGTAATTTTGATATCCCTATCTATCAGCGCATATTCGCTACCTACATCTTTTGCCGTAGCTATTGCGGTGAGCATCTCTTCGCCGGGCTTTACCCCCACCTCTTCGCCCAACCTACGCTGCAAAAATGAGAGCAAGGTATTTGCCATGAGCATCTTGAAGTTTCCGCGCTTTATCAGATCGAAGAGGGGGATGTCCTTCTTTTTGGTCAAGCCTTCGTATCTAGAGCCACACAGTTCAACCGCTACCAAATCCGGCTTTAACTCGTGGATCGTATTCCTCACTTCGTCGACGCTGTCCTGAGATATGTGGGCCGTGCCTACTATAGTGATCATATCCTCTTCCTCCATTCATAATTGCTATCTTATGACATCATATTCCAATATCAGATCGTCCCCAAGGAGATAATGTCTCTTCAATTGAAGCTTTGGGCCTTCCTCTATAAGGCTGAAACCTTCGCCTTCGACGAGGGTAGTTGCATCTTTGCCCCCGACGATTCTCGGAGTTATGGCGACCCTCACTTCGTCGACGAGGTCTTCCTCCAACATCCCCCAATTCAGAGTACCCCCTCCCTCTAACAATATCGACTTCAATCCCCTTTGATAGAGTTTTTCCATCAGACGCTTCAAATCAACCTTTTCATCCCCACAGATGATCACCTCTGCCTTTGATTTGATCTCTTCCACCTTTTTTTGATCAACATTTCTCGACATTGCGATTATGGTCCCTCCATCTTCTTTAAAGACCCTTGCGCTGAGCGGGATCCTCGCTCTACTGTCCACGATTATCCTGGTCGGATTCTTGCCTTTATTTTCAACTTTATGAACCGTTAATCTCGGGTCGTCTATCAATACCGTATTGATGCCGACCATTATTCCGTCGACGCCCTTTCGTATTTCGTGAACTCTCTTTAGATCTTCTGGGCAAGATATCCTAGAATCGTACGCCTTCGAGGAGATCTTCCCGTCTAAGGTCATTCCGGCATTTAGGATCACATGTGGCCTCTCCATTTGACCATCTCTTTTGCAACAACCACATTTTTACAAATCTTGTAGGGCTCTATCACCATCAATATATAAAAGGGGGTTTAAATTATTAATCTAAATTTCCGTAATCTTGTAGAGGATTCGGCATGAATGAGATCCTAAAATACAACGATGCCAACAAAATTTTAGAGGAGTATGGATTGCCATTCCCCCATGAAAAATTGATCGATAGTGAAGAGGACGCGGCAAAGGCCGCATCAGAAATTGGATACCCTGTCTCTTTGAAGTTAATCTCGCCCGATATAATCCATAAAAGCCGAGCGGGTTGTGTCTTACTGAACCTCACGTCGGAAAATGAAGTTAGAGAAGGATATGAGGAGATCATTGAGCGCGCAAAGATGCACAATACAAAGGTTTATGGGGTGTTAGTGCAAGAGATGGTATCTCGCGGAAAAGAAGTCATCATAGGCATGCTAAGGGATGAACAGCTTGGCCCGACAATCGCATTCGGGCTGTGCGGTGTCTTTACGGAGATTCTGGGAGACACATCATTCAGAGCAGTGCCGATCTCCAAAGATGAAGCCCTGGCAATGATAAGAGAGATAAAGGCGTATAAGATCATCGAAAAGTCCGACGTGGAATCGATAGCCGATGTGATTTCGAAGGTTTCGAGGTTGTGCGTGGAAAAGAAAGAAATATTAGAAGTGGAGATAAACCCCCTATTAGTATACGAAAAAGGGGTTATGATATTGAACTCGAGGATTGTCTATAGGAGGTAAGGAGATGGTCGCTAGGTTGACGGAAGTATATGGGAAAGATGTATATACGGTTGGAGGGATGCGTGTAGGCTCTCTGGAAGATATTTCCATAGAGCCGGAATCGGGTAGGCTTGGAGGACTTATAATCTCCGACATCGATAGGGTGTTCTGGAGTAAAATTAGCGTCGAGGGCAGAAAAGGGGTTGTTATTCCTTATTCTGGAGTCAAAGCAGTCGGAGATATAGTATTGATAGGAAACGTAAGATATGAGGCTCAAGCCGCTGAAGAGGAGTAAATTTATAGAGAAGGTCATCCAATTCCCTTCTTCAGACCTTACCCATGAAACCTTAGGTTATGTAGAAATCCCTATTTTCTCAATCTTTGGATGTCTCCTTTATTTAAAAAGAAGCGATACGGGAGGGGCCGTAGCCAATATATTTCCACAAAAGAGGCCCAAAAAGTTCATAAAGATTGGGGGTAGAACTTTTTTTCGGAATTGTGAGATGGCTCCCCTTCTAAGCCCACAATTTTTTATCCAATGAACCTGTGAACCTATGTAAAATATAAATATAATAAAGTACACATCAAAGTGCCAAGGGATGTGTTAGGTATGGAGTTTGTGAGTACCGGTATTGGTGATTTCGACGCATTATTTACCAATGGGGGGTATCCAAAGGGCAATACCATTTTATTATTGGGCGGACCAGGAAGCGGCAAATCCATATTTGGCGTGCAATATCTGTACAATGGGGCTACGCAGTACGGCGAATCGGGTATCTATATCACCCTCGAAGAAACGCCTGAAAAGATAAGAAGGAATATGCTCCATTTTGGTTGGGACCTGAAGCCTCTAGAGGATGATGGGAAGTTGACGATAGTGGACGCAACCACCCCCAGGATACAGGCAGAAGGCATCGAAGAAGAAGTTATAGAGAGAGGGCTCGATGTCGAGAATTTGATAGCAAATTTGGAGGATACCGTTAAAAGTATCAATGCTATGCGAGTCGTCATAGATTCCCTTTCCGTGATGGGCCTTTATTCAAAAACCGACTTTGAAGTCAGAACTAAACTTCTGAGGCTTTCTAACGCCCTTTCCGATTTGGGTTGCACTTCCTTGGTGATAGCAGAAGCGAGGAAGGAGGACGTAGGTTTAAAAGAATTTCCTCCTGAGACTTTCATGTTCGATGGCGTGATCTCTTTGCGGTATGATACAGATTCCCAGGAGAGGAGGATCGCAATCCGAAAGATGAGGGGAACCAAGCACGTCCTTGGGACATTCAAATTCTATATAACCGAAAATGGAATTCGTGTGAGCCCTTAATTTTCTGGAAAAATCTGTCCCTTTCCAATCCTTTTTGCACCGAGTTCCTATAAGGGACAATGGGACGAAATCTTGGATGGGCACTTTAACTGATTTGTTGGTATATCTCTCGACAACAATCTTCCAAACTTCTCTCTTTACTTTTGGCTATCTTCCTCAAGGCTTTATCAACTCCGGTCGAGTATTGAATCGCCTTTTTTTCTTTATGAATGATAAACTCGGGAAGGCCCCGCTTCTTGGCGACCTCCCTCAGGACGTATTTCCTGACTCCCCTCCTAATCTTCAGATCGGTTGAAAGGCTCGACGCAACTCTCACGACATCTCGATCTAAAAATGGCGTCCTAAGCTCGAGGGAATTCGACCTCGCAATGGCCGAATCTCTTTTGATGTCTATCCTGCGCGCTTTTTCCAAGTCCTTATCCAATGCTTTTCCAAGTTCATCTCGAGACATTTTTAGATACCTGTGATAGCCGCCAAAAAGCTCGTCAGCTCCTTGGCCAGAGAGGATAACTTTTAGGCCTTCCTCTTTTGCAGCCTCACACGCAATATACAACGGTATGCCGATTGATACGTTCATGGGATTGTGATCTCGGATCGCGTGGATGACTTTCTCCGCATAACTTCCGATTTCCCCTAAAGGGATCTCCTTCACACGAATGGGCAATTTGAAGTGCTCTTTGGCCATTTTTACGTATTTCAAATCGGCACTTTCTTTCATTCCGACTGTGTATAGGATGGCCCTCTTTCTCAAGTCTTCGCATATCTTTGCCAGAAGGGAACTATCCAGCCCGGAAGAAAACAGGATCCCGAATTTCTCTATATCTCTAGTCTCTTTCACAATGGCCTTGGTAATCGCAGATTCTAACTCCCCAACTATATTTTCCATCGAGTCTTCTTTAGAAGGTGTTCCGAATAAAAATATTCTCCAAAATCCACAACCTTTGGGTATGGAGGTCTCTCTCCTGGGGATAAATCTCTCTCCCTCGGATAATCCTCTCGTTTCCCGCCAGATGCTTATTACATAAATTGTAACATATTTTCTAAGATGATTGTCTGTAGAGGAACCGAAAATTTTGATAGTAGTGTATATTTAAATATGTGACATCCTCCCAGCGGCCTGAAGGCCGGGGCTTCCCCGCAGCTGGGGAAATTCAAAGGTTTCTCCCATCGCACGCCTTCATCGCTAAAGTGCGCAGGGCCGTCCTGCGCTTCCGTTCAACGTGGGAGTTCGGGGGTGCCACGGCTCCCCCTGCCAGCCAGCAGAGGCCAAAAAAATTGGCTTGCCGGAAGGCCTGAATAGATGCATACGGCCGTCCATGCCCGCCATAGGCAGGTCTCCAGTTTGCCCGACAACCTTCAGGGCTTTCCACCGCCCGCCAGAGGTCGCCTGAAGCTGCAATGGTTGCGGGTCTTCCCTCCTCTGGTGTTTGCCAAACATTCATATGTCGAGGGGGTGTTAAATGCTTTGTGCGAGAGCTCGTGAAAACTAATAGCGGGGCGGAGATTCATCCCACCCGCTGAAGCAGGGGGCTTTCTCGCCGCGAAGATCGTAATAAGAAGTCAATTGTAGAATCTCACCTCCCGATGGGTATGATATAAAGGGGCCTATGCTCTGGAGGTGCCCCTATGGCCTTTCGCACCTCTTCATCCTTATATGCGCCTACCGGGACTGCTTTTAGTCCTAGCGATACGCATTGAAGTAGGATGTTCTGCGCCGCATGCCCGACCTCGATGTATACATATCTGATACCGCGTTGCCCATATTTCCACATAGTCCTTTCGAAAACGGCCGTTATGACGATCACCAAAGGGGCTTGAGATATGAACATCTGCTTCAAAGCCGCTTTGGCCACATCGCGCCTCGCATCGAGCTCTTTTATGGTCTCGAGTTCGTGTTTTTCCGGTATATATCTAAATACGCCGAGGATTGTTAGAACGTAGATTTCAAGTGGGTATAATGCGCCGGCAGATGGAGTAGCTCTCAGGCCGTCTTCAGAAGTTATCCCCTGTGCTGCCCATAAAAGCTGAGAGATCTCCTCATCGGTTATATCGCCGGAAAACGTCCTTATGGATCTCCTCTCGCTCAATACTTCCTCTAAACTCTTGTCTCCCTCAGGAACTGGTTTTGGCAACTTCATCTTATGCCCTTGGGATCCCACCTTCATTTATTATGATGACGTCTTTTATCGCCTTGACCGCGGTGAATGGGATGTAGATCTCGCCCTTCTCGTTCACTCTAAAAACGCTTACGTCGATATCTTTACCAGGTTTTATGATGAGCATCATTACCTTGCCCGCTTTGGTCTCGATGGATAGATCCGTAAGCCTCCCGATTATGGTCCCCCTATCACTTACGACATTTCTGCCGAGAAGACTTTTACCCGCAATAGTCATGACTTCATACCTCCTTGACGCATAGAATATACCCTCTAATGCCCATAAATTTCTAAGTAGTATATTATCCTTTCTATTTATAAGTATGATGGGAATATATTTCCAGAAGGTTGAGATATGGATATCTTCAAGAGGAGCGAGAAGGCAAATCCTAGATTTACTGAGCTTCATTTAATGATCGCGTTGAAGGTCATAGCCGAAGATGGGGCTATAGGAAGGAAGAGGTTAACGGAGATCCTGGGGCTAGGGGAAGGGAGCGTCAGGACTATACTGAATAAATTGAAAGGAGAGTCGTTGATATCCTCTAGCCAAGTAGGGCATGTGATCTCGGAAAAGGGGAGAAAATTCCTAGAAAGGAACTTCCCCAAGGGTACAAAGATCGCCGCCGCAGAGCTAACTTTGAGTAAGGAAAATTACGCGGTGCTGGTAGAAGGTGCTTCTAATAAAATCGTCTCTGGTCTGGAGCAGAGGGACGAGGCCATTAAGGTAGGTGCGGATTGCGCCGTCACGCTGGTATACGAGGGAAGAAGACTGAGATTCCCGAAGAGAGTTGATTTGAAAGGAAGATATGGCAAGGCCATCGAAGAGATCACCTCCAAATTCGATCTGAAAGAGGGGGATGTGATTATCATTGGAGGAGGATCAAACATAGTGAAAGCGATAGAGGGGGCACTGGCGGCTTCGAAGGCTATAGGTAATTGAAGATAATTTGGATTAACGAAAGCCAAAAACCGATGAAGGAATAAAAGGAGATTAATCCTCGATTTTTCGTAGTATTCTATTGGCATAAATGAATTCAGATATTACCTAAAAAGTCCTAAATCCCGCTTAGAGGGATAAGATTCAACTATCCCCCTTGACGATCTTCACCTTAGAGATCCTATTCCCCTCCATCTTCTCAACAACTATGGTGACATCGTCTATGATGATCTTTTCCCCTTCGGCAGGGATCCTCTCGAGCTCGCTGAATATCAAGCCACCCACGCTTTCGAACTCGTCCTCTGGAAGTTTCAACCCCAACACATCGTTGACCTCGTCTATGCTGGCTTTGGCATCCACTATTGCTATCCGATCTTCTATGATCCGAATCAAGGCCGCCTCCATATCGTGCTCGTCCACTATCTCCCCAACGATCTCCTCGAGAAGATCTTCGAGGGTCACTAAACCGGCAGTGCCTCCGTACTCGCCGACAGCCATTGCTATCTGAACCTTCTTCTTCTGGAATTCCCTCAAGAGGTCGTCCAATTTCTTTGTCTCAGGAATGAAGTAAGCATCCCTCATCACATCCCTCACTTTGGTTTTAGTCTCACCTCTCTTCAGATATCCCAAGAGATCCTTCGAATAAACGATGCCAACTATATTGTCGACGCTCTCTTCAAAGACGGGTATTCGAGAGTGTCCCGTCTCTATGACGAGGGATATGGCATCGTTCAACTCGGCGTCGGATTCTATGCACTCCATATCTATCCTCGGGGACATAACCTCCTTGACGGTCGTATCGCCAAATTCAAAGACGCCTTCGATCATCTCCGCTTCATCCTTTTCTATAACCCCTTCCTCTTCGCCGACATCTACGAGCATCCTGATCTCTTCTTCGGTAACGAAGGGCCCGATCTTTTTGGACTCCCCACCCAATGCCTCTATGAAAAAGTTCGTGACGAGTGTCAGTACCTCTACAACTGGATAAAAAATGCGGACGAGCCAGTCGATGGGCCTCGCTACCTTAAGGGATATCTTTTCGGCATTCTCGGTTGCGAATCCTTTGGGGGTGATCTCTCCGAATATCAAAACTAGGAGGGTCATAACCCCTGTGGCTATTCCGATACCGGTGTTACCAAAGAACGTGATCGCGAGTGAGGTTGCAATTGCTGCGGCGGCGATATTGACCAAATTGTTGCCCACCAGTATGGTCGCTAAGAGCTTATCAGGATGCCCGAGGAGTTTGTCGATTATAAATGCGTTTTTTACCCCTTCTTCCATCAACTTCCTGATTCTGATCTTGTTCAGGGATATTAATGCGGTCTCCGACCCCGAGAAAAATCCAGATAAGAGTAGTAAAACAAACAGGCCTACCAGTTGGGCCCAAATCCATATACTGGTCAACGACTAATTTCCTCCTGGTTTGGCAAAACCACCTGATTAATCCTTATGGAACAAGGTATATAAATCTTAGGTTATAATAGAGCCATGGTTGGGTTGAGATGGGAAAAAGATACGACCTCCACATACATTCTATCTTCAGCGATGGAGAACTTATACCCGCTGAGATCATACAGAGATGTGCTGTTTTAAATCACGCCGCGATAGCGATAACGGACCACGTCGACAACACGAACATAGACTTCGTTCTCAATAGTTTGGCAAAGACTTGTGGAGAGCTGAACGAATACACAAACGTTGACATCTTTGTTGGGGTTGAGATCACCCATGCGCCAATAAAGATGATCGCTCCATTGGCAAAAAAGGCGAGGAACTTGGGAGCGAAAATAGTCATCGTGCACGGCGAGACCTTGGTTGAGCCCGTTCAGAAGGGTACAAATCTCGCCGCAGTCGGGTCTCCCGAAGTGGATATATTATCACATCCTGGACTCATTACTAGAGAAGAAGCAGAGCTGGCGAGGAAGAATAACATTTACCTGGAGTTGACATCGAGGGAGGGGCACTGCCTCACAAATGGACACGTGGTAAAAATCGCCACCGAAGTTGGAAATATGTTGCTTCTCAACACAGATGCCCATGCCCCAGAAGACCTGATCGACCAAAAGACCGCGATGGACATCGCCATGGGCAGCGGGCTTTCGAAGGGAGATTCAAAAAAGGTTACGGCTGTTAACCCTACAAGGCTTTTAGGAACGCTATAAAAACTTTTCGCAATCTTTATATATCCCTTTGTGGAGGAGAACATTTGAAACCATTAGGGAAGATCTCTCATTTTACAAAAAGCGGGGGGGTCATATTACGAAGTGATGAAATCCCCTCCATGTTTTCTACAGTAGTTACCAAAGACTCGAGGGAGGTTGGCAAGGTACACGATGTCTTTGGACCCTCTTCTAAACCTTATATACTGATCAAGCCTTTTAGGAGATTTGGACCGAAAAGGCTCTCATCCCTCAAAGATGAGATGCTGTATGAGCTTCCCAAAAGAAGAGCCAGAAGAGAGGCGATGAAATGGAAGATAGGAAAGTAGAGTATATAGAAGAATGTCCAGAATGCCTGAGTAGAAGTCTGACTAAAGATTATGAAAGGGCCGAGATCATATGTAACCACTGCGGATTGGTTATAGATGAGAAGATAGTGGATACCGGCCCAGAGTGGAGGGCATTCGACAACGAGCAGAGGCTCAAGAGGAGCAGGACTGGCGCTCCAATGACCTATACGATACACGATAAGGGGCTCTCGACGGTTATAGACTGGCGCAATAAGGATAGCTATGGCAAAGACATCTCTCCGAGGAAAAGGGCACAGATCTACAGGCTCAGGAAGTGGCAACAGAGGATAAGGGTATCTAACGCTACTGAACGTAACCTCGCCTTTGCCTTGACCGAGTTGGACCACGTGGCATCGAGGCTCTCCTTACCCCGGAACGTTAGAGAGACTGCCTCCGTCGTTTATAGACGGGCAGTGGAAAAGGGGCTGATAAGGGGGAGGAGTATCGAAGGCGTGGCAGCGGCCTCCTTATATGCGGCTTGTAGGCAGTGCAAAGTGCCAAGGACCCTGGATGAAATTGCGGATGCGGCCAGGCTGAATAGGAAAGAGATCGGCAGGACCTATAGGTTCGTTGCCCGCGAATTGGGTATCAACCTAAAACCCACCACTCCCATCGATTATATCCCGAGGTTCGCATCAGAACTGGGTCTGAGTGGGGAGATTCAATCCAAAGCGATAGAGATCCTGAAGAAAGCTATGAACGAGGAGCTGACTTCGGGGAGAGGTCCAACAGGAGTTTCGGCGGCTGCTATCTATATCGCCAGCGTTTTACTTGGCGAGAGGAGGACACAAAGAGAGGTTGCGGATATAGCTGGTGTAACGGAAGTAACTATAAGGAATAGGTACAAAGAGCTCGCGGAGAGACTCGATATAGAGATCGTGATCTAGAAAAATTGAGGATCATTTTCGATATCTTTCTTTACCGAAGAACAGTCTCGAGGGTTTGATGAAGGATCTGAAGTCAGAGGCATGAAATCCACTATTCGATTTAGTGATTATCCACATTAAAGATGGAATATCCAAGAATTTGTTCTCTTTTTCAGAAGTTGAAGATATCGTGGAAAATATTTTATAAGATGTCATTGATGAAACTGGTAAATAATTAAGCCACGGTTGGAGGAAAGAAGTTGAAGTTTTCTTTTATTGAGATAAAGGAGATATTGATCTCCGCATTTGTACTTGGTTTCTGTTTCGCATGGATTTTACGGGATGACCCTTCGTTAATAAAATATTCTTTTATTACAGTTTTTGTCATCACATTGATCTCGATCGGAGTTTCATTTATAGCCCACGAACTTGCCCATAAATACATCGCACAAAGATATGGGTGCTGGGCCGAGTTCAGGATGTGGGAAACCGGTTTAACCTTGGCATTTCTGATGGCCATAACACTTAAATTCGTTTTTGCTGCTCCGGGAGCGGTTTATATCAGTAGTGGTTTCCTTGGGATATCCAAAAAAGAGAATGGCCTCATTTCAGTCGCTGGTCCTACGACCAATCTGATTTTGGCTTTGCTCTTTCTCCCCCTCGTAAATCTATCTGGTTTTCTTGGAACGCTGGGATATTTTGGATTTTTTGTAAATGCTTGGTTGGCTTTCTTCAACTTAATCCCCTTTCCGCCTCTTGACGGATCCAAAGTGATGGCCTGGAGCCCCAGAATCTGGGCTTTGGTAACCCTGACTGCATTTATTTTTATGGGGATGATCTAATTTTAATGCCGCCTTAGACTATCATTACATATCTAAGTTATATCTCATGAATAATAACCTCCTTTATAATTTACAGAATGGCAAGTTTAAATATGATTTATAACTAGATTGTGTAATTGGTGGGGTACGGATGAAAGGGGAAAAATCTCGGATTGCTTACGAAGAAACAGGCCAAAATTCTGAAGATGAATTTGGAATCGAGTGGACTGACTCAATCAGAGGTGGCCAAGCGATTGGGCATCGTCCAACCAGAATTCTCGAGGTTGCTGCAAGGGGCGAAGAAGAATGCCAAAAAAGCGGAGGAGACTATCAAGTTTATGAAGGAAATCGGTTACTTCGAGGGCACGACAGAAAAAGTCGACATCACTTCCCCTCCACAAAGGAGACATATTACATATGCCAAACAGATGATCTGGAACAACACCACTGGCGGTGATTTATCGATTGAAGAACGAACTGTGCGAAACACCCTCGTATCGAACTATCTCATGACCAAGTTGAAGCGGAGCACTGTCTGAAGTATATGCACGATAGTGGGATTATATGTTATATCGGGGAAGGGGAGATAAAGTTGAAGTGATTATAGTTCTCTCAACGTATTTTCGAGTTGTCTTTTTATCTCTGTGGGATCTTTGCTCATTAGTCCAAAATATTCCGAGAATTTGGGAGTTGTGCTCAAGATCTTGGTCCTGCCCTTGGGTTCCGCGTAGATGAACTCTTTATTTGCCAACTCCTTCACGTGATCATACGCCAAGTATCCTCGGGCTTTGACGGTATCGGCCTGAGTTATGGGTTGCCTCAATGCTATCAAAGAGAGGGTTCTCAAAACTTCTTCCGACACCACCGGTTCTACCAAGTTGGAGACCGCACCTGCGAATTCATCTTTTACTTGCATGATATATTTATGGTCGGCAACCTTCTTGATCTCGATTGCGCTTCTGTTTCTATCGTAATCTCCTTTTATCGATTCTAATGCTTCCCGGACCTGAGTCTTTGTTTCACGCCCAGTTACTTTACATAAATCCTCAAGGGATAGGGGATTGGTTGAGACAAATAATGCGGCCTCGACAAGTTGTTTCAATTTCATGTGCTCACCTCAGCGAGATAAATATCTCTCCGAAGAGTTTTTCTTGCCATATCCTTATCCTCTGTTGTGTGTCGAGATATAGTAGGGTCACTATGGTCTCCACGACATTGCTCCTCGTCTCTTCCGAGATGATATCCGAAAGTAGGAGGGTATTTTTGCTCTTTGCTAGGCTTCGTATTTTTTTGAACGTCTTCTCAATACGCTCCTTTATGTCTTCCTCATCCACTTGTAGTACCAATATTCGCTTGGCCCTTTCCCTCTCGGGAAAGTTCTTTCTCAGCGTCTCTTCACTCAGCGCCCTTTGGAGGGCATCGACGAGTTCGAACAGAGACGTACTCTGTTCAGTGCGCCTCTGCATGGGTATCTCCAATAAAGGCGGAGCATCGTAATCATCGTATTCGAGATCCCAATCGAAATCCTCTATCTCATCTTCCCACTCTTCTGGAGGAGGAAGCAGGTCTTCGGATTTCATCCTTAAAAGGATCGAAGAAGTGAGCAATGTCCTCCCCGACAGGCGTAGATTTATCCTTTGCATCCGGTTGATCTTTTCCAGAAATTTGTTGGCGATCTCCTCGATGTCGATGTCCCAAGGATCGAGCTCTTCAGAGACCACGAGATCTATCAACATGTCTATTGGATGAACATCGGCTACAGAGATTTCAGGATCCAACTTCCTCTAACTCCACGCCAATTATCTTCGATACACCATCATCGCTTGAGATACCAAAGAGGTGATCCGCAGAAGACATAAGGGTATCCCTGAGGGATACGACTATGAACTGGGCCTCTTTTGACGAATCTTTGATCAGGTCTGTGATCTTGACCAGATTATCATCGTCCAGGTACATATCTATCTCGTCCATAACGTAAAACGGTGCGGGTTGGTACCTCTGGATCGCGAAGATGAAGGATAGGGCAGTCAAGGTCTTCTCACCGCCAGAGAGGGATTCCAACAACTGCGGATTTTTTCCGGGTGGTTTGGCCCGTATCATAAGCCCTCCTTCGAGGGGCATCTCGGGGTCTAAAAATAGCTCACCGGTGCCTCCCCCCGAAAGTTGAGAAAAGATCCTCCTGAAGTTCATATGTATATTCTCGAAGGCCTCCATAAAGATCGTCAACTTTCTGTGTTCGATCTCCTCCATGAGGGTTCTGATGGCCCTCTTTTCGGCCATCAATTTCTCGATCTTCTCGAAGAGTTTTCCGTATTTTTCGTTTACGGTCTCGTAATCCTCAATCGCGCGCATGTTTATGGGCTCAAGTCTCTCGATCCTCGCCTTCAACTTCCCGATCTTGCTTTCAAGTGCCTCGAGATCTATTGGTTCTTCTAAATTGATCTCCAAATCGGCGTACTCCTCGAGGTTTACCTGAACATCGCCCAACCTCGTTTCCAGTCTTGCCTTCCCGACCTTGATCTCCTCGATATTCCCGGATATGCTATGGAGTTCGTTTCTTATACCCTCGTTTTTGGTGTTGATCTTGGCGACAGCCTTGAGGAGTTTCTCCCTCCTTTCTTTTAACCCGGCAACTTTTCCCAAAACATCGCTTTCTCTATCTTTCGCCTCTATCAATCTTTTTTCGATATCCTCCCTATGCTCCGAGATATCTTTGAAATTGCGATTTAATTCCCCAATATTCGAATCGATGCTCTCGATCTCCTCCTCATATTCGTGTAACTTTGGAACCAATATCTTCTCGATTTTGGAAGAGTTTAGATCGATTTGGTTATTCTTCGATTCTCTCTCTTTTTCGAGCTGGAAAATCTTCGATTCCAACTCTTTTATGCCATTGTAAATATCTTCTGCCCTCGACCCTTCCAAGAGCTTTTCAATCGCCTTTTGTTTTTCCTTCAATTCGGCTATGGTCGAAGAGACTTTTTCTAAAGCGGCATCGTTCTTTGAGATACCTCCATCGATCTTTTCCAGCTCAGCGGACAACTTCGTCGACGTTTCATTTTTTCGGCCTATATCTCGGGTAATTTCGTCGATACCCTCTTCATGAGACCTCAGCTTCTCGTGGAGGATCTCCAATTCCTTCTCTAATTCGAGTCCTTCCACAGTCACCTTTTCCAGCTCATCGTCGATAACTTTGCTCTCCTTCATCAAAGCCCCTCTCTCTTTTTCGAGGGCATCTATCTCCTTTGCGAGTTCCTCCAATTCTCTCTTTGATGCGTCGCTTTCCTCAAAGCCAACGACTCTTTTCTCGTAATGCCCTCCACTCATCCTTCCAGAGACTTCTATCAGGTCACCATCTAAAGTCACCATGCGGACTTTACCTATGCCTATCTTCCTGGCGAAATCTATATCCTCGACGACGACGGTATCCTTGAAAACATGGAGAAAGGCCTTTTCAAATCTCTTATCGAATTCTATGAGATCGATGGCAAAACCGTGTGATCTTTTTGCGGCTGCAATGGCGTTGATAGAGGGATGTCTCGTGCGGAGTTTGTTCAGGGGTAAGAAATCGGCCCTGCCTATTCGATTCTTCTTCAGGTAGCGGATACATTTCTCGGCCACTACGTCGTCTTTTACAACGATGTAATGTAACCCCTTCCCCGCCGCAATCTCCAATGCCTTTGAGAATCGTCTGTCCACCTTTCCGAGCTCTGAGATGGTCCCATATATGCCCCCGATTTTGTTGTTATCCCTCAGTGCCAATATCGCATCGATGGCGTTATTGAAAGTGATATTTCGCTCGTTAATCTCTTCCAAAGCCTTATATTTAGCATTTAATTTAGCATATGCCCCTATTTTATTTTCCAAAATTTTATTTAACTTTGAAATAGACTCTTTATTTTCAATGTTTTCTTTATATAAATGTTTTTTATTTCTCTTATTTTTTTCAATTTTAATATTTATTTCGTCTATAGATGATCTGGTATTATTGATTAAATCTTCAAAATTTTTGAGTTTATTCTTTTTTTCTTCTATTTGACCATTGATTTCGTTTAGAATAGCACTTTTCTGTTGCTTCTGTTCTTTTAAAATTGTATTGGATCTTTCCAACTCAAATAAATTCTCTTGCTCGTTATCGATCTCCTTTTTTAGTTTTAGAAGATCTTCTTTATGTTCAAAGGCATCTCTGTCCTCTTGGGTTATCTGCGAATAAGCGCCATCGGCCTCGGCTTTCAACTCAGCGATGGTTTTCTCAATTTCCCCCCGTTCGCCTATAAGTGCGTCGTTTATCTTGCGGTATTCTTCGATCTCGTTTTGGATCCGTTTTACCTCGGATTTCGCATATTCATATCTCTCTTCAGAGCTCTTGAGTTGCTCTTCGATGGCCCTCAACTTTTCTTCGTCGTACAGGACTTCGTTCTTCAGTTTTTCGCTCTCTTTATAGACCTCAAATTGACCGGTTCCCTCTTCTTTTATTATAGCAGCGTTTAGATTCTCCAGCTCCTGTTTTTTTATCTCAGAGTTTTTCTGTAGAATCCTGAGGTGATCGTTTAACTTCCCCCTTCTATTCTCCTCAAAATTCAATCTCTTGTCGAGATCATCGATCTCACTTTTTATCTCCAGGTACCGGGACTTTAACAAGATACCCTCGGATTCCCTGACCTCTCTTTTCAGTTTTTCGTATTTCACGGCGTCGTTCTTTTCCCGTTCGAGTTTTTTCAG
>JBHIFP010000013.1:0-26115 GCA_046761145.1 Hydrothermarchaeales archaeon (SeqCode)
CTTATCTATACAAGGCACCTTGATTGCGCCTTCTAATGAATACCCCCACACCACAGAGAGCAGCTAGTAAGGTAAAGGCGGTGACCCTTATCCCAACTCTGTGCTTTTGGAGTAACTTCGAGATAAATCCCAACTTCTCCCCTCCACTTATTAGTGGCTCTGGATCCTCTGAGTCTATAACTCCGTCGCCATCGGTATCTGGGTTATTGGGGTCTGTTCCTAGTTTGATCTCATCGTCATCGTAGAGACCATCGCCGTCAGTATCAGGATTCAATGGGTCGGTTTTGTAGGTATTTACTTCCTCTCCATCACTCAAGCCATCTCCATCTGTATCCCCCTCAAGTGGGTCTGTTTTGTAAATGAAAACCTCCTCAAAATCTGTCAGTCCATCTCCATCGGTGTCCGCCTTAGTTGGATCTGTACCCAATCTCTCCTCCTCTGTGTCATTTATCCCATCGTTGTCGGTATCCACAACTTCCTTACTAACAGTGATGGTTAGGGTATCAGTATCAGTGGCGCCATTGTCATCCGTCACTTCCAGCGTTATCTCGTGAGTCCCTAAGTCGAAAGTCTTTTTGAATGAGATATTGGTACTCAAAACAATCTCTCCTTCGGTCCACTTATAAGAGACGATCTCCCCATCGGGGTCCTTAGAATTCTCTGCTGACAAGGTTATAGAGACGTTCTCCTTTATGGTTTGGTCGGCTCCCGCGTCTGCTATTGGAGGAACATTCGCTTCTACTATGATGGATACGGAATCAACGTCGGATGCATCTCTATCGTCAGTGACCCTCAATTCGATGACGTGGATCCCAGGGGTGAATTTCAGAGTGAATTTCTTTTTTAAACTGAGGAGCAATTCCCCTTCGGTCCACTTATAAGAGACGATCTCCCCATCTGGGTCCTCAGAGTTACTTGCATCGAGAGTAACCTCAGTCCCCTCTTTCACAGTCCGGTCACTTCCCGCATCCGCAATCGGGGGCTGATTCGGCGCTTCAGTGGTTGGGGGAGGGGTTGTAGTAGGAGGGGGAGTTGTTGTCACAATCGGTACTGTATCATTTGCGATATTCCTAAAAAAGTAGATATATTTGTACTCTCCCGCGTTTGCACATATGGCAACATCATTAAATACTCCACCATAATCAAGGGCAACTGTAGTAGCCATGACCAAACTCGTGGGTTTAGATTCGGTTCCAAAATCTCCCTTGGGATAACTGACTATCAGGTCCCCTCTGAAGTCAAATGTCCTGAGTTCATCCTTGCTTATTGTTATAACGTCGTCCAATCTTCCATCCTCATCAAAATCCGCCGGAGAAGCAGACACTATACCAGAAAAGCTCCGGATCTCACCACTGGAGTTGATGAGATAGGCAGTTGCCGGATTGACAGTTAACTCCGTATCGACAAATGTAACCAAAATATCGCTGAGATATCCATCAAAATCAGCATCAGCGGCAGCGATGGATCTAACCTCCCCTTCGGCCTTATACCATAGCATAGCTCCGATAGGTTCAATAACATATACCTTGCCTTCTGTTTTATCACCACTTAAAGTCCAAGTCCCAAACGCTATCTCGTCTTTTTTCCCATCCTTGTCGAGATCTATCGTACCCACCACCCTGACATCTCCTGGGAGATCGGTGTAAGTATCCAAGACCTGGCCGCTACTGGGGTCAAATACATAAATCGATTTCCCAGCTCCGACGAGGACTTCGTCCCGTTTTCCATCGCCATCATAATCCGCAGATGCAACAGAGTATATGGGTTCCGAAAAGGAGTGATTCCACAGAATCTTCTCGGCATAATCACGGATATAGACTTTGTCTGCCGATACCATGAGGACGTCGTCCAATCTTCCATCGGATTCGAAATCGATAACGTCAATTCGCTTATCCCCAATCGTTGTAAGCCACCTCCATCTTGCCTCTTTACTACCACTAGAAAAAGCGTAAACACTTCCGCTAATCCTGAGCAATACATCATCCAATCTTCCGTCTCTATCAAAGTCCCCAACGATCAGCGATACGTCATCAGATTTTCCAGAGATGGAACGGGTTTCTGTATATAACTCTAGAGAAGTTGCTGAAGTTAGCGATATGGAGACTAAAAAGACCACCAGCATGTACGCAATCAGTATCTTATTCTTCAAACATATTTCCTCCGGATTAGTGGTGACGTATTTGGCGAGGATAACCAAGTGCTTAGATGTTCAATCCTAGCACCTAGCATATAAATATTTATATTAAAGTTGTTGGTAATAAATCCTATGTGGTGAAGTTATGGGCGCTCTTAGGGAATACATCATAACGTTGTTCTTGTGCATTTTGGGCATATATTTCGATCTCCTCGCACTCAGGATTACCTTATCTCCGAGGATTGTGGGCCTCCTATATTATGGATTCTTCGTTGTCCAATTGTTATTGGGGGCGTATTTGGTCTTGATGGCGATCCTGACTCTCCAGGCAATTTGGGTCGAATGGAGATGGCAGCCGACGAGATTGAGATAGGTTATGCAAGCTCTTTTGAGATCCCATTTACCCCATTTAAAAATTGCTCGATCTCTTCTTCTGTATTGTAGTAATGGACCGATGCCCTTACCGTCCCGTCGATCAAACCATGCTTCTTGTGCCATGGCATGGCGCAGTGATTGCCAGCCCTCGTGCATATGTTGTAGGATTCGTCGAGGACCATCGATACGTCCTGTGAACTCCAACCTTTTACATTGAAGGTTACGACCCCGCACTTTATGCCGACCTCTTTTGGACCATAAATTTCTACATTGTCTATCTCAGATAGTCCATCCAAAATTAGCTTTGTCAAGGTTTTTTCTCGGTTCTTAATCTCCTCAAGTCCAATCTGCTCAGCCACGTAAGCTGCGGCCCTTCCAAGCCCAATCTCACATGCGATACTTGGCGTCCCGGCATGAAATCTCGAGGGAGATTCCGTTAAAATATAACGATCATAGTCCACATCCACGATTGTTCCTCCTCCCAGTTCCATCGGTTCAAACTTTGCCTTTACATAACTCTCCACGTCCTCAAAATCGTGTACAGCCAAGAGTCCGGATCTACAGATTTC
This sequence comes from Hydrothermarchaeales archaeon (SeqCode), assembly GCA_046761145.1. GTDB lineage: Archaea > Hydrothermarchaeota > Hydrothermarchaeia > Hydrothermarchaeales > SZUA-236 > JBHIFP01. The sequence goes on from JBHIFP010000013.1 coordinate 3,079, forward strand.
TTCGTCATATTCGGGTATCCTCTCCTCGATCAATTCTCCTCTTACGTAAAGTCCTCCACTACCCACAGGCCCCATGGGCCCTTTATGACCCGAGAAGCCATAGAAGTCGCAACCCATCTTTTTCACGTTCACGGGCATGTGCCCAGGCCCTTGGGAACCATCTACCACGAAGAGCGCATTACTATCGTTGCAGATCTCTGAGAACGCCTTGACATCTTGTACAACGCCAGCCACATTAGAGCAGTGTTGTAAGGATACCACTAACGTATTATCATCTACAATGGCTTCAAGAGCACCTGGATCAATGATCCCATCCTGCGTTTCGACTACTCTAATCTCCGCCCCTTTTCTTCTTGCCAAGCGGATCCATGGAAGCATATTGGAATGGTGCTCTATATCGCTGAATATGATATTCTTACCCTTCCAATCAAAAGCCTCCAACGAATATGCGACCATATTGATGCCTTCGGTCAAATTCCGCGTGAAGATCAATTCACTGGGCTCGCAATTCAACAATAGCCTTGCGATCAGCGCGTGAGATTTGTGCAACAGCTCCGTGGCGTATGAGGCGATAAAGAATGCACCTCTCTCGACATTTGTATTGTAACAAGTGAAATATCTCGCCATCTCCTCCCACACGGGAATTGGAGTCAGAGAGGTTGCGCCATTGTCGAGATAAATCCAATCCTTCGTCAGGGGTAGATCTCTCCTCACATCCTCTACATTTAGGCGGGGAAGATCTCCCCATAACTCAGATATAGGGGGCAGGTCTCTACCACATTCAAAATCCAGTTCGATCTTCATGGAATCACAACCTCCTCGCCAAGGAAGCCCGCCTATTCACAGGTGGGAGGAATTGGCGAATTACTTTTCTCGTGCTCTCGGAAAAGGCACATATACCCTCCAAGACCAATATATGCTCGGTCTTGGGATGAGGGTCGTTAAGTCCATAACTCTGAACCTGCTTGAGCCGACAGGGGTCAAGCGAGAGGAACTGGCAGAGCTTGAGCAGGCATATATGGAAGCGCTCTCCTTTGTCGTAGCACAAGGATTCAAAGCCAAGAGAACCGAGCTCCAGAGAATGTTCTACGGCGATGTCCGAGGATTCGGCCTTCATAGCCAGATGGCCAACGACCTCTTCAAGGACGCCGTCGCCATCTTGAACAACGGCGGTCAGGTCAAAAAAGTCTGCATGCCCTACAACATCCCGAGGAGCGCGAATTTTGGATTTACCGGCCACGGCAATCCCGTTGTGGTCGTGGCCACCCTCGACGGGAGAATAGCCATGCCAATTGCCATGGACGGGGGTTACAAAAGATATGGAGACCTTCTGGAGCAGGGCTATGAGACAACTTTCTTCAAGCTCAACCATTCCAAGATTCACGTCACGCTCAAAAAAGAGTTCTCTGTCCAAGAGGACTACGATGCTGTTCTCGGGGTCGACATCGGGGTAAAGAGGCTGGCAGCCGTCTCCGTTGTCTCCAAAGAGGGCAGAATCAAAAGGCAGCTCTACCTTGGGCAGGATGTGTGGAATAAGCAAAGAGACATTTGCATAAGGCGCTCCAAGCTCAGGAGCCACGCGGACAGGGGCAGCAGGTACGCAAGGCAGGCCCTCAGGAGGCTCAGGAGATATGAGAACGACTACACCACTACGCGCTGCTGGCAGGTTGCCCACGAGATCGTCGAGCTTGCCGGGAAGCACAACGCCTTCATAGCCATCGAGGATCTCAGTGGACTCAAAGATGCCAGAGGGAATAGAAAAGGCAACCGCAAGTCTAAGAGGATGCCCTACCATAAGCTTAGGGTGGCACTCGAAAGTGTGGCAGGGCAGAACAACATAGTTGTGGCTGCCGTATATCCTAGGGGGACATCGCATATCTGCTCCAGATGCGGTGCTATGGGGAACAGAAACAGAACGATATTCAAATGCCCCGAGTGTGGAAACATCGTAAACGCCGACAGAAACGCATCTGTCAACATCGCCATCAGGGCGGGCATTCAAAGAAGCCGTCCCAACACCAATGGTGCTTCGCACCGGCTTGCTCGAAGAGCAAATGGCTTCTTCTCCGCCCAGATTCCTGGTGGAAACCTCGCGGTCAACCGAGGTGTTCGTGTGCATGACGGGATCGGTTTGAAGTGCTTGCAGCATTTTGATCATCTCCGACACATGCCCGCGTCTTTAGATGTGGGTAGTTGACTCTTCCTTCAGTTTTTGCTTCGTGTACTCAACGAGTCCCCCAGATTCAAGTATCTCTAGCAAAAACTCCGGGAGAGCATTGAACTTGTACTTTTCACCTTTCGTTATATTTTTAATCGTCCCAGTTTTGAACTCTACCTCAAGTTCGTCTCCGTCATTTGCCTCGATATCGCATTCTATCAATGGCAAACCAATGTTTATGGAGTTGCGGAAGAAGATTCTGGCAAAGCTCTTTGCCACAACGCAAGAGATCGCCGCCCCAATTAGCGCCCTTGGAGCATGTTCTCTGCTAGAGCCACAACCGAAGTTCTCGCCCGCAACTATGATGTCGCCTTTCCGAACTCTTTCAGCAAACTCCGGCTTCACCTTTTCAAAGGCGTGCTTGGCGAGTTCTCTGGGGTCGCCGGTAGTCAAATACTCGGCCGGAATGATCTGGTCGGTATCTACATTATCTCCGAATTTCCAGGTTCTTCCTTCACCATATCCTTCCATCATATTCGCTCCAAATCATTGGGGTCGGTTATCCTTCCAGTTATCGCACTCGCCGCAACGACGGCGGGGTTAGCGAGATAGACCTCCGACTCCTCGTGACCCATCCTGCCTATGAAGTTCCTGTTCGTCGAGCTGACGCACTTCTCTCCCTTTGCCAGAACCCCCATATAGCCACCCAAGCATGCCCCACAGGTAGGCCCAGTTACATAGGCATTGGCATCCATGAAGATCTTGACGAGTCCTTCCTTCATAGCCTGCTCGAAGACCTCTTTGCTTGCGGGGACGACGATCATCCGTACGTCTTCCTTCACTTTTCTGCCTTTTATGAGTTTGGCGGCGACCCTCAAATCTTCGATGCGTCCGTTGGTGCAGGATCCAAGATATGCCTGGTCGATATCCACATTGCACTCCGATGCAGGGACGGTATTTTCCGGAAGGAAGGGCTTTGCTACGGTAGGCACGACGTCTTTGGCATTGTAGCCGAGTACCTCACAATATTCCGCATCCTCGTCTGCGTAAACTGCTTTGTAAGTACCCCTCACCCTTCCTTCGAGATACTCAAAGACCTTTTGATCGGGAGGGATAATGCCCGCCTTTCCTCCTGCCTCTATGGCCATGTTTGAAATCGATATCCGATCTGCCAGGCTTAACGATTCTATCGTCGTGCCATAGAATTCCATGGATTTATAGAGGGCTCCATCTACGCCTATATCGCCGATTATATGGAGAATTACGTCTTTGCCCATCACATAATTACCGAGCTCTCCATCCACCACAAATTTTTGAGTTTCGGGAACTTTAAACCAAAGGCTGCCCAATGCCATAACCGAAGCAGCTTCGGTTGAGCCGATGCCAGTCGCAAAGGCGCCGAGGGCACCATAAGAACAGGTGTGGGAGTCCGCACCAACGATCAGCCTCCCAGGGGCTGCAAAACCCTGCTCTATCATAAGCTGATGACACACTCCGCTTCGGCCAACTTCGAAATAGTTGGGTAGATTGTGCTTCTTCGCAAAGTCGCGCATGGCCTTCGCTTGCTCGGCACTCGCCACGTCCTTATTCGGGACGTAGTGATCGGGGATCAACACGATCTTCTCTTTAATGGGCTCTGTGTTAATTTGTTCAAATACCTCAAACGCTGGTAACCCAGTGACATCGTTCAGCATAACGTAATCTACTTCGGCCTCGACGATCTCACCCGGAGCGACGCGATCTTTTCCGGCCTTTTTAGCGAGGATTTTTTCTGCAATCGTCATGGGCTGGCACCGTATTAAAATGACAGGGTAAGAATAAAAATCTTTAGATAATCAACGGATCAAGCTTATATATACCAACGTACAACAATGAACAGGTGGCCAGAGTGAAAAACTCGGATAGGGCGAAGTCTGTCGGTTCCAAAAATAAAAGCAATGAGCATCAGCTAGTGAGGATAGAAGGAGTCTTTATAGCAAATTCCACAGATGGCACCAGCCCGGTGGTATTCTTGGAGAACGACAGCAAAAAGGTCTTGCCCATTTACGTTGGAGCGACTGAGGCCTTCTCCATTCATACCGCCCTAGAGAAATTGCCATATCCGAGGCCTTTGACCCACGACCTCCTTATCTCGGTATTGGAGAGGCTCAACAGCGAGGTAGGCAGAGTTATAATCGACGATCTGAACGATGGCATATTCTTTGCTAGGCTGATAGTCAAAAAGAACGGCGATGAGTTGGAGTTCGATACCCGACCAAGCGATGGACTGGCCCTAGCCATCAGGGCGGACGCCCCGATCTTTGTATCCAGCAAGGTCATGGAGAGCGCCGCTGTCGATAAAGAGACATACAAGATCGAGTAGCTCAGACCCCCACCAATTTTTTAGTTTTGCCGACTTTATCTATCAACTCTTCTAACCTCTTTGGTAGAGCCTCTATAAACTTCGTTGCCTTTCTCGTGGTCACAGCGCCTTGGGGCGATGGCTTTATTATGCCGTTCTGTTCAAGCATCCTGAGGGAGTATCTTATCTTGTGCTGAGGAATGCCGCTTAGCTCAGAAAGCTTTATTATCCCTATGGGTTCATTCTTAAGAACGAGTTGCAAAACCTTGACATGTCTCTCCAACAATTCCAGTTCATCCTCAACCTTGGATAACATTGTATCCCTCGTATCACGACATCGTGGAAGATACTGTTATCTCATGATATATAATGATGATGGCGGGCCGAAGAGATGATCGTCAAGATAAAAAAAACAGAAAACCTCGAGGGGGTAGTAGATGCACCCCCGTCCAAGAGCTATACCCACCGAGCGATAATGATAGCCTCCCTAGCCGAAGGAAGGTCCATAGTTAGGGATTATTTGAAATCCGGGGATACCGATTCCAGCATCAATGCATGCAGGGCATTCGGGGTCGATATTGAGGAAGTAAGAAACCACCTGATCATTCGCGGTTCTAATGGACGATTGGAAACACCAAAGGGGGCGATAGACGTCCAGAATTCTGGGACTACGATGAGGTTGGCATGCGGGCTGGCGGCCCTCGATGGGAATGCGACGTTGACTGGCGATGCTTCTATACAGAAGAGGCCCGTGCAACCGTTGCTCGATGCTTTGGGAGAGTTGGGGATAAGGGCCTACTCGACTAGGGGGAACGGATGCCCCCCTGTGGTAGTCGAAGGAGGGACCTTTAGAGGAGGGCAGGGGAGGATTCGGGGCGACGTAAGCTCTCAGTTTATATCTTCCCTATTAATAGTAGCGCCATATGCGGAAAATGATGTAGAGATAATTTTGACCACCGAAGCAAAATCGAGACCATATATCGACCTCACCTTGGACATAATGGAAAGATTTGGGGTTCCGGTCCAGAATGAAAACTACCGACGATTTCGTGTCAACTCGGGGCAACATTTCAAAGGAAGGGAGTACTCCGTAGAAGGGGATTACACTTCGGCATCTTACCTTCTGGCGTCGGCTGCCTTAACAAATTCGAAGATAACGGTCGGGAATCTCCTTAAAGACTCAAAACAAGGCGACAAGGTTATTATGGAAATATTGAGAGATATGGGGGCAAAAGTGGAAAGGAGAGACGATACGGTGACCATTACTGGAGGCGAACTCGAGGGGATAGATATCGATCTGGGGGATACGCCCGATTTACTGCCCACCGTTGTAGCCTTGGCCTCTAAGGCAAAAGGGGATACAATTATAAAAAATATCCGACATGCCAGACTCAAAGAATGCGACAGGGTCTCCGCCTGCGCAGAAGAGTTCCGAAAGTTCGGAGCCGAAATCGAAGAGAGGAAGGACTGCTTGATAATTCGAGGGACAGAAAAACTTAAAGGCAGTAGGGTTGAAAGTTACAACGATCACAGAATGGCAATGGCCTTGACGATCGCCGGCATCTGTGCCGAGGGAGAAACGATCGTGAAAGATGCGGAGAGTGTTGAGATATCCTTCCCGGGATTCTTCCAAGCGTTGATGTCATTAGGGGCAGAGATAGAGGTATGAACATGGCGGGAAGTACTTTCGGCGAGGCATTTAAGGTATCTACCCATGGAGAGTCTCATGGAGTTGCAGTCGGCGTTATCGTCGATGGCTGTCCGGCGGGGGTGGAGTTGAGCGAAGAGGACATCCAGAAGGAGCTCGACAGGAGAAGGCCTGGGCAGAGCGAACTCGTGACAACTCGGAGAGAGGAGGACAAAGTGGAGATCTTGTCCGGCGTTTTTGAAGGAAAGACCCTCGGAACGCCCATATCGATGATCGTATATAACAAGGACGTCGACCCCAGTGCTTATTTAGAGCTGAAGAACAAGCCTAGGCCAAACCATGCTGACTTTACTTATTTTATGAAGTACGGGCACGTGGACTGGAGGGGCGGAGGTAGGGCATCTGGTAGGGAGACCGTAGCTAGAACTGCTGCTGGGGCTGTGGCCAAAAAGTTGTTGAAAATGACAGGTGTTGAGATACTTGGGCATACTTCCGAGGTTCACGGAATCAAGGTCAAAGGCGTTACTTTGGACGATATAAGAGAAAATGTGGAAAAGAACCCCGTAAGATGTGCCGACCTAAAAGTTGCGAAGGAGATGGAAGGGGAGATACTAAAAGCTAAAAAAGAAGGCGATTCGGTAGGGGGGGTAGTCGAGCTCATCGCGTTAAATGTACCCGTTGGGTTAGGAGAACCGGTATTCGATAAGTTAGATGCTGATATAGCCAAGGCCATTATGTCCGTTGGCGCGGTAAAGGGGGTAGAAATAGGCGCTGGCTTCGGCGTGGCGGATAAAAAAGGGTCAGAAAATAACGACCAATTTATTTTAAAGGAAGGAAAAGTGGTTACGAGGACCAATAACTCTGGAGGTATCTTGGGGGGAATTTCCAACGGGATGCCCATAGTTGTAAGAGCTGCTATAAAACCGACTTCCTCGATAGCAAAGGAGCAGACGACTGTAGACTTAGCGAAGATGGAAGAGACAACGATCAGCATCAAGGGGAGGCATGATCCGTGCATAGTACCGAGGGTATTACCCGTTTGCGAGTCCATGCTGGCTTTAGTCTTGGCCGATCATGCATTGAGGCAAGGCTTGATCAATCCGAGTAAGATTTAAAAGCGCTTACCTTTACCATTTTTCCTCGTTATTCTGAGTATTTATATTGGGATAGATCATGAGAGTTGAAGACAAGATCAAAGAGATCGAAGATGAGATTCGGAGGACTCCGTACAACAAGGCCACCCAACACCATATCGGTAAGCTCAAGGCCAAGCTGGCCAAGCTGAAAGACGAATCGCAAAGAAGAGGAAAACCCAAGGGGGGAGCGGGGTATGGACTGAGAAAATCCGGCGATGCAACGGCAATTCTCGTTGGATTTCCTTCTGTAGGGAAATCTACCCTTTTGAATAACCTTACTAATGCCAAGTCGGAGATCGCGGAGTATGATTTTACTACTATAGACGTAATTCCAGGGATGATGGAGTATAAAGGGGCGAAGATCCAGATTTTAGACGTTCCGGGTCTTATCAGAGGGGCATCGGCGGGCAAAGGTCGAGGTAAAGATGTCCTCTCTGTCGTAAGGAGCGCCGATCTGATCCTAATACTCATCGACATCCTCAATCTCCAGCAGCTGGAGGTGGTAAAGAAAGAGCTTTATGACGCAGGTCTGCGCTTGAACGAAACCCCACCCAAAATATACATCAAGAAGAGAGACAGCGGCGGCATCGAAGTCAGCTCCACCGTCGAGTTGTCGATCGAAGAGGATGCGATAAAAGGAGTTTTGGGCGAATACAGAATCCACAATGCAAGCGTGATTATCAGGGAGGACATAACGATCGATCAGTTGATCGACGTAACTTTAGGGAATAGGGTATATGTACCGGCATTAACAATCTTGAACAAGATCGACTTAGTAAAGGAAGATTATCTCGATGAGGAATGTAAAAAACATAAAGATTTTATCCCGATCTCGGCTGATAAGGGCATAAATTTGGATGGATTGAGGGAAGCGATATTCCAGAACCTAGATTTTATTAGAGTCTATATGAAGCCACAAAGAGGGAAAGCAGATTTTGAGGAACCATTAGTGGTTTTACGGGGCTCTACTATAGGCGACATCTGCAGGCGCTTGCACAAAGACTTTGAGAGGAAGTTCAAATTCGCATGCGTATGGGGCGAGTCCGCAAAGTTCGACGGACAGATGGTGGGGGTGGGCCATATTTTGGAGGATAAAGACATATTGTCGATAGTTATAGAGATATGAGATGATGAAATGGAGTTAATCTACTCAAGCATATACCTTTTTTTAATGTCAGTCGTTATCATCTCCCTTTCCGGAGTCCTTTCTCCGGGACCAGTATTAGCCGTTACCATCGCCAAAGGGCGCAAAGACAGAAATGCAGGCGCTTTTATTTCTATCGGTCATGGCATAATCGAGTTTCCCTTGATGATCTTGATATATCTTGGCTTCTCTAGATTTTTTACCATGGAGATCATCAAGAGAGCGATAGGGATAGGTGGAGGGTTGATGCTGATCTACATGGGATTGGAGATGATCAAGATTCGGAGGGAGATAAGTGGGGAAGGCAAAGACCTGCCCTACGGTTCTATTACTGCCGGATTCCTGACCACCACATCAAACCCCTACTTCTTCATATGGTGGGCCACGATCGGCGCAGCCCTTATAGTCGCTGCGACTGGATTCGGGGTCATGGGCTTCCTCCTGTTCATGATAACCCACTGGTCTTGCGATCTCGTATGGTACTACTTCGTCTCTAGAATGGTCAACAAATCGAAACATTTATGGACCGAAGAGATACACGAGGTAGTATTCGGCGGTTGCGGCATATTTCTGACGGTCTTTGGTATTTGGTTTATAGCGTCTGTAATCTAAGGTTATTATATGACGAAGAATGAAGTTTATCTCGTTGAAAATATTAGCATAGAGTGCAACGATAAGTGTCCTTTCTATCATTGCGGGTCTTCTACGTGCAAGATCAAAGAGCACGTCATGAAGTACTCCAAACTCATTAGGGAGGGGCATACTGTCAGCATGCTCTAATGCAATTAACCGTACATAACCCCTGCTTCTTTCTCTCCTTCCTCGAACTTGCCCATGACTTTCTCTATGGCGTTCTCAAAATCGTGGAATGTTATCTCTCCCCTCTCGTCTCTTATCGTGAACATACCGGCTTCAGTACATATGGATTTAATGTCCGCACCGGTGGCCGATTCTGTCTTGGTTGCCAACTCTCCCAGATCTACTTCTTCGCTTAAATTCATCCTTCGTGTGTGGATTTTGAATATCTCCTTTCTACCCTCGAAGTCGGGCATCTCCACCTTGATGAGTCTATCGAATCTGCCGGGGCGGAGCATCGCAGGGTCTATGATATCCGGCCTATTGGTCGCGGCGATTATCCTTACATCGCTCCTCACATTGAACCCGTCCATCTCTGCCAAGAGCTGCATCAGAGTTCTCTGAACTTCCCTATCGCCACTCGTGGCGGACTCCATTCTCTTAGCCCCAATGGCATCGACTTCGTCGATGAACATTATACTCGGAGCCCTCTCCTCTGCCAATTTGAATAGCTCTCTAACCAACCTAGCACCTTCGCCTATGTACTTCCTCACAAGTTCCGACCCTATTAACTTTATAAAGGTAGAGTTCGTTTCGTGGGCAACAGCCTTCGCTAACAAGGTCTTCCCAGTCCCAGGAGGCCCATACAATAGAACACCCTTTGGGGGTTCAATGCCCACTTTCTCAAAGAGTTCCGGTTTGAGCAATGGTAGCTCTACCGTCTCTTTTATCTCCATTATCTGCTTTGATAAGCCTCCTACATCGTCGTAGGTTTCTACCGGCTTCTCATCTATCTCCATGGCCAAGACTGCGGGATCCTTCTCTACTGGAAGGACGTCTATGACCGCAAAAGACTGTTGATTCATCGCCACTCTAGATCCGGAAACCAGGTCCTTTCTATCGATAAATTGTGAGCAATTTACGACGAAGTTGGGCCCGGAACTGCTCTTAACGACGACCTTGTCATTCTCCAATACGTCGACCACAGTCCCGACGACGAGGGGCATGGTCCTCAGCCGCTCTACCTCGCTCTTCAGTTTTCTGCTCTCCCTCTCTAACTGGATATTATCATTCTCCAGGACCCTCTTCTTATCTTCCAGCCACCTTATCTTCTGGACATAACCCGTCTGTTGTCGGTTCTTTTCATTTGAAAGTTGGATGCATTCTCGCTCCAACTCTCTAACCCGATTTAGGAGATAGGTAGACATATCGTCTTCTTTCACAGCCCTTTTCTCTGCCTTGTCGCTACCCATAGAGATCGCCTAAACAATTTTGGCCAACATAACTAATAAATGTTGCCCCAACTTCTCTTAATTTCCAATTTACCTCCTTTTATCAACTTTAAATAACCACCTTTTTTACCCATTAAAAACCTTTCTAAAAAAATATATGGTTCCACAACTCAGGCATGATGCATTTGAGACCCATATAAAATAACCAAAAATATTTTCTAGGGGTAAGGATAACGGTGGGCTATGGAATGCGAGGTCTGCGGCAGAAGCGTTGAGAGGCCCATAAAGGTCATGATAGAGGGAACCCAGATGCAGACGTGCAGTTTCTGTGCCAAATTTGGAAAGAGGGTTGTCGCTACTCAAAGATCCAAAATCGGACTTAAGCCAAAGAGGAGGTCAACGTATAAGATAGTAGACATCGGGAGAGAGGTCATACAAGATTATAATATGGTCATCAGAAAAGCGAGGGAAAGCATGGGGTTGACACAAGAAGAGTTAGGGAAGAAGATCAGTGAAAAGGCCTCCGTGATAAATAGATTGGAGTCGGGACATATGGTTCCGAATGAGAAACTCGCCAGAAAGCTGGAAAGGGCTTTGACGATCTCGCTATTTGGGGATATCCATAACGAAAAAGTTGAGCATACAGCAGTTTCTAGGGAAGAACCGACGTTGGGGGATATGGTAAAGAAGAAAAAATAGAGACTCGATCAAACTAACTATACTCAAAAGCAAATCCCATATCTTCGAGTCTAACCCCTTTTCCTTCGGCAACCCTGCCTATGATTTGGCCCTTTGTCCCGTGCTTCTCACATATCTCGATAACCTTATCTGCTCCATCTTCGCCGACTACCACACAAAAGCCAATCCCCATATTGAAGGTCCTGTACATCTCTTCGTCCGAGATCTCGCCTACCTCTTGAATGACATCAAAAACCTTATGCGGTTTCGGTAGATCATAGAGAGAAAACCCATATTGCGCCAATCTTGCGAGATTTCCTAGCCCCCCACCCGTTATGTTTGCCAGTCCTTTAACCTCAACTTTATTCAAGATATCCAAGACTTCTTTTACGTATATCTTCGTGGGCTCTAACAGTTCCTCGCCGACCGATCTATCCCCAAATACTTTTTCCTCTATATCATAGGCCTCGAGTAGGACCTTCCTGGCCAAAGTGAGGCCGTTGCTATGGATGCCCGAGCTTTCTAATCCTATGATGGTATCGCCAAGCTCGATGGTCTCTCCGGAAATGATCTTCCCGATTTCCACGACTCCGATAATCGTACCCACCAAGTCCAAACCACGTACCGTATCTGGCAGAGATGCAAGTTCTCCCCCAACGATAGCTATCCCTGCCATCTCTGCCCCCTTTGCTAGACCTAAACCGATCTCTCTAGTCACCTCCGGATCCGGGCGCTCCATTGCTATGTAATCCACAAGGGCGATGGGCTCTGCACCCACGCAAATGATGTCGTTGGCGTTCATCGCAACAAGGTCTATGCCTATCGTATCATATTTTTGCATAGCCTCTGCAATCAGTACCTTGCTTCCAACGCCATCTGTGCTGATTGCCAAAGCCTTCGTATCATCTAATCTAACTATACCGGAAAAGTGGCCAATCTTCGTCAGCGACTCCCCTATCTTCCCCTTACGAAAAGATGCAGTTTTTTGAATCTCTGAAACAAGTTCATGGATGGCTCTCCCTTCCTCGTCGATATCAACTCCTGCTTCAGAATACGTCTTCGGCAAAGCCGTCACTCCCGATTATTCGATAAACAGGGGTATCTGCATACGCCTATTAAATCTTTATGAAAAAGGCTACTTCACCCTATAAACCTCGAGATTTTGGGGTGCCTTTGTCTCGATTTTGAGAGCCCTATATAGAGTAGATGCCAACTCAGCACATTTCGATTCTTCGCCATGGCAGGTGATTATCCTTTCTGGTTTTGAACTGAGTCTCCTTACATAGTTTATCAGTTCATTTCTGTCTGAATGTCCACTGAACCCTTCCACAGTATGAACGCCCATATTCATCTTGATCACCTTGGTCTTTCCGTTCTCCTTCATGGGAATCTCCTTCCACCCCTTTTGAATCCGTCTACCCAAAGACCCCTCTGCTTGGTAGCCGACGAATATGAGGGTATTCCTCTCATCCTCCGCGAGGTATTTCATATATTCTATCGAAGGTCCACCCGATAGCATACCCGAAGTAGCCAATATCACACTCGGATCTCCATTTATGATATCCTGTCTCTGGCTTTGACCCCCAGTTACCTTCACAAACGCATCTGCCAAGAAGGGATTTCTGCCCCTGTGGAATATCTGGTTCCTCAAAGTTTTGTTCAGATATTCTGGATAGGTTGTGTGTATGCCCGTAGCCTCCCAGATCATTCCATCCAGATATATGGGCACTTCGTCCAGAACACCTTGGGTGAGGTACTCCTCCAATACCACCATGAGCTCTTGAGCTCTACCCACTGCAAAGACCGGTACTAAGACTTTACCTCCTCGGGAAGTAGTCTCGTTTATCACATTTACGACGTCTTTCTCGGATTTCTTTCTCGACGGCTGAATATCTCTTGACCCGCCGTAAGTGCTCTCCATAATCAACGTCTCGAGTCTTGGAAAAGAGGTATTTGCTGCCTCGAATAGCCGGGATTTTTCATACTTGAAATCGCCGGTATAAGCCAAGTTGTATAGGCCATCTCCAACGTGGAAATGCGCTATAGATGAGCCGAGGATATGGCCCGCGTTATGTAGGGTTAACCTGATATCGGGCGATATATCCGTTATCTCGCCATACTCCAGGGGTATGGTATACTGCATCATCCTCTTGATCTCTCTCCTAGGGTAGGGCAAGTCCTTGCCCTCTCGCTCCGCAACATCTAGGTAATCCCATTGAAGGAGGAACATGAGGTCCCTGGTAGGGGGGGTGCAATAAACCGGGCCTTCGTAGCCCATGTAGTAAAGGTAGGGCAAGAATCCGCAATGGTCCAGGTGGGCGTGGGTTATAACCACAGCATCCAACTCGTGGATTCTGAATTCCGGTATCCTGAGATAGGGATAGGCCCCTTGGTTGTCATTCGCAGCCACATTGACGCCGCAATCGATCAATATTTTGCTCTCGGGAGTGTGTAGATATTGGGCCATTCTTCCGACTTCCCTGAAGCCCCCCATAATACTGATCCTTACCCACTGATCCCTTGAGGGCATGGTTCGGTGGATCCTCTTCCCGACTTTGCGCAGGATCTCCTTCCTTTCGCCGCTTTTTTTGAGCAGGATTTGACGGATATTCTCGACTATCTTTGACTTTATCGGGGGGGCCCTCATGATCTTGGGTACCCAACCCACGTTGAGCTTTATTTCGCTCAATGTTTTACCGCCCTTACCTATGACCAAGCCCGGTTTTTCGGCCTCGATCCACACCTCACCGAAGTTTGTATCAAATCTTATGTCGGTTATACCGGCATCTTCGGGGACGATCCTCTCTATCTCCTCTACGGCCTTTTCGGTGTCCATCAAAACAGAGGCATCGGGCCTCACAACTACCCTTTTGCGTATGAGCCTCGCTAACTCCTTTATTACCTCCCCATTTGCGGCCAAGACCGAAGGATTCTTTGAGTATAGCACTACCTCTGGACCTTCGAAGTCGATCTTGGTCACCATTGAAGCAACCGGGACGTTCTCTTTTACAGCATTTTTGACCATACCTAAGGTATTTTCTTCCGGCATCAATTCACCCTGAATTCAAATGTCCTCTAAAGATCGAGTTTGACAATCAAATTTCGATAAGTCGAAAGATATACAAACTGGAGATCGATACTGCACATGACTAAAAATCCAACGATGCAGTCAACTCATGATATGTCTACTTCATCCTCTGGGACTCTTTGAAAACCTTCTTCCGTTATTTTGACAATATCCATACCATTGCCGCTCATGGCATCCCTCTCCAAGGCGGATTTTAATGCTCTAACCCCCACCTTCAGACACTCATCTATTGGCATATCAGGTCGGTAACTGTCCTCCAAAACACCATATGCAATTGGGGATCCGGAACCGGTTGCTATTATCGTATCTTCAATTTTGCTACCCATGGGGTCTATGGAATATAACTTCGCCCCGTTCTTATCGACGCCTCCGACGATAAGCTGGACTATCATTGGGAAGTACCTCTGGGAGTGGAGTATATTTGCCATCAGGGTTGCTACCCCTTCTATAGTCATCTCTTCCCCTTTTCGCATTTTGTACAACTTCGCCTCCGCCTGTATCCACCTGATCAACATCTGGGCATCCGATACTATGCCCGCGACCGTCGCCCCTATATGCTTATCGATCATGAAGCTCTTCTGTACGAACTTATGGGCAATCAGAGAACCCATGGTGGCTCTTCTATCCGTTGCCAATATGACCCCGTCGTTGCACACCAAGCCTATGGTCGTCGTTCCTTTCAGATACTCTTTTGCCTTTTCAAGGGCTTCCATAACGCGCCTCCAACCTAGAAGAAGGAAATAAAATAAGCGATTCTCCTCTTTTCAAGTACTTGTATATAAAGGTTTCTAATACGTTTTTGCCAATAATATCGTCAGTTTTCCCTCCTTCTCACATCCTATGCAAAGATCCTCTCTCGCCTCTTCCAGAATCCCGAGGATGTCCACCCCACTTCTCTCTTCGATATCTTTACCACACGCCTCGATCCCGCACCACCCCACCTCGACGATGCCCCCGTCCTTCGATAGAATCTCGTTGACATCTTCCAATGACAATGCTTCGTGTATACTCTTGTCAAATTCCTTCGATGCCCTCTCCCTCAGATTTTTGCTCACATCCTCTAAAATTTCTCTTATTTGAGTTTCGATATTTTCTCTGGGAATGACCCGCTTTTTCATGGTATCCCTTCTTACGACGGTCACTTCTCCGGCTTTCAAGTCCTTGGGTCCGATCTCTATCCTAAGAGGGACGCCTTTGATCTCCCAGTCATAGTACTTCTTGCCGGGTCTCAAGTCTCTATCGTCTATATGGACCCTGAATCCTCGAAGCTCTTCTTTCAACTTGAGAGCCTCTTTTTTCACCTCCGTTGAACTCTCCTTAAAGATTATTGGCACGATAACGCATTGGATCGGCGCTACTTCTGGCATCAAGCACAGCCCTCGATCGTCTCCGTGGATGACGAGGAGTGAGGCTATCACCCTATCCGAGATCCCATAGCACGTCTGATATGCGTACTCCTGCTCTCCTCTCTCGTTCTCAAATAGGATATCAAAGGTCTTGGCAAAGGTCTGGCCAAGGTTATGGACAGTGCCTATCTGTAGCGTCTTTCCATCTGGAAAAATGGTGTCGAAGGCCATCGTATAATCCGCTCCCGGGAATTTGTCCCAATCCGGACGCCTGCTGACAATGTGAGGAATCCCCAAAGTATCGAAGAATTTTTTATAGATAGAAATCCCCTCTTTGACTTGCCCCTCAGCATCTTCATATGAGGCGTGGGCGGTATGGGCCTCTTTAAACGTTGTTATCTCCCTCAGCCTGAGCAGAGGTCGCGTATGTTTCGTCTCATACCTGAAGGTATTCACGACCTGGTAGACCTTCAAAGGCATATCTGTATGCGCCCTAATCCAGACCGCAAACATGGGATAGATGGCGGTTTCAGAGGTCGGCCTCAATGCGAGCTTCACATTGAGCTCTTCTGTGCCGCCATGAGTGACCCAATAAACCTCATCCTCAAATCCTTTGACGTGTATAGCCTCCTTCGAGAACTCTTGCTCGGGTATTAAAAGGGGGAATAACGCCTCTCGGTGCCCTGTTTCGTCGTGATATCTCCTGAGGAGATCCAAAACGTATCTTCGCACTTGAAACCCATAAGGGAACCAGACATAGAGCCCCTTGATCGGATACCTGACATCCATTATCTCGGCAGTCACAATAATATCGTTGAACCACTCGCCGAATTCATTCTTCCATTTCTCTCTCGCCATGGGCATTACCTTCTAGCACCCCAAATAAATATCTTCTCTATATCAGGGCGGGCAAAATGGTATCCCTAAGTCCAGGGCCTATACCCAATATAAAGAAGACAAATTTGAAGATATCGTAGTATCCCTCTGTCTTTTGGGGATCGTCGGTAATTAGAATCTCCTCCAGGTACCATCTCTCGATCACGTAGAGCGCCAATAATATAACCATTATTTTTAAGGGTATCATTACGATCGCGTTGCCACCTGCCAGCGAAATTAGATATCCCGGCAATAGATGCTCTTCAGTAAAATGGAAGACGTTTATGCCGACAAATGTAGCGGAGCCGTCCAATAGATGTGCAAAGATTATGGCGGCGTTCTCTTTCTCCCTAAAGATCTTCGACACATCGAAGAAACCCGAGATGACATAAATCACCAAGGTCGTTGAAGTAGCTAAGGCAATTGCGTAAATCATTCGCCCGGGATGAGTCATGTGTTGGAGTAATCGGACTAAAAAGAATCCCGCTCCGATGGAGCCCATAACAAAGGGGAAATGCCAATATTCTCTCCCCGTATATCTATTTATTAAGAGGCCAATACCGAGTGCGATAGATGCGAATACTACCGTAACTACATGTACTCCTGGTGTCACATTCCAATATTTGCTGGCTTTAAAAATCCCGATATCGACCATCATCCTGAGAGCGATGCCAAATATTATATAGGGCATCAATGTGAGCAGAAATTTCTCGTCGAAGGCCACGAGCGCAAGGAGGTATTTGGAGCAAAGCCAAAGGATTACCAACAATATCGCAATCGCTATCACATAGTCTTGGATGGTATATACGGCCATTGACAAATTCTCCACTATTTTTCATAGAGCAAACGTCTTCGTCGTTTAAATATTCTTCTGGAAGGCAACAAAATATTTTTCTACTACCTTGTATATAGCTACAGCCATGAGAACCAAGCTTATGCAGCTCCCTCGCAATGTGTTGGTGGGGGAGGATGTGATAAAGAAGGCCTGCATTTTGTGTCGCGATTTGAAGCTCGAGGGCAATGCCTTGGTACTCGCCGGAGAGCATACATATGGGATAGCTGGCAAGAGGGTTTGTGAAGTCTTGGAGAATGATTATAATGTCACCTTCAATATGGTAAAAGAAGCCAGCATGGAGGAAGTTGAGAGAGTTGAAAGGATTATAGATAACGGGGGGGTAAATTTCCTGGTCGGTGTAGGGGGCGGGAAGGTAATAGACATCGCGAAATTGGCTTCAACCCATAGATCCATCGAATTCTTGAGCATACCGACTGCGGCATCTCACGATGGCATAGCATCTTCTAGGGCATCGATAAAGCACGACAATAGCACGACCTCGATAAGTGCGAGGGCACCTATAGGGATTATAGCGGATACGAAGATCATAAGAAAGGCACCCTATCGATTGATGGCAAGCGGCTGCGGCGACATAATTGCAAATTACACCGCAGTGAAGGACTGGGAGTTGGCCAGAGATGTAAAGGGCGAGGAGTTCAGCGAGTACTCCTCGGCACTCTCATTGATGACGGCGAAGATCATTATGGACTCGTGCGACATGATCAAAGATAGATCTGTGGAAAGTATTCGGAAGGTCGTAAAGGCGTTGATCTCTTCGGGGGTTGCGATGAGTATAGCTGGCTCATCAAGGCCAGCTTCTGGGTCTGAACACAAATTCAGTCACGCATTGGATTCGATCGCGCCAAATCCCGCTTTGCATGGCGAGCAGTGTGGCGTTGGCACCATACTCATGATGTATCTACATGAGGGGGATTGGTCCGAGATTAGAGATGCACTGAAAAGGATCGAGGCCCCCATAGACGCTGAGGGACTTGGAATTGAAGAGAGATACATTATCAAAGCCTTGGTCAAGGCGCGAGAGATAAGATCTTCGAGGTATACAATCCTTGATGAGATCAAGTTAACCGAAAAGGATGCGGCAGAGGTTTGCAAGGAATGTGGAGTGATCAGATGAAGAGGGGTCGATGTTGGGGTCAAAGAGACGAGGATGGTTTTCAAGGGCGAGATCAAGCGCAAGAACTTCATAGGCCAAGTGAACTTCAACTCCTCGGCAAAAATCGAAAGAATCTTTGGTGAAGTGCCCGAAGAATTGAGGAACAGGGGCTAATGTCAGTTTTTTGGATGGGTTGTTCCACTCACTCAGAAAGACCCATATAGTCCATGCCTTTTTGCCCTCTGGGTTGGTAAAACGCCCCCGATATGCCCTCGAAAGCTACTTTTTAAAGGGGTTTCTGGAATTTCCTAGAAATTATAAGAACGTTTTAACTCGGTAAGACCGTCTTACTATTGTGATGAAGAACAAAGAATTGGGTAGAATCCCTAAAAACATAACCCCTGAAATTGCTCACATGAGTTCCAAAGGCCAGATCGTGATACCCAAAAAAATCAGGGATACTCTAGCAGTAGGTGCAGGGGATCCTTTTGCTATTTTTAGAACGCCTGAAAATACCCTGATATTGAAGCCGATCAAAACTCCTAGCATAGAAGAGGACCTGAAAGCCCTGAAAGAGATAAATAAAGCCTGGGAGAGAGTCGAGAGAGGGGAGTATAGAAAGGCTAAAGTGGATGGCTTCCTGAAAGAATTAGAGGAATGGTAATCAAGGAAGTCATCTGGGATAAGAAGTTTGAATCTACTTTTAAGAAGATCAAGGACAAGTCCACAAAGGATAGGGGGTTTTTCTAATCAGGTCGAAAATATAAAGTTTTGGGAAGCTGATTAGAAATATTTTTTCTAATTTGAGGACTGATTAGAAAAACCTCAATATATGAAACGGTGCTTCCATTGTGATCAAAATTGGGCGACATTTAACCCTGATGGAAGGTTAAACCAATATGGCGATTTAACTAAAACCTACTTTTGGTGTCTTGTGCTAGGTAAAACACCCCCGATATGGTGTCGGAAGCGTGGTTATCGATAATTCTAAATAGAAAGGTATTTAAACTAATGGTAAGATTTTTTGATAAACCAGAGAGGAAGAAGGGGTCGGCATGAGAGCGGAGGTAAAATTAAAACAAGCACATATACTAATTAAAGGGGATAAAATTCAGAAAGTTGGTTTTAGAGATTATTTGAGGGACATCGCCGTGAAATATAGGCTTGTCGGTGAGGTTCACAATGTAAGGAATTATGACAGGGATGTGATGGTGATCTGTGAGGGCGATCTGAAAAGCATAAAGGCATTTATCAAGGAGATAGAAGCATTGAAGGAAACGCCTAAAGGTAAGAAAAAGCCCACCATGACTAAGGCTGAAGAGCTGCTGATAAGCGTGGATAAAGTAGCGCCAACTTTTCATGATTCAAAAGGCGTATACAACGATTTTACCGTGATTAGATCGTCAGATGAATTGAATGAAAGGATCTATGATGGCTTTCAGCAATTGCGGGCTCTACGGATTGAAAGCAAAGAGAATTTTGATAAGCTCGATGAAAAATATGGCGAGTTCTCTGAAATCCTAGCTAAAATGCCTAAAGAAATTGCGAAGGAACTCAAGAGAATAAAGTAAGATCTAGATCTCCTCGAAGCTCACGCACCACTTATTGTGCTTGCCGCTGAACTCCCATACAACGTTATAATCCTTGCTCTCCATATCCAGGTTTAGCAACGCGATATGGGGGGATCGTCGTTGCGAAAGACTTTTTACCCCGTTGCCATAACTTGGTTTTGAACTCCATGCGATCACCTTTAAGTTTGTATTGCTGGATGTATTGTGTGGTGTTATGGGTATCCAAACGGATTTCATAACAAATATAGAAAAGACAAAATAAAATTACGTGAATTGAATCTTATGAAGAAGATCATAACTTTGATCGATACAGAACGTGCAAAACCCGGCTATCAATTCATCCACTATGGCGTAGCTGAGGAGTGCGAAGACTGCGACTTCAAGATAGTATGCATCGATAATCTTGAAGAAGGTAGGAGATATGAGATCACCGGTTTAAAAGACCTCGAGCACGAGTGCAATATTTATGGAAAGGTGAAGGTAGTCGAAGTCCGAGAAAGCGACCTCTTGGCCGCTATAAATCCCAAGTATGCGTTCATCGGGTCTTCGATCCATTTTACTCCAATAGAATGCGACGACGTCTTTTGCGAAAATTTTGGATATTGTACGCCAGAGGGTCTCAAGGAGGGGGATAAGTGTGAGATATTGGATGCCCTGAATACGATAAAATGTGGAAGGGGGCATGAGTTACAAGCCGTCAGAGTTAGAAGAGTCGCTGAATAGTTTCTCATTTTTCCATCATAAAACCCTTCAATTTTATGACGACCCGGCGTAATTTCGTCTGGTTAACCATCTTTAAAAATTCGGTATTGGGCGTGTAGAAAGATTTTTAATTCACGCCGAGAAGCTTAGAAGTGATAAAGTTGATAATCGGCCGTTTGAGCAATCTCAGTGCTAATCAACGAGAGAGGTTACTGGAACGCAGTAGATTACTGAGAACCGCAGATGTATGGGGTAGCGTGAAGAAGATCGTCGACGATGTGAAGGAAAACGGGGACAGTGCGGTTAGGGCCTATACAAAGAAATTTGACGGCGTAGATATCCAAGGTTTCAGGGTCAGCGATGAAGAGTTCGAAGAGGCCCGCAACAGAGTCGATTATCCTATTTTGGAAGCGTTGGAAGTTGCTTATAATAACATCAGAGAGTTCCACGAAAAGCAGTTGCAGGAAGACTGGTTTTATGAAAGAACGGGAGTCAAGTTGGGCCAAATTATCCGCCCTCTCGAAAGGGTGGGCTGTTATGTGCCAGGAGGCAGGGCGAACTACCCCTCTACGGTATTGATGACCGTCACCCCCGCGAAAGTTGCCGGTGTAAAGGAGGTCCTCTGTGTAACACCCCCGACAAAGGACGGAAAGGCCAACGAATCTACGTTGCTGGCTTGTGCAATAGCGGGGGTGAGAGAGGTTTACAAGGTTGGAGGGGCCCAGGCCATTGCCGCTTTGGTTTATGGAACCGGGAGTATCCCCAAAGTGGAAAAGATCGTAGGGCCCGGAAATATCTATGTCACCGTTGCAAAGAGGATCGTATCTGGCGAAGTCGCCATCGACATCCCAGCTGGTCCAAGCGAGGTCTTGATAATTGCGGACGATACTGCAGAGGCCGAATTTATAGCAGCGGATATGATCGCCCAAGCAGAGCACGATCCCAATGCATCCAGCATCTTGGTCGCAACATCGCAAAGGGTTGCCCAAGAGGTAGAGGAGATTTTGGAAAGAACCAAACCGCAGAGGGTTGAGGCGAGGAAGTCTCTGGACGAAAATGGGGCAATTATTATAGTCGATGATATCGATGAAGCGATAAGCTTTTCGAATGAATATGCCCCAGAGCATCTGCAGATCATGACCGAAGATTCGGAGAGCGTTCTAGAGAAGGTAAAAAATGCAGGCTCCGTATTTCTGGGAAATTTTACGCCGGTTGCATGCGGGGATTATGCTTCTGGCACAAATCATGTCTTGCCCACTATGGGCTTTGCCAAAGTCTCTTCCGGACTGAGCGTATACGATTTCATAAAATTTATCTCGGTACAAAAGTTTGATGAAGAAAGTCTGGAAAGACTCAGCGATACGATCATCACCCTTGCAGAAGCAGAAAAATTGTATGGCCACGTAGCAAGTGTTAGAAAACGGGTGAAAGGATGAAACGCAAATATTCCAGCGAGATCGATCCGCATATGGATGGCAAAACCGTAATCATTGCCGGCTGGATTCACGATATAAGAGACCTAGGAAAATTGAGATTTATACTCCTCAGGGATCGAGATGGCATTATCCAGATAACGCTACCGAAAAAAGACGTGTCTGACGAAGTCTTTACAAAGAGCAAGGAGCTCGGCAAGGAGTGGGTCGTTAAAGTAGAGGGCATTGTCAAAGAGGAAGGAAAGGCCCCCAACGGTTACGAGATCCTGCCGACACAGATCGAGATCCTGAATCCTTCTCAATCACCCCTCCCCCTCGACCCAACCGGAAAAGTAGATGCAGATCTCGATACGAGGCTGGACAACAGGGTCTTGGATTTGAGGAGGGCCGAGAATTTCGCCATATTCAAGATTCGATCAGAGGTCCTCGCTTCCAGTAGGGAGTTTTTTCTCGAGAATGATTTTGTCGAGATCAATACACCCAAGCTAGTGGCCTCTGCTACGGAGGGAGGGACGGAGTTATTCCCGATAAGTTACTTCGAGCGCGAGGCATTTTTGGGCCAGAGTCCACAGCTCTATAAGCAGATGATGATGGCCTCGGGACTAGATAGGGTATTTGAAATCGCTCAGATATTCAGGGCCGAAGAGCACAATACGAGAAAGCATTTGAACGAAGCTGTATCAATAGACGTCGAAGCTGCCTTTTGTAACGAAGAGGATGTTATGGAAATATTGGAAAATCTCATCCATTTTATATACTCAAACATCCTTCAAAAGTGCGGAAAAGAGTTGGCATCGTTGAATCAAGAACTTGAAGTCCCTGACATGCCCTTTGAAAGGATCACCTACAGCGATGCCATCGATGCTCTGCAGGCCCGTGACATAGGCATTCGATGGGGCGAAGATTTCCCGACGATAGCGGAGAAGAAGCTCGGCGAACT
>JBHIFP010000014.1:0-25262 GCA_046761145.1 Hydrothermarchaeales archaeon (SeqCode)
ATTGTGGCCTCCGTTTACGTTTCGCGATAATTCTCGTCTTCGAGCATAATTTTTTTGAGTTCTTCGAGCTTTTCCCTAATGGCTTCTATCTCTCTTTTGGCCGATATCTCTACCGATTCATCATCCATACTTTCACTCCAGGATTTGGGTATATGGATAGATCTCCTCAATAAGCGGTGCATAAACCTTTCTTTTTGTTACCCAAAATTTTATATGCGCAGTTGTGCATTTTTTCCCACAACGGTGTGATGGAGATAGCCAAAAGGGAGCTTGGTGGAATGAAATATGTTGCAGAGGGGAGATGTTTTCTATTCCGTTCAATCTCCGGGTTATTCTATCCTACTATTTTCCATATCCGCAACTAGGAAGGAGGTGTGAAGAAATGGGAAAGATCGGGATCCTGCTTACAACAGGGCCGTTCCAATTCGAGAATTGGAAGACGGCGGCGGATATAGGGGATGCCGCCTTGGATTTGGGGCATGAAGTGAAATACTTCTTGTACCTGGATGGGGTGTACAACCCGATGAAAACGCAGAAGTTCCCTGAGTGGGACGTGCTACCGGTGGAGAGATACATAAAACTGAAGGAGAAAGGCGCAGAAATAATAGCGTGCGGGATCTGCATAAACGCCAGAGGACTGGAGAATGGGAAGGACTACTTCGATGGCGCGAAAGTGGGTGGAATGCCCGACTTCTCGGAGATCATCGGCGAAGTGGATTCCTTGATAACTTTGTGAGGTGAAAGGGATGGCACAGAAAAACGTAGTATTGACCATAAACCAACCGCCCTTCGGTTCCATACACTACGTAGAAGGCCTTAGAGCCGCAGTGGGAGTAATCAGCGGTCTCGACGAACATCAACTCTCGCTGGTATACCTTGGAGACGGAGTATACAACGCATTGAAGGACGTCAAGAGAGATGAGCAAATGGGGTATCTCGGAATCTTGAATGCAAAGGACGTAAAGGTCGCAGTAGAGAGGGAATCCCTGAACGAGAGAGGGATCTCAGAGGACAACGTATACGATCAGTTCGAAGTGATAGGGAGAAACGAGGTGCTCGACTTGATAAACAACGCCGATTCGACGATCGATTTTTAGGAGGTTTGTAGATGGTTTTATATCTACTCGATCTACCCTATGGCAAGAACGGGCTGAACTTGGCCATACAAGGGGCGAAAGGTGGAGACTCAAAGGTGGTCTTGATCCAGAACGGGATCTACCTAGGCGGTCTGGACGCAGCCAAAGATGCCGGGGTCGAGATCTATGCCGTCAAGCAAGACGTAGAGGATAGAGGTCTCAAGCTCCCGGATTACGTGAAGCTGGTAGACTACTCGGATCTCGTGGATCTCGTACTCAAGAACAAGGTCGCTAACTTCGCGTGAAGTCGTGATGAAGATGAGCTTAAAGGACAAGACCCCAACCGAGACGTTAGACGAGAGGGGTAAGATCTGCCCCTACCCTCTAATGGATACAAGGGATAAAATAAAAGAGATGTCGAAAGGAGAATTGCTCGAGGTATTGGTGGATCACCCCCCAGCGATCGAGAATATAAGCAGCATCTGTAGGAGACTAGAGCTGGAACACGAGGTAGTCAAAGAGGACGATAGTTGGAGAATATTCATCCAAAAATAGTTCATCTCCCCAAGAGGTAATGCATGGCCGAGGTTGGTATCGCCTATTTCTATCCGATGCTTTACATTGCATTGGCAATCTTTGCCATAGGCTTATACATAAATCTCTCGATCTGGGCAAAGGGCGAGAAGAGGGGGGTAGTTTCGAAGGTCCCCCTTAACAAAAAGGTATCTCTGGTACTGAAGGCCTTCTTCTGGGATGTGCTGCTCCAAGAGAGGATTTTTAGGGAGAGTAAGACGAGATGGGCCATGCATTTCTCCATATTCTGTGGTTTTTTTGGGTTATTTTTGCTCTCCGGTATAAGTTTTGTACTCGAGCTCTTTGGTATCTTTCCATTTAACAAAGACGCCCCATTCTTCGCCTTCGGTTTTGATCTCTTTGGTTTGATGATGCTCATTGGAATAGCAATTGCATTATACCAGAGGTTCATCGTCGAGGTCCCGCAGCTCAAAACGTCCTTGGAAGACAAGATAGCCATCGCGACTCTCGCAATACTCATCCCGACGGGATTTATCGTGGAGGCTGTTAGGCTTATCTCAGAAGAGATAGCACCAGAAGTCGCGATATTCTCCTTTGTGGGCTATAGCATTGCCAAGATCATGGGGTCTGTTAGTTTGCCTTGGGCGAGCATCTACTCCCCCCTCTTGTATCTCCACGTGATGATCGCCTTGGCCTTCATCGCATACATACCCTACGGAAAATTTTTCCATATATTGGCCGGCCCATTGAGCATATTTTTGGATTCGCTGGAGGGGGAGGAATGAGATTCTCTCGGAGGCAGATGATAGAGCTGGATGCATGCACGCGATGTGGCGAGTGTTTCAAGTGGTGCTGCGTCTCCGCTGAGGATAACTCGACCGTCCCCCATGAGAGGATCAATACCCTCAGAACATTTTTCAAAAGGAGGTATGGACTGAGAGCCAAAATCTTCGGGGCTGGAGAGCTCTTGGAGGAGGAAGTAAGAAAGTATTCTTCAAACGTCTACAATTGCACCCTCTGCGGGAGGTGCCGCGTCGTCTGCCCCGTGAGGATAGATTTGAGGAATCTTTGGATTTCCATGAGGGAGGGGGTGGTAGATGACAAGAACCATCCGGATCAAATGGAACTCGCCAAAGACTCCATTGAGAAACAACACAACGTGCTGAATTACCCAAACGGCGAAAGGGTGGCTTGGCTCGAGTACATGGACAAGCCCCCCGAGCACATGTACCTGAAGGAGAAGGCCGAGGTCGTGTACTTTGTCGGTTGTATAGCGTCCTTCTCACCCGCTGTGCAGAGCATCCCCGAGTCCTTTGTCAGAATCCTGGACAAAGCTGGGGTGGATTTTATCCTCATGGGGGGAGAGGAGTGGTGCTGCGGATTCCCCCTTATAGGGGCCGGAATGAAGGACGAGATCGAAGGCCTTAAGGAGCACAACATCGAGAGGGTGAGAAAGACCGGCGCGAAGACCATTGTTTTCACATGCCCCTCGTGCTACAACACTTGGATAAATGAATACGAGATCGATATAGAAAAGCTCCATTCCACGGAGTTCATTAAAAGACTGGTAGACGAGGGCGAAATAGCTCTGAAGGAGATAAGAGGGAAGGTGACTTATCACGATCCTTGTGACCTCGGGAGAAATT
Organism: Hydrothermarchaeales archaeon (SeqCode); assembly: GCA_046761145.1. Classification (GTDB taxonomy): domain Archaea; phylum Hydrothermarchaeota; class Hydrothermarchaeia; order Hydrothermarchaeales; family SZUA-236; genus JBHIFP01. The sequence continues at coordinate 3,257 of JBHIFP010000014.1, forward strand.
CCGGCGTCTTCGAAGCCCCAAGGGCGATAATAAAGGCAATCCCCGGTTTGAACTTTAGGGAGATGGAGAAGAACAGAGAGAAGGCCTCGTGCTGCGGTGGCGGAGGGGATTTTGAGATGATAGATGGAGATCTCGCCGGTGACATTGCAGAAACCCTTATAGATGAGGCCATCGAAACAGAGGCAGATAGAGTCGTTACTGCATGCCAGCAGTGCGTGAGGATGATGGCAAAGGCCATTAAGAGGAAAGGATCGAAGATCGAGGTGCTCGATATAACAGAACTGATAATGGAGGCGATGGATTAGGAGGTACTCTATGGTCGAAATAGAGGGTTTCAATCTCCCGGATGAATTTTATTACATCAGAAGAGACCACATCTGGACCAAGGTGGAAGGGGACAAGGTCAGGATCGGGCTGGACCAGTTTGGCCAGTGTTCCGCGGGGAGGGTCGCATACATAAAGATCAAGCCGAAAGGTAGAGAGATCGAGAAGGGAAGGCCTTTTGGTACTTTGGAGTGCGGGAAGTACATAGGGCCCTTGAAGGCGCCCGTGAGCGGAGTAATTCTCGAGGTCAACGAAGCGGTGCTCCAAAATCCTGAGTTGGTGAACGACGACCCCTATGGCGAGGGATGGATGATAATAGCAGAGCCCTCAAATTTCGAAGAGGATTCCAAAGACTTGGTGCACGGCGAAGACGTCAAGGAGTGGCTGGAGAAGGAGATAGTGGAGTACAGGAAGAAGGGCCTACTGCAGTGTGAGTGAGTAGCATGAAAGTAAGATTTCTCGATTTCGGTATGGTATCTGCGTTGAGATCGCAGAGCATCTATCACGGCATAGCCAAGGCTTTGAAGGAAGGGACCCCCAACACCATAACCCTTATGCGGCCCTCTGAACCCTACGTCTGCATTGGCTACCATCAAGAGCTTAAGAAAGAGGTGGATTTAGAGTATTGCAAAAAACATGGGATCCCGATATTCAGAAGGGAGATAGGCGGTGGCGCGGTTTACCTGGACAGCGGTCAACTCTTCTACCACACGATATTCCAGCAGAGGCACGTCCCCAGGGATATCCAAGAGGCCTATAAGCTCTTTCTTCAGGCGCCAATAGAGACTTATAGGGAGCTCGGCATTCCAGCGGAATATAGGCCCATAAATGACCTCCAAGTGGGTGGCAAGAAGATCGGTGGCACTGGGGCGGCTAAAATCGGGAATGCCTTCGTCATAGCCGGGAGCTTGTTATTGGACTTCAACTACGAGATGATGAGCAGGGTCTTGAAGGTGCCGGACGAGAAGTTCAGGGACAAGATCTACAAGGGCTTGACCCAGTACCTAACGACGATAAAAAAAGAGCTGGGAGAAGTGCCCCCGATAGATGACTTGAAGAGATTACTGATCGAAAAATTCGATGAAACCTTGGGCGTTACAATAGTAAAAGGGGAACCCACCAAGGAAGAATGGCGCGCCGTAGAGAAGATGGACGAGAAGATGTTATCGCGAGGGTGGCTCCATATGATGGAGGACCCCTATGAAAGGGTAAGAAAGGTCAAGATCGCAGAGGGCGTGCACGTGGTCGAATCTGCGTACAAATCTCCAGGGGGTCTGATAAGGACGACGTTGAGGACGCGCGACGATGTCATAGAGGATATACTGATCTCCGGCGACTTCTTCATCTACCCCCCGGAAGCTCTCGAAAAGCTCTCCGAAGCGTTGAAAGGGGGCAAACTAGAGGAAAAGGACATATTGGCGAGGTTGGATAAGTTCTTTTCCACCAACGATGTCCAGACTCCGGGAGTTGGTCACGAGGATATACTCAATGCCATCTTTCTTGACCGTTGATGAAAACTCCATGTGATGCGGTAGAGTATTGATGCTGAAGAGTGAATAAAAAGGTAGAAGAGATGCGAGAATTTTACGAACTTTATGATCTCATGCCCCAGAAAGATTGTGGAGAGTGTGGAAATCCCTCCTGCTCGACCATGGCGAGGAAGATCGCGGTTGGAGAAACAAGAGTAGAGGGCTGCGTTTATCTCCTCATGCCGAGGTATGCAGAAGACAAGAAAAAGATAGAGGAGATCTTGAAAAGAGGGATAAAGATCGGAGTCAGGATGCCCACAAAGTCCGAGAGGGTGACGTACATACGCCCCTGCACCACTGAGCGCGGAAAGGTGACAGCGACAGCTAGGTTGGGCCTTGCCTTGGAAGAGGGCCCAGAGCTCAGATACGGATTCATCGACCCCGTGCTGATGTGCCCCTTGCTCGAGAGGTATGGGGCCTTTGAAGACGTGAAGTGCTCCCCCAGATTGGGCATCGCAAGAATTACGTATGACGGCAAATCAATAATGCTCTTCCAGAACGGCAAGGTCAAGGTGAGGAAGGCGAGGGACAAGAAAGATGCGATGGCCAACATCGAATTGATGTCCAGGATATTGTGGAGTTCGATTATATGCCCGAGTTGCGGTTGCGATGTCGTGGACTGCGCCTCTGGGGGTTGCCAAGGCTGCTCCTCTCCTCCTTGCCCGATCCTCGTTTCTGGTCCCCCTTCGCACGAAGCTGTGAAAAAGGGGTCGCCCGAAGTAACCGCGGCTTTGACGAGATTGGATGCCCTCGGGACCAAGGGCATCTTTGTGGAGGGCATAAAATACTTGGACGGGATTATAGAGCACATAAGGGGGAAAAAGAACGAAGATATCGAGGGACTCTTCGAAGGGGTGGAGGAGATATCCCTGGATTTTATCGTAAAGACGAAGCGAGCTGAAGACGCCGCCCTCGGTATCGTCTTGGCAGGGATTGCGAGGGACCTGAAGAGGGCCGCAGAGGCCGCGACGATGGTTGGAGCTGAGTCGGGGGAAGTATCTCGACTCCTGAATGGGGCCAAAGACCTGGTAATCGAGGCTTATGAGGCCTTTAAAAGTTCCGATCCGAAGAAGGCCGAGGGCGCGAGGAATGCATACCCGAAGTTCTCAAAAAAGGTACATGAGTCGATGAAAGAAAGAGAAGATTTAAAGCTCGCGCTGCTGGAGATCCAGAAGATGGCTATAAACGGATTTTATATCGCAAGGGCTCTGGAGATCCCCTTGCCCACATGAGTTTCCTTCAAAAACCCTATATAGCATCACGTTGTATCTCTATCCATGGGTCCTCTCTTGCTTATACTATTGGGCTTCGTAATCGGCGTAGCCGCCTCATTCACTGGCCTTGGTGGAGGCTTCCTGCTGGTGCCTTTGCTTTTGTTTTTGGGATATAAAGCTGGCAAGGCTGTAGGTACATCCTTCTTGGTGATCTTGATCATCTCCATATCCGCTGTAATAGCGCATAAGAGGCTGGAGCACATAGATACAAAGGTCGCGCTTTTTCTGGCATTGGGGGGCGTGATAGGCGCCCAGATAGGGGCTAAACTAGTGGACCAGTTCCCCACCGATGTATTCAACAAGATTTTCGCTGTTATACTCATCCTCATAGCCATAAGGATAGCATACCTCTAGGATCGCGGCCTTCTCTCGCTGGATTGCGTAAAGGTATAATTATGGAAGGATTTGGGATGAAATATGGAAAATTTTTATCTAATTTGGCTCGAAACTATATGGTAAAACGAAATTCCGAGGTGGAGTTATGAGGAAGGTAGTGAATCTTTGTCAAAGCAACTGTTGCCCAAAGGTAGAGATAACCGAAGACTACGTCAAGATAGGTGAAGAGGGGAACCTCTGCACGTTGAAGAAAGAGGAATGGGCAAGGCTGAAAGAGAAAGTGATAGAAGGCGAACTTTGAGTATAGCTCAAAATGACCCTATTGATCGAGGTCGTGGACTCTCCGGGTTGCGCGAAGTGCAAGGTCGCCAAAGAGGTGACGAGGAGGGTCGCTTCTCAATATAAGGGCGTGGAGTACAGGGAACTGAACGTCCTGAGCAACCCAGAAAGGATAGTCGAGTTGGGCGTGCTTATAACCCCTACTATAGCGATGAACGGGGAGATAGTCCTTACGAAGACTCCTAGGGAAGAGGAATTGAAGGCGAGAGTAGAGGAGTTGCTGAAGGGAGAGGGAGATGCCTCTGATTGACCTAGTAATAATACCCATAGCCTTCGGTCTAATAGGATTTGTGGAACCCTGTGTCGTCGGGATGAACGCGATCTTCTTGAGTTACCTCCGGGGGCGCGATAGGATGGAGAGGGTGGTTGAGACATCCAAATTCGCCATCGTGAAAGGGCTCTTCTTGGCCTTCTTGGGGTTGTTGGGAGCGCTCATCGGCAAGGGGGTATTCTCTTTCCAAGACAGTTATAGCAGGATCTTGGGGGCATTCTTCGTGCTCATGGGAGCGATATACATAATCAGCAAATTCAGACCTTTGCCGGTGCCGAACATGACCCCGCTGAGGAGGGAGAGGGCGCCTTCGATAGGGGTCTACTTCGGCTTTTCTCTACCGGCATGCGCGGTGCCACTCTTCTTGGCGCTGTTCCTGAGATCGATATTCGTCGCCGACGCTGCCTTCGGTTTCTTTTCCCTATTCCTCTTCGGCCTCGCCCTGTCGTTGCCCCTGTCGGCGATGAGCTTATCGCAAGAAGCGGATGAGTTGCTGAAGTGGGTCGGCAGGATGGTGCACGTTGCGCCTTACCTCGGAGGAGTAGCTTTAATCTTGGTTGGGGCATATATGATTTTGTGACGTCCCTGCGAGCTAGAGGGGGTGCCCATTAAACCGATGATGACCTAAAACAGTTCGAGCTTGCCTCCTATGCCTTTCTCCTTTGCCTTCTCATAAACCAACTTGCCGGTAGCTATATCCTGTATCGCCAAGCCTGTGGAATCGAAAAGGGTTATCTCATCGTCGCCCTCCCTACCGGGCATTATACCGGTAACGACCTCCCCCAAGCTCGCGAAGATGTCATCTCTCGATATCATACCCTTGGACAAAGGAACGTTTATCTCCCCGGAATGAGAGGCTTGAGAAAAGTCATCTATGAATATCTTCGCCCTCTTCAAAATGGCCGGCTCCAGCTCTTCCTTACCCTCTGCATCCGCACCGATGGCATTGATATGCATGCCTTCGCTTATCCACTCATCCTTTACTATGGGCTCCCTGACGGGCGTGACTGTAACTAGGATATCCGAATCGCAGACCCCTTCTACGTCTTTTTTTATCGTTATGTCCAAACCGATGACCTTCTCCATCTCCTCCTTGAACCTCTCAGAACCCGCTTTTGTCCTGCTCGTGACCTTCACCTCTTCGAGTTCCAAAACGCTAGAAATGGCCCTCAATTGGGTCTTCGCCTGCCTACCAGCGCCAACCAAACCCAAAACCTTGGAATCCTTCCTCGCCAGATATTTTGCGGCTAACCCACCGGCTGCGCCGGTGCGCATGTCGGTGAGGTAAGTGCCGTCCATAACGGCTATGGGTACCCCTGTTTTGGGGTCGTTCAGTATCACGACCGCCATGACCGTTGGCAGGCCTCTGCTCGGATTGCTAGGATGGACGTTCACTATCTTTGCGCCGGCAATGTCTAGGGCCCCTATATAAGCTGGCATCGTCCTGAGATCGCCGTTGTACTTCTTAAAATACAGGTAGCTCTTCGCGGGCATCTGCACCTGCTTTATTCCGTGCTGCCTGAATGCCTCCTCCACCGCATGGATAACATCCTCCATCTCCAGTAGCCCTTTCACATCATCGCTACTTATCCAGAGCACGTCCATGGGCTCACCAAGTTATATAAGGGCGCTGCCATAATAAATCTTTATGGTGATGCGTTGTCGAAGAGGCTATTCAACGGCTTCAAACTGATCATAGGAGTCTCCATAACGGTCTTGGGGACCCTGACCTACTTTCTGACCGGAAATATGCTCAACATCCTCTACCCCATGCTGTCCAAGATCAATGACCCCGCAATCTATCGAAATACGGTGATGGAAATAAACGCCTTCAGCGCAGCTCATGCCTACTCCACGATATTGGTAATAGTGGGGATTATCCTTTGCGTTGACGCCCTCCTGAGGTTGTTCCTCTTGGACCTCTATGCGCCTCCATCGGAAAAATGAGATTAACCCTTGGCCAATAGGTATTCAATCGCCCTTTTGATCTCTTCCTCGTGCTCATTTTCGTCCGCACATATCTCCATAACCCTATCCAAGACCTCGCGGTCATCGATGACCCTCAAGTGCCCTTCATACACCTCCACCGCGTTCTCTTCTTCCTCTAGGCCCCTCTCCAATATCTCCAAAATGCGTTCCTTACTCAACCCCTCTCCCGCCTCTTTGTCCAGTAAAATCTTATGGATGAGCCTGCGCAATGCCAATGCGTGCTTGGTGGAGTCCTCCACCATGTGCATCAGGGTCTTTTTGATCTTTCTGTCCCCTATCTCCTCGATGTATCTTTCATAAAGCGAGATCAATCCGAGTTCGAGCTTTAGGTCTTCCTTCAAGGCCTCCAGCGCCTCTTCTTCAGCCATGAAATACCTCCTTTCGAAGAATCGAGCATTTTGATACCTTATCTGCAAAGTATTACATCGAGGCTAAAGCTTTTTAAGTTTTCGGAGATACTCAGGTCTATGGGACTTGAAATCGGCGGTATAGTGGTCGAAGATACCTACTGCGAGGCCTTCGACGGCCTCTTCTCTAGGCTGTTGATCACGGCGAAGGATGAAAAAAGGTTGAAGAAAGCCGCCCTCAGCGCCACGGCCTTGCCTTGTACAGTCTTCGACGAATCCGAGGGCGGCATCGAAGAGTGGCTGGGCGAAGAGGAGACGCCGGATGGGAGAAGGGGAGTGATAATACAGATATGGGTGAATTACGGAAAGGATGCCAGGAAAAATCTGGAGTACGAGATGGCGAAGCGTATAAGGCAGGGCATCCTGGTGGTACCCACTACTGCCATTTTTAACGCCTTGGATTCCGAGGATAAGATCGATATCATGGGCAAGGTAGGGCATTGCGGAGACGGCTACGAAGAGGTTGAGGAACGTTTTGGTAGGGAGGTGATCAACATCCCGCTAATGATGGGGGAGTTCATCATAGAGCGGTACTTGGGCTATGCAAAGGGGGTGATGGGGGGTAATATCTGGTTCCTCTGCGAGACCCAAGATGCGGCAATAGAAGCAGGGGACAAGGCAGTAGAGGCCATAAGCGAAGTCGCTGGCGCCATAACATCCTTCGACGTCTGCTCCGCGGGCTCGAAGGTCGAGACCAACTACCCTGAGATAGGCCCCACCACAAATCACCCCTACTGCCCCACCTTAAGGGGTAAAATAGAGGATTCGAAGGTCCCAGAAGGCATCGCTTCGATACCTGAGATAGTCATCAATAGCGTCTCCATCGACGCGGTGAAAGATGCCATGAAAGCGGCTATATATAGCGTAAAAGATGTGGAGGGGATCGCGAAGATATCCGCCGGCAACTACGGCGGAAAACTGGGAAGACACAGGATCTACCTCAGGGATCTCGTGGAATAATCGATGAGGAGCATTCGTGGGATCGCCAACTCTAATTTCTCCCATCGCTCGTCTTCCTCAAGTATACCCCCGAGAAGATGAATAGGAGGTGGAAGAAGAGGATGGTGGGGAATGGATCCACGTGGAGTCCGAAGCCCACAGGCCACGCCAAAACGCCCAGTACTATCAATCCCATGCCGGTATTCTTTCTATCCATCGAATCGCTCCAAAGGTTTTTTTATGTCTCGTATATTTAAGTTTGTGTGCCCGTGTCACTCGCGCAAAGAGAGGCTTGAACCGTTCTGGTAATCGATGCAAAAAATAGAACTAAAAAAAGAAGGAAGGGGGTTTAACCCCTGACGAGAACAATAGCTCCGAGTATGGTTCCTACCGCTACACAGATAAAGCCTATCACGGAAAGTATCGTGGCAACTGGATTGACGATACCCGCGCTGAGAATGCCTCCTAAGGTCCCGTTCCAAACTGCATTCAACAGATAAACGACTGCTCCTGCCATGATATAATCGAAGTTCTTGCCTATTTTGTCTGCTACCCCTGCATACTTGCACAAAACCCCCACCACAAATAGAGTCAAGGCCGTAAGGTGCTATCAGATATGCCATCTTCTCCACCCCATAGTTTTATACAATTTTAGCATGCCGATTTTTGAGGATTTTCTTTATAAATAAGATGGCTCTAAATTGGCATGTCCTTATATACAATTTCGGCATGCCAATAATTTGGAAATACGAATGCCAATATGTAAAGACCACGTTTTGGGTTTAGAAAATTTTATAAAGGGTTTCCCGATAGATTTGGCTGGAAACAAGAGGTACCAACACAGATTTTCAAGAGGAGTGATAAGAAAGTGCCACAGCAGAAGATATTCCCCCGCGTTACGCCCCCAAACAGGATCCTGATGGGTCCCGGACCCAGCGATGTGAGCAGCCGTGTTTTGACAGCCATGGCCGAACCAACCGTCGGACACCTGGACAAATACTTTTTGCAGGTTATGGATGAGAATATGCAAATGCTGCGGGAGGTCTTTCAGACTACTAACGAAATGACCATTCCCATTTCGGGCACTGGCAGCGCTGGCATGGAAACCGTCTTTGTCAACATGATTGAGCCCGGCGACAAAGTAATCGTCGGGGTCAACGGCTTGTTTGGAGAGCGCATGGTCGATGTGGCCGGAAGATGTGGAGCCGAGGTCGTAGGCGTTACCGCTGACTGGGGTAAGCCCATTGACCCGGAAGATATCAGGCAGGCCTTGAAGGACAACCCTGATGCCAAGATCGTTGCTGTGGTGCACGCCGAGACATCCACCGGCGTCAGGCAGGCATTAGAAGAGATGGCCAAACTGGCTCATGAACATGATGCCATCTTGTTAGCAGACATGGTGACATCCCTGGGTGGAATACCTACTCTAATAGATGAAACAGGAGTTGACATTGCCTACAGTGGAACACAGAAGTGCCTGAGCTGCCCTCCAGGGCTCGCGCCTGTGACAGTGGGTTCTCGCGCCAGGAACATATTGATGAACCGGAAGACCAAGGTTCAAAGCTGGTACCTTGACCTGTCCATGTTGGCCAGTTATTGGGGCAAGGAGCGGTTCTACCATCACACTGCTCCTATCAACATGGTTTACGGGCTGCACGAGGCATTGAGGGAAGTGCTTGAAGAAGGACTGGAAGCCAGGTTCGAGCGTCACGCCAAGCTCGGCCGTGCTCTCCAAGCCGGGGTGCAAGCCATGGGCCTGGAACTGCTGGTTGACGAGAAATACAGGCTTCCTCAGCTTACCGCCATCAAGATCCCGGAAGGTGTCGAGGACGTTAAAGTGCGCGGAAAGCTGTTAGACGAGTATCACATTGAAATCGGCGGCGGCCTGGGCATCCTGAAAGGTAAACTGTGGAGAGTCGGCCTCATGGGTACCGCCTGCACCTGGCGTAATGTAGTTACTTTCCTGAGCGCCCTTGAATCCATCTTGGTTTCCGACTATCCGGAGGCGGTGAAAGCTGGTCAGGCGGTAGAGGCCGCGAAAGCTGTTTATCAAGGTTAATCAAGGTCTACTTAATTAAGGTATTAAGGTCTACGTCAAAAGAAAAGAGTATGCAATAATCAGGGGACGGTTTTGGAGCCGTCCCCTATTGGTTTCACCCGAGTTAGAAAAAAACTGCTAATTTAAAAGGACTTCCAATGGACTTGTAGAAATAGATGGTGATTTGTTTCCCGATAGATCTGGCTGGAAACACAGTTCCATTAAAAGAGATGCCGGACGAGTACTACGAGCTTCGAAGCTGGGAAGACGGCAAGCCTAAGCCGAGCAAACTAAGAGAGCTGGGACTCGATTGGAAGATGGATTAATTATGCCGAGAATTAACGTTCAACCCTTTGCGAGTCTACGCGAAACTATAGGTTCAAAGGCGTTAGAAGTAGATACCCCGGCTGCAACCGTCGGGGAGCTGATAGATCTCCTTGCCCTCGAGCATAACCCCCGCTTCAATGAGCTGTTGATCGACCCCGAGGGTGGAGAGGTCAGGAATACTATCCTCGTCAACGGCAGGAACATAGAGTCCATGAACAAAATGAAAACGAGGATGAAGGACGGCGATACAGTATCTATAATTCCCCCAGTTGGTGGAGGATGAGCCCATGAAGGTCGCGGTCATGGGTGCTGGAGCTGTCGGAGGATATTTTGGCGGCATCTTAGCCAAAAGCGGGGTAGATGTTGCCCTGATCGCTAGGGGAAAACACCTTCAGGCCATGAAGGAAAAGGGACTCTTCGTCAAGAGCTACAAGGGGGATTTTAAAGCAAAGGTTAAGACAACCTCGGATCCGAGAGCCATCAGCCCGGTGGATTTGATTCTATTCACAGTGAAATCCTACGATACTGAGGAGGCGATTCAGCTGTGCTTTCCTATGATCCGGGAAAACACGAGCGTCTTGAGTCTGCAAAACGGCATCGACAACGATGAGAAGATCGCTAAAGCAGTCGGCTGGGAGAAGGTCATAGGAGGGGTCGCGTACATAGGGGTTAGCCTCGAAGAGCCTGGAGTCATACGCCATTCTGCTGTTGGAAAAATTGCCTTCGGTGAATTAGACGGTAGGGTAACCGATCGCGTTAAGGAGATCGCCGAAATGTTTTCAAAGGCCGAGATACCCTTCGAAATATCCGGCGATATAGTAAAGCTCAAGTGGAAAAAGCTGGTATGGAACGCGGCTTTCAACGCCTTGACGACGATTACTGGGGCAACGGTAGCCGATGTGATGAATGACGCAAAATTGAGGGACATCGCAGTTGATGCCATGAATGAGGTCGTAGAAGTCGCCCAGAAAAGTGGCGTAGAGCTAGATGAAAGCGTGATCGACGATGCCCTAGAGCTTTCTAAGAACCTCGGAAACTTCAAAACATCCATGCTCCAAGATTTCGAAAGGGGCAGGAAGACCGAGGTGGAAGCCCTTAATAAAGTAGTCGTCGAAAAAGGGAGGGGGGTAAATGTTCGAGCACCCATAAACCATTGCCTGTATTCGATGGTGTCATTTTTGGAGAAAAGACGATGAAGAAGGTTTTTGTCACCTGGAGGATTCCGGAGGATGGTTTAGTGATGCTGAGGAAAGAGGTGAAGGTTGAAGTCAATCCCCAGGAGAGGGTGCTGACTAAAGAGGAGATCGTCAAAGGAGTAAGAGGGAAGGACGGGCTGCTCTGTCTCCTGACGGACAGGATAGACGCTGAGGTGATGGACGCATCCCCTAATCTTAAGGTTATCTCCAACTACGCCGTCGGGTATGATAACATCGACATCGAGGCTGCTACTCGTCGAGGCATCGTAGTCACAAACACCCCAGAGGTATTAACAGAGACTACCGCGGATTTTGCGTGGGCTCTGCTCATGGCCTGCGCGAGGAGGGTAGTTGAGGCCGACAGGTTTACACGGGAAGGAAAATTCAGAGGATGGTCTCCGACGCTTATGACCGGAAGGGATGTGTACGGGAAGACCCTCGGCATTATCGGTCTCGGGAGAATAGGCTCGGCGGTGGCGAGAAGAGGGAGGAGCTTCAACATGAAATTGTTATACACCGGACCAAGAAGAAAGAAGAAGCTCGAGGAGGAGTTAGGGGTCGAATACGTCTCCAAGGAAGAGCTCTTAAAGGAATCGGACTTCGTCACCCTGCACGTTCCCCTGCTCCCAGCCACGTATCACTTGATTGGTGAGGAGGAATTAAAGCTGATGAAGCCCTCGGCCTACCTCATAAACACCTCGAGGGGTCCCGTGGTGGATGAGAAGGCCCTCGTGGAGGTCCTGAAGAATAGGAGCATAGGCGGAGCAGGTTTGGATGTCTACGAAAAGGAGCCGGAGTTGGGGGAAGGACTGGCGCAGCTGGATAACGTAGTTTTGTCGCCTCACATCGCCTCAGCAACAATCGAAACGAGAATCAGGATGGCGGTAATCGCTGCACAGAACGTTCTGGCAGCTTTGAAGGGCGCGCCCACTAACGTCGTGAACAGGGAGGTATTGCATTAAATCCGCAAGATGGCGTCGTAGATCCCGTTTAACCTTTCCTCATCGATCTTATCGAAAACCGCCTGTATCCTTTTATCCTCCTCCTTCAGGAGCTTTGGGGATAGGGAGTTCAGCTTGTCCGCCACGAGCTTCTTTTTTGTCACGTCCCTGAATCGAAACCACACGATGAGGGTATCCGAGTCCTTGGTATAGAGCCTCAGCACGTGGTGCATGAAGTTGTATCTATCCACGAGTCTAATGGACAGGTCTAACTGGCTTAGAGTCCCTTCTTCGTAGAGTATCCTCGCCTTGAAGCCGTCTGTTCCGAAGGGGGCGTATTTAACCTTCCTGTCCTTTGCTTTATCATACAACAATTTCGCGTATCTATTCAGCTTCTTGCTGTTGATGTGGCTACCTATCATAAAAACTATTATCGCGAGGAAGGCGACGATGAAAATGAATCTAACCTCATTTACCATGTATGAAAAACGCGACGCAACGTAATATAATTGTTTCTAATTACGCAGCGATTCAGAAAATTATATATCGCCCAGAGCGATATGATAACAGTGGAGGTGGTTAATGTGATTGCTCAAGTCGTACTGACTCCCTGGGAGTCCAGGAGATTGATAGCAAAGGCCGTTGCGAGTCTCGATATAGTGAAAAAAGCGATGAAAAATGGCATCGTCGCGATAGCACGAGGCTCCACTTCGGGGATGGTCGTGGAAGAACTTTTAAAGGGAAAATTTTCCCGGGAGAATTACATAGCGGGCTGCGTCCGTCCCCAGAGGCTTTGCATTTCATTGAACAAAGACACCCTACCCGAGATCGCCTTCTTCCACGGGGAGGTGAAGGAGATCCCAGTGGGAGAGGTCGTGAAGGAGATGGGGGCAGGGGACGTCTTCATCAAAGGCGCCAATGCCGTTGATCCAGATTTAAACGCTGGGATTTTTCTCGGAACTCCGATTGGAGGTACAAGCGGTGCTACCATAGGTTCGATCTACGCCAAGGGGATACACTTCGTAATCCCTGTGGGCCTGGAGAAACTCATCCCTGTAAAGGTAAATGAGGCCTCCCTCGCCGCAGGATACACCAAGGTCGATTATTCCACCGGCATGCCCGTCGGGCTATTTCCGATACGCGGTCAGGTGATAACTGAGATTCAGGCCATCAAGTCTTTTTGCGACGTTGAGGTGGTGCCGATTGGAGCTGGAGGCATGGACGGCGCCGAGGGCAGCATCGTTCTGAACGTTTCGGGTGCGGACAGCGAAGTTGAAAACATCCTTGAAATTATAAGAAAGTTACTGGGAGAGAAACCCCTCGAGATACCGGAAAGAAGATGCGCGGACTGCGATTGGGGCACTTGTAGGTGGGCCGGGAAGGAGAAATTCTACTAGTTGATGTGCTTACCCACGAAATCTTTCAGCTCTTCTTGGTCGAGCCATCCCGTCCTCTTTTCCTTACCGTTCACCACGAACAGGGGAAATTTTGTAGTCCAGTACTTTATGCACTTGGCAAGGCCCTCAAAGGACATAGGGTCTATCACCCTTATGGATAGTCTCTCCCCATAGAACTTTTGAACTTCCCTAGTGAGGTCGCAGAGTTTAAAGTAATCCTCCTGGACATCTCTTGGGTAGCTGGAGAAAATTTCCTCATTGACGTTTATGTCTGCCTTTTTGAACATGGTCTCGCAGTGGGGGCAGTGGGAGAAGAAGGTTGGCATTGGGGTTATTATCTCTAACACAACTTTGTCCATAACCTAATATCGATCCACTAGAATATAAAAATTTGGGAACAATCAAAAACAGATTTTAAACAGAAAAATATATATATTAACTAATTAACTTAAAGAAACGTTGAGTATAACCCATTAGAGGTTAAAAATAGGGGGTGTTAAAAATGCCGGGAGCGGCTTTAGCTTTGATATTGGGGATAGTGGTATTCTCCTTGGTCTACCATTTCTACGCGAAGTGGGTGGACAGAAGGGTTATATCCGCCGACCCGGAAAGATCCACGCCTGCAAGAACTTATATGGACGGGGTCGAATTCTTCCCAACCAACAAGAACGTGCTGTTCGGGTTCCAGTTCAAGGGCATAGTCGGTTTAGCACCGGTGGTAGGCCCCATAGTTGCGATAATGTGGGGCTGGCTGCCAGCTTTGCTCTGGATTATATTCGGAGTTACCTTCATCGGATGGGTGCAAGATTACATGTCCACCATGGTCTCGGTTCGAAGCGATGGTAAAAGCTTTGGTCCTTTGAGCTACAGCCTAATAGGTTCGAGAACCAGAAAATTGCTCCTGTTGTTCATGGTGTTTTACTTGTTTCTGCTGTGCGCTGCCTTCGCCGCGGTAGGGGCAAACCTATTAAAGGCCAACGTTCTGGCGGTTGCACCGGTGGCAGTACTTCTGCTAGTAGCTGTCCTCTTCGGGCACATGGTCTATAAGATGAAAATGAGCCCGGTGACGGCAACGGCTATCGCATTGGGCCTTATTATTATAGGGCTATTCGTAGGTTCCAATGTGCCGGTTAGCATAGCCAACGTCGATGTTTGGGTAGTGCTCGTATTGCTCGTGAGCATCATCGCTGCCACCACGCCCATATGGAGGTTCACCCAGCCAATCCTGTACCTGTTCTTCTACGTGGTATACTTCTCGTTGATCCTGCTGGTCTTGGCTTTGGTCTTTGGAAATCCAACATACGTGAGACCGGCGTTCGCGGGATTCGTCGCGCCTAACGGCTGGCCATTGTGGCCTCTGTTGTTCGTGGTCATTGCATGCGGAGCCATCTCCGGTTGGCACAGCCTAGTCAGCAGCTCGAGTACGGCGAAACAGATCGACAAGGAGACCGATGTTCTCCCTATATGCGGGGGTTCGATGATGAGCGAAGGCATTCTAGGACTGGTAGCTCTGTCCATAGTAGCGGTTTTGACGCTGGACGAGGCTACAGCTCTGGGTGGTCCTGCGGCGATATTCAGTAAAAGCGGGGCCTCGTTACTAGGAGGCAGCGCAGTGGCTCAATCGTTAGTGGGTACGATGTTCGTCGGTTTGGCCTTGGGAGTGCTGGTGCTTGCGATACGGATCGCCAGGATAACATTGAGCGAGTTGGCGGGGGATGCCATTCCTGCCTTGAAGAATATTTACGTCTCCGCGATAGTGTTCTCCGTAGTGGTGTTCATATTGGCTTCGCCGAGCATAGGGGCGCTCTGGCTCTACATTTGGGTGTTGTTCGGGGGGGCAAACCAGCTCATGGCGGGCTTAGCTTTGTGGATCGCGGCCCTCTGGCTGCTGAACGAAAAGAAGCCTTGGATAATCTCGGGGATACCGGGCGTGTTCATGATAGTGACCACCATCGCGGCGCTGGTCTTCGCGAGTTACGGGGTACTGACTAAGGGACTCGGCTTCCTCGCCACAGGGGAAACGGTGAAGGCAGGTGGCAACATCATAGCCGGAGTAATAGGAGCGACCTTAGTGATAGCGGCTTTGATCATGTGCGTGGACATATACAATGCGTTCGGCAGGATAAAGGCGAAACCAGCTCCGAAAGTGACTGCAGCAGACGGCGGTGAGGAGGAGTAGCCTCCTCCGCTTTTTTCTTTTTTTAACTAAATATTTATATGACTTATAGGGATATGACGTTAGATAACGGAGGAGATAATATGGGACTGAAAGACATAAAAAAAACTGTGATGGATTTCATGTACGGCATGGCGGCCCATGACATGGCTACTTATTCTTTAAGGCAGAGAATGCACATGGAGCACTTATTCATGTTGATTACAGTAGGAGACATGGTCGGTATACCTATTTTGCCCCCCTATTATTCTCTTCGCCTATTGCCTTATGTGGTTCCCCACGTCAAAACATGGAAGATGACGTTGCTGAGGGAGAGGGATTTAACGGACACGATACTGGGAGGTTAACACTATACCCTCATTAAAAGAGATAGTCGATAGGCCAGGGGTAAGATACTTGCTGTTCGCTGGCAAAGGCGGACTTGGAAAGACCACCCTTTCCGCCATAACTGCCGTCTGGTTGGCGCAGAAAGGAAAAAAGGTCGTGGTATTCTCAACGGACCCGCAGGCTTCGCTAAGCGACATATTTGAGAAGGATATTTTTGGTAAGGGGGAAGTGAAACTTGCGGAAAACCTTTACGTCCTGGAGATAGATGCGGACAAGAAGGTAGCGGAGTACCAAAAAGAGATTAGAGAGAAGATTGTTAAGAAGTACGGAGAGGTCCCGGAAGAAATCGATGATTACATAAAAGGTAGCTCCTCCCAACCAGCTATGTCCGAAAGCGCCACCTTCGATGCCATGATGGATTTGATCATGCAGGGGGATTACGATTACTACATTTTCGATATGATGCCCCACGGACATGCCATAAGATTTCTGTCCATGGCTTCCCTGCTGGATACCTGGATAAATAAGGTAGTCAAAGTGAGCATGGATGCTGCGGAAGTGGACGAGAGATTGGAAAAATTAACGGGGGATAGGTTCAAAAGGGAGATCGAAGAGCATGTGGGCATATTGGAAGAATTACAGGATATTAAAAGAAGGCTAGATTTCATGGTGGAGATCATCAAGGGGAGAGACAAAACAGCCCTATTCTATGTCGTGATACCTGAAGCCATGGCCATACGGGATACCGAGATAGCGATAGAAGAATTTAAGAAATTCGGCATTGAACTGAGCAGCGTGATCGTGAATCAGGTGTACCCGAGGGAATTATTACAGGACGATACCGTTCCCCAGTTTTTGAAGAATAGAATTCAAATGCAGCAGAAGAACATGGAAATCATTGAGGATAAATTTAGAGACCGCATAGGTGCTATAGTTGCGATGATGGATAGGGAACCAAAGGGGTTAGAGACTTTGAGAGAGGTAGTGGAAATGATATATGGTGAGTAGCGTGAGGTTTTCGGACACGATTAAAAATAGGAGATACTTCTTTTTCGGTGGGAAAGGCGGTGTTGGAAAGACAATAGCCGCAAGCGCCGTCGCCATATATCTCTCCGAAACCCTAGGGAAAAAGACCCTGCTGAGCTCCACCAACCCCGTGCATAGCTTATCAGGATGTTTTGAGCAAGACTTCGTCGGTAAAGGAGAGGTTAGGGTGGAGGGATGTTCCAACTTGCATGCATTGGAGATAGAAACGGGCGAGGCCGTATCGAGGTACAGAGGGGAGACGAAGCAAAGAATCTTGAATTTTTTGAAATATGCCGATATTCCCATCGACCCTGCGCCCTTCGTAGATGCGGCCATGACGAATCCGGCCTTCGAAGAATCGGCCATGTTTGATGAGATGGTGGATCTGATTTTGAAAGGAAAATACGACTGCATAGTCTTCGATACAGCTCCCGTAGCCCACACCTACCGCCTGCTGGGCATGAGCAAGATATACGACATGTGGCTCGGAAAGATGATAAAGAGCAGGCAGAAGGCGATGTCCCTGAGAAAAAAGCTCTCCTTCAGAAAGGAGACCCTAAGGGAGGCGGCCGAGGATCCGATGGTACGCAGCCTGCTCACGTTTAGAAGGAGGACAGACGATGTGAGGAATATCCTGACGGACCACAAACTGACGGCCTTCTACTTCGTAACCCTCCCTCTGGCCCTGCCGATATCGGTGGTCGAGAGGTTCATATACTGGGTCAGGGCATTCAACATACCCATAGGCGGCGTCATAGTGAACGAGGTTATGCCAAGCATGGACACCAAGTCGCCCTTCATTTTGAATAAGCTGAGGGAACAGGAGCAGTATATGTCTCTCATCGATGAAAAATTCAAAGACCTGGTTGTAGCTGAGATCCCTATTTATGAAGATGAAGTAAGAGGGCTAGGGACGCTGAAAGAGGTTTCAAAGGTCTTTGCATAGTAACTTTTTCTAAATGGTGGGAATGACGTACGAGAAGATTTTAACGATTTGGCTTTTTCGCTCGGGACTAAATAGATCTATTGAGGAGATGAGGAAAGGAGAGTTTCACGAGCCTCTTTCAGCCTCAATAGGTCCTCCTTGAGCTCCTCCAATTCCCGACCATAGCCCGTCCAATTCCCCTCCCTCAGATGGATCTGGGCCTGCTCGTAATGTGCCAAAGCCGATGTAATGAGGTCCTCCCTAGTGAGGTTCACTTCTACGCGCTCGACCGGCGCAGGGGTTACCGTTACCTCGAACAATTTGGCCAAGGACGTCGTCAGGTCTTCCTCCATCGTCAACCTAGGACCATAAACGGCGATGACGCGTTTCAGCTCAGGGATCCTGCCCCTCTCGGCCTGTAGATACAGGGGCTCGACGTACAAAATGGAGTTCTCGATGGGTATCACGAGCAGATTTCCGCGGATGACCTCGGATCCGACTTGGCCCCAAAGGGTGAGCTGCTCCGATATCTCAGCGTCTTGGTCTATCCTCGCCTCTATCTGCATCGGCCCATAGATGAGCTCCTTCTTCTCGAACTTATACAGCCCCACCTTCCCGTAATCCGGCTGGTCCGACCTCGCGAACATCCAAGCGATCATGTTGTCCCTATCCAAGGGTGTGAAGGGGAGCATCAGGATGAACTCTTCCCTATCCCCATCGGGCAACTTCATTATTATGTAGTAGGGCTCCACCAGCTGCTCCTGCCTCCCGTACTTCTCCTTGGGGACGCTCCAGAGGTCCTCCTGGTTATAGAAGACCCCAGGGTCCCTCATGTGATACTTCGCATAGGTCTCGGCCTGTATCTGGAATAGGTCCTCCGGGTATCTGATGTGCATCAGGGTCTCTTCGGGCATCTCCGAGATGGGCCTGAATAGCTTTGGGAAGATGGCGGCCCAGGCGTTTATGATGGGGTCGTCCTGGTCGGCGATGTAATAAGTCACCTTGCCATTATATGCATCTATCACGACCTTCACGGAGTTCCTGATGTATTTTATCCCGGAGTATGGCGAATATCGCGGCGCTGAATATGGGTTTGAGTATGGGTAGTTGTTCGTCATCGTATATGCGTCTTGGATCCAGTATATCTTGCCATCCGATATTATGGGATAAGGATTTTGATCGTACTTCAAGAAGGGGGCGATCACTCTAACTCGGTCTCTGATATTCCTGTAGAACATTATCCCGCTCTCGTGGGTGATGTCGCGATTCAGGATCATGTCCGGGCTGCCGAAGCGCGTCGCCATCAACAGCCTCTTGAACTCAGAGTCCAGCTCAACTCCGCCGTCGCCTTTATAGGTGCTGAAGATGTTCTCGTCGCCCTTTGGGTAGTCGAACTCCTTCTGCTTTGTATTGACTATGACGTATCCATCGGTCTCTTCTCCATAGTATATCTCGGGCCTCTCTATGGTTATGTGCTCAGATTCCGGTGGGATGTCCTTGATGAGAAACTCGGGCAGGCCTTCCTCGGAGATCAGGTTCACCGGGCTCATGGCGATGCCGTAACCATGGGTGTAGATCAGGTGCTTGTTGATCCAGGTCTTGGCCTCCTGTTTCAACTTCCCTTGGTTGAGCTCCCTGGCAGAGAGCATTACTTCTCTATATTCACCGTCGATATAATACCTATCCATGTCCACCCCTACAAAGTCATAATAGAGCCTGATCTCCTGCAGCTGGCTATAAGTGTCCTTCAAGGGCCTGTTGTCCCAGAGGCGGATGTTCTCTATGGTCCCGAGGTTACCCTGAATGTCGTCCCAAGTGAGATCGTAGCTCATTGCGAAGTCTTTCTCTTCTACGTCGGCGAGACCATAGGCCAGGGTCGTGTACTTGATGTTGCGCTCTATGTAGGGCCTCTCGAATTTGATCTCGTTGGGCTTCACCCTGTACTGTTGGACCAAGCCTGGGTAGATTCCGCCGACGAGAAAAGATATACCGAACAATAATACTACTGCTGCAACCGGGTAACTGACCCCTCTGAATTTCATGTTTGCAAAGAGGATAAGGGCGCCAAACAGAGCGACTGCTATGAGGAGTTTTAAGACGGGTAGCTGAACTTTCACATCGGTATATGTCGCCCCTACAACCACCCCTCGCGTCGAGTATAGGAGGTGGTACATGTCGAGCCTGTATCTTATGGCAAAGAGGAGGAATATCAACCCCCCCAGAAATGAGAGGTGCATCTTCGCCTTGGAGGTGAACTTGGGGGTCTCGAATTTGATCTCGGAGGTCATGTAATTCAAGAGGATCGACTTGCTCCGGATCATATACACAACCACGGTCACCGCCCCAGCAAGCAAGATGCCATAAAATAAAGCGTTCCAGATGAACTCGTAAAATGGCAACGTGAAGACGTAGAACCCCACATCCTTTGCGAAGAGGGGTTCGGCAACGCCAAATGGTACCTTGTTCAAGTAGAGCAGGATTGTGTCCCATCCGAGGCTGGCGATGAAGCCGAAAAAGAAACTCAGGGTGAGGAGGATCGCGATGACCAATTTCCCCAAATTCTCCGGAATCTCCATGGTCGGCGCCTCATCTTCGCCGCTCACCGAGACGTAATAAGGCTTGTTCGCGATTACGGCATTGATGTAAGCAAAGATGAAAAATGCTATGCCCACGACAGCGGCTACCGCGATCTTCATCCAGAGTATCTTTAAGAAGACGGAAGAGTAGCCGACCGCTTTGAACCACAGCCAATCGGTGTATAGCCCTATGCCCATCGTAAAGAATAGCAAGATGAGAATCAATATCGCTATGTTGATCTTCATCCATCTATCGCTCATTTAACTCACAACTATATAGAAGCATATAGAACCATGCCATATAAAAAATATTTGGATTGGAAGATATCGATAGAATATAAGAGGAGATATATAGGAGAGATAACATGTTAAAATCCTGCTTTGGGAAAAATTGGTCTGGGATATTTTTGATCCTACTGGCCATGATAATCTTCACTCTGGGCCCCACATCGTAGTTGGTCTGGTCCATATGGCATTAAGGGAATAAGTTCTGAAATTACTTTGATATATGATTTAATGTGCAATAGATCGTTAAAATATAAAAAATGATTTAAAACAAGTTATATTATAAAATTAAAGTCATGGAAACATTATGGAACGATTGTATGTATGTATGCATCTTTTTGACTATTTTGGATAGTGAAGCCCGTTGTTCTAGGGATATTTTAGCAAAAATAAACATAATAATAGCTTAAAAAACATAATCATTCTTCATTAATTCCTCTTTTTGAATAAAAATAGCATTGTTGCCGAAATAACTATAAATATATCCTATACTATGATAGAGTACCGAAGTTGTGAGGAATGAAGATGAACGAGTTATTCTGGTCGATACTCATCTCCGTTGGAAGCGTAGTTTGTGGTGTCGCATTGCATCTCATCATATCCAAAACCCCAAGAAGGGAGGCGCGGGGATGAAAAAGTTCAGTAATGTGGCCAGTAAAGCAAATGCAATAGTGGGGGTATTCAGAGATGGAGAACGTCTCAAAGGCAAGGAGATCGTGCGGAGGCTCAAAGCAAGGGGATACAGGGTGAAGGAGGAGAATATCAGGATGTTCATATACCACCACATGCTTTACAAGCACCTGAGGAAAGAAGCGGTGCAGGGTATCAATTACTACTCATTGATTTATTGAAGCCTGGAGGGGAGTATCGCCATCCACATCCTCTCTACCCCCTCCCTCCCCTCCATTAAACTCTCTTTTTTGATCAAAATTTATATCTTGAAGCGTATTATTTACCCATATGCCTGAGAAGTTCTTCCTCGATGGAGATGAAGTCTTGTGGTACTCGCCATCGATGAGGGATTTTTGGTCGAGTTCGGTCACCACATCGAGCCTAAAAGAGATGCTGGAAAGGCGTGATCTCATCCTCGACGATGGGACCTTGGAGTTTCTAAACGCCAAAGATCCAAGTGATCTATACCTCATCACCATAAATTATCCAGAAAATTTGGAATTGGTTTTGAAACATTTTGGTCTGGACAAAATCTTCAGAAGTGAGAATATATCTGCGGATCTTTCTTCCAAAGGGTATCGAATCTCGGAAATCGTGCGAAGAGTTGGAGTGGAAAAGGCCATCTTTGTCGACGACCGGGAAGGAAACCTCTGTGATGTATATCGAAAACTCCCCTCGGATGTGCTCGAGATGGAGTTCATCTTGATGGACA
>JBHIFP010000015.1:0-25027 GCA_046761145.1 Hydrothermarchaeales archaeon (SeqCode)
TCCTCGCTATTGGGAGAAACGCCCTCCTCCGTCAAAACAACATCATCGAGGATTTGGTAGGCATTAAAAAGCTAAAAAAAGGTGCTCTAGATCTTAACCTAGCTGATATGGATATCGAGGAAGTGATCCTCTTAGCCCAAAGGGAAATAGAACCTCAAGCATCTGCCAAGAGGATCGAAGTTAAAACCTCCGTACAGGAGGCCCTGCCAAAGGTAAGAGCCGATTTCGAGGAATTAAAGCAAGTCTTCGATAACCTCCTTTTCAACGCCATAAAGTTCAATAAGAAAGGCGGAAAGGTAACAATAAAAGCGAGAGCAAAGGGAGATTTCATCGAGGTTAGCATTGCCGATACCGGGATAGGCATTCCCGATGAACACTTGGACAAAGTCTTCGACTGGTTTTATCAGGTAGACAGCAGTGCTAGAAGGGCATATGGCGGAACCGGTATGGGTCTGGCAATTGCCAAAGAGATCGTCGAAGTACATGGCGGGAGGATGTGGGTTGAGAGTGAGTTGAGTAAGGGGAGTAGATTCATATTCACTTTGCCGGTAGGGGGGAACGATGAAAAAAATAATGGTGGTGGATGACGAGGAAGTGATGAGGAGCCTGATGGAGAAGATGCTGAAGGGAAAAGGGTACGAAGTCGTTGAAGCTAGTAGTGGCGAAGAGTGCTTGGAGAAGCTCGAAGAAGAAAAGCCCGACCTAATCCTATTGGATATCATGATGCCAGGGATGAATGGTTGGGAGATCGGCAAGATTATCAAGGAGGATGAAAAGACCACCCATATCCTAGTGGCGATGTTCACCGTGAGGACGAGCGATGACTCCAAGGAAAAGAGTTTCAGGTATTCACGAGCCGACGCCCATATCGATAAGCCATTTGACATCGAGGGCCTGCTAGGAACTATCAAGGGGCTGATGAAGGATCGGAGAGGGGATTAGCAGATTAATGGAAGTTCTTTGGCAAATTCGGGCCGATGCTCCCCGGGGGTTTTTTTATGCATAAATATCCTTCGGGGATGACTTTTACATGTTTGGGGCATCATCTGGAGTCCACACAAGGCTTGTTAACTTTGGAGGCGACAAAACGAATCCAGCACCGCTTTTTATGCCCTTATTCGTTGAAGGCACAGTCCATCTTCCTCTTTTCCACTGGATCGTATCTCCCTCTACATTCGATGCGGTGATCGCAGATCCACTCCAAATCATCGCCTTTTGGTTTAGGGGTTAGGGTCACGGTGTGTTTGTGTACATAAGCTTCAGCGTCGCCATCAACATAGTAGTGGGTACACTCTATGAACCTTTTTTTAGCATCTGCGGTCTTCTCGCCCATTTCGATCACCTCTCCGACATAGAGATTCGCTCATTACGGTCTAGAATCCTCCTAATAAGGCTGGCCGGGATTTAAATTTTTCTGTGAAAACCCTAACCTGGGCATACGCAACAATACCCAAATATGGGCCCAACATATTACAAAAATTATTAATAGGCGGTCTAAAAACTTCTTCTCTATAAAGGGTGGTCGGATATGAGGATGCCGAGACAGCTGAGAAAGTTAACCTCGCCGAAGGCGGTGGCCTTCTTCTTGATCGCGCTCTTCATAATATCCATCATAGCCTATGGTATCCTGTACAGGTTATGAGCCAATACCAAGATTTTCCTTTCCTATAACCTCTAACCTCGTTCATCCACCATATTCACAAAATAACTGTGCATCCTCGGGTCATCGGTCAACTCCGGGTGGAACGAAGAGACCAGGATCTTCCTTTGTCTTGCAATGACGGGGTTTCCATCGAGTTCCGCTAGGACTTCCACATCTCTTTTGTGGCCCACGATGGTGGGGGCCCTGATGAAGACCGCCCTAAAAGGCTCTCCCTCCAATGCGGGAATCTCCAAATCTACCTCGAAACTCTCCCTCTGCCTTCCGTATGCATTTCTCTTGACTTTGATGTCCATCAGCTTCAGGGAGGATTGCTCATCTTGTCCGACTATCTCTTTCGCGAGGACGATGGTGCCAGCACAGGTACCAAAAATCGTGAGATTCTTATGCCCCTTGATCGCCTCGTCAACGCCGTATTTCACCATGAGGTCGCATATGGTCGTGCTCTCCCCTCCGGGGATTATCAGGCCGTTCAACCCCTCAATCTCAGAGGCATATTTTACGATCTTTACTCCGTCTTTACCTACGATCCTTCTCAGCATAGCAACGTGCTCTATGACGTCGCCTTGTAAACCCAAAACTCCGATAAGCATATTACGACCCACCAGCTCCTGAAGTTCTTCTATTGGAGACTTCTCTTTACCAATAACCCATAAATAAAAGCATCTTTCTCTCAATCTCTGCTGAGCAAAAGGGATCTTATACTCCTCTCGTCTGCAGGAGATCCTCCTCCTTTAGCATCTTGATGTCCAAGCCCTTCATCGCCTTGCCCAACCCTTTGGAGATCTCGGCCAGTTCTTGGGGATCGTCATAATGCGTGGTCGCCAAGACTATGGACTTTGCCATTTCAGATGGGTTCTCCGATTTGAAGATTCCAGAGCCGACGAATATGCCATCAGCCCCCAGTTGCATCATAAGGGAGGCATCTGCGGGGGTTGCTATCCCTCCGGCTGCAAAATTTACAACGGGCAAGCGTCCGAGCTTTGCGGTCTCGACGACGAGATCATATGGTGCGCTCATCTCCTTCGCTTCTGACATCAGCTCTTCCTCGGCCATGTTCTGGATCTTCCGAATGTGTCCCATTACCTCGCGCATATGCCTGACGGCCTCGACCACGTTGCCGCTCCCGGCCTCGCCCTTTGTCCTGATCATAGCTGCTCCTTCGCCTATCCTCCGCAACGCCTCTCCCAAACTTCTCGCCCCGCAGACAAATGGGACCTTGAACCGCGTCTTGTCGATGTGGTTATACTCGTCGGCGGGGGTCAGTACTTCGCTTTCGTCGATGAAGTCGACGCCCATCGCTTCGAGGATCTGCGCCTCGGCGAAGTGGCCTATCCTCACCTTTGCCATGACCGGAATGGTGACGGAATCCATGATCTCTTGGATCTTCAAGGGGTCTGCCATCCTGGCCACGCCCCCAGCTTCCCTTATATCTGCGGGGACGCGTTCTAGAGCCATGACCGAGACGGCCCCCGCTTCTTCGGAGATTATGGCCTGCTCGGCATTGGTGACATCCATGATTACGCCCCCTTTCAGCATTTGGGCCAGACCCCTCTTCAATTTGTCAGTCCCGTGCTCCACTTCCATATCAAAACCTCCTGATGAACTTTATAAGTCGATCTTTCTTTTCGATCGCACTTAACTTCGCATCTTCTATAAGTTTGATCTTCTCCTCCACATCTCCCGGCTCTTCTTCACCTATTACCTCTTTGACTTTCGTGTATGGAGACTCCCTGAATAACGGCGCGAGATCGTACTCCTTTTCACCCAGCATCTTGACACCCTTTCCTTCTTCGACGCGCCCTACCTCATGGACCTTTGTTACCCTCTTCAAAGATTTTCTAACCTCCTTCACATGCTCTTCCGGCAAGATCAGCATCAAGGAATCCGTCGAGATGCCCAGATGATCGATCTCCAACTCTTCCAACATCTCCATGATTTGGGGATGAACAGACCCCCTCACATCCCCCTCTCGGAATATCAGTTTCTTCTTTGTGACCCTGGATATCTCCCTCGCATCGCCCCTCAGACCACCATTGGTAATGTCGGTCATCGCGTGAAGATGAGATAGCAATCCCCTCTCTATCAACACCTCGCAACACTCCATGAACTCGACGTTGAGGGTCGGTTTTATGGCATCGAAATAGCCGTGATACAAGGCTATCGTAGTTATTGTCCCGCCACCTTTACCTTCGGTCATGAGTATGATGTCTCCTTTCTTTGCGTTTCTTCTCGCCTTCGGCTCTTCATCCGAGATACCAACCGCGCCCACAGCCGAGACCAAGCGTTCGCCGAAGACCATATCGCCGCCGACTCGCAACGTGCTTCCTGCCACGAGGGGGGTTACAGTCAGACCAGCTACTGTAGAGACCCCCGCTGTAAAATCGAATATCTTGCCTATGTCTCCATCATCTGCCAGGTGTAGATCGCTTATAAGCGCCACCGGTTTTGATCCCATGACGTAGACGTCTCTCAAGGCCGCCCTAGCCACGTGAAAGCCTCCCAAAAATGGGAATTCGCTGAGCCTCGAGTGTATTCCATCGACCGCTACGGTAACATATTTCCCCTGTGCAGACACGACGCCGGCATCGTCCTGCTGCATGGTATCGACGATCGCATCGGTCTCACCGATTATCTCGGACAACTTGCGATGGACGAAGAGATCCCCCTCCCCACGAGATCCCACGCCAAACTCTCCCATACTCACCCCCGATCTGGGGTACCCGATTATCTCCCTCAAAAATTCGTCTTCCAAGTTTTTGGATCTCAATGTGGTCCGAACCTCGTCGTAAACAGCTCCGGAAAATGAGCGCCTCTTCTCTAAATCCCAGTCTTTGAACTCTTCGAGGAGCTCCATCAATTCTCCGACTATCTCGTCTTGGTTGTATCCTTTCAAGATCCTCCTCCGAGTAAAGCCTTCCAGGTCCATAATATAGCCTTCAGAAGTAATTGAGGATGGTATATCTGTAGTATGGGAAATTATATTATCTTTTCCCTATATCCCCCTTTAAATAACGACAACTCTCCTCCTCAGCCCTGCTAAGGACGGAACTTGGAAAGTTGCGGAATGATTTCTATTCTAATCAGACGCCTCTCTGCCGAGCCTAACCGCTTCCAGATAGACTTCGTCGCTCATCCTGAAGCCCGCCTTCACTAGGCATTCTAGGTCTTTCAAATAGTCATCATAGGTTATGATCTCATTTACCAGAGCTTTTAGCAAGACGAAGATCGTCCCCCTAGGTCTCAACCCCATAACCTGAGCAGCGAGCCTCGCATGTCCTTGATCTAACAATACCTCTCTCGATCCAAGGGCTAGGGCAAGGGAAATCGTCTCTGCCTCGCCTTCGTCTATCCCGAACTCTTTTAGCTTCTCGATTTTGCCAA
Organism: Hydrothermarchaeales archaeon (SeqCode); assembly: GCA_046761145.1. Classification (GTDB taxonomy): domain Archaea; phylum Hydrothermarchaeota; class Hydrothermarchaeia; order Hydrothermarchaeales; family SZUA-236; genus JBHIFP01. The sequence goes on from JBHIFP010000015.1 coordinate 5,045, forward strand.
CCCTTTGGATTTTGACCCAACCCCCCTTCACAGCTTCTTCGATCACGATTGCGTCCGTATACTTCTCTTCTCTCCCCCTCTCCACAGATTCCTTAAACACCTCGTCTGGGATATACACCTCATCGAAGAACTCCCTTAACAAGTGGAGCCTCCCGATCTTCGCTAGGTATATGAGGGGCGTGGAATCGCTGACTATCATCCCTTGGCGGCCTCATAATCTTCGCGAAGCTCTTTTATCGAATACTGAAAAGGGATCCCACTCTCAGATGCCAGCTCGATCATCCTCCTCAAGGATACCCCCGCCTTTTCCGCTGCTTTGCCTATGGTGATCTTGCCTTCTTTGTACTGTCCCAGCGCCTGCTCTACCTGCCACCTCTTTATCGCATCGTCCAACAGCCTTCTTATCACAGCGGATTTATCAAGCTTCTCAGACTTTGAAATCGCCCTGATCTGGTCATCCATCTTTTTCGTCACCCTAGTTGTTATAGTCACGCCCATTTTCTCACCGTATTAAATTGCTATATTTTTAATACATAAAATTAACGGATGAAAAGATTGCTCGACCGCCCCCTATGAAATTCGATTGTTTTTCACATTCTGTCCTGCAACTAATGTCTAAGTAACTAAAGATGAAATGATATACCCATAGATGATAAAAAACCTTCATTCCAAAAATTTATATTGCTATACCGAAGTGGAGATTTATCTATGCAAGAACTCAAAAAGGTCCTCGAGCTTCCGGCTCGTTTTATAGATATCACTCTCCAGACCTCAAAGATCACGAGCATCTTAGTAAAGGACGGAGTGGCAAAGGACATATCTTCTGGAGAAGTTTTCGGAATAGGAGTCAGAGTCCTGGGGAAGAGGTGGGGGTTTGCGTCTTCGAATTCTAGGGACAACATATACGAGATGGCGGAACAGGCGTATAAAATCGCGAGGAGGGGCGATGAAGAGATAGAGTTCACCACCATGGGAGGCGCGAAAGACGAGGTTGCCATCAAACCAAAAATCGATCCGGAGGACGTAAGCATAGAGGAAAAACGGGAGATTGTAGGGAGGGCAGAGAGAGAAGTTAAAGATTATGCCGAGGTGGTCAGTTCCTCCTTCTCCTATTTCGACTCCAAAATCAAAATCGATTATGTGAACTCGGAGGGTGCTGATATCCAATTGAAGGACACAAAGGTAGCCCTATTCTCCTCGGCATTTGCCAAAAAGGACGATAAGGTCCAATTCGGATCCGAGCGCATAGGGGGCACTGGCGGCTTGGAGCTAATTGCGGATTGTGAGAACTCCGCCAGAAAGGCGGCCGAAAAGGCTATACGCCTTTTATCTGCAAAGGAGGCACCCAGCGGGAATTTTGACGTCGTTTTGGACCCGAAATTGACCGGGGTCTTCATCCACGAAGCCCTGGGCCATGCCACTGAGGCAGACCACGTGATCCAAGGTGAATCGATCTTGGAAGGCAAGCTCGGAAAAGAGATCGCATCGAATCTCGTTACCGTCTATGACGAACCAACCCTCCAGGGATCCTTTGGATTCTATTTTTATGATTCAGAAGGCGTCGAGGGGGGGAAAACGACCTTGATAGAGGATGGGGTCCTACGAAGCTACCTCCATTCGAGGGAGACCTCTTCCAAGCTCAACCAGGAAAATACCGGTAATGCGAGATCCCAAAGTTATAGTCACCAGCCGATAGTGAGGATGAGCAATACCTACCTAAAACCCGGAGAGTACGATTTCGAGGAGATACTCGAAGGAATAAAATATGGCGTCTACCTCAAGGGATCCAAAGGGGGAGAAGTCGATACGGCGAGGGGCATCTTCCAGTTCAGCGCGGAGGAGGGGTTTTTGATAGAGAATGGCGAGGTGACGACCCCCGTCAAAGATGTAGCGCTGTCCGGCGAGACATTGGAGATTCTGAAGAAGGTTTCAGCTACGGGGAAGGATTTTGAACTATCCATCGGATTCTGCGGAAAGGCGGGTCAAGCGGTTCCGGTAGGGGACGGCGGACCCCATATAAGGACCTTTGCGACTGTAGGGGGAGCGGAATGATTGAGAAGACGATAGAGGCCCTTTCAAGAGAGGTAGACGAGGCGGAGATCTTCTCTTTAAAGGCGTCGACGAATACGGTGGGGATAAAGAAGGGCAGCGTTGATCTCTTCAAGGAGAACTCCTCTTTTGGCTTTGGTATAAGGGTGATAAGGGACAAGAAGGCGGGTTTCTATTTTTGTAATTCTTTGGCTCGCGATGCCATCGAGAAAGCGATAAAAATTTCGAAGTTGGCCCAAGAAGACGAGTATTCGACACTACCCCAGAGACAGGATTACCGCGATATAGGGGGATACGACAAGAGGATCGAGGATATCGATTCAGAGCAAGCCCTAGAGTTTGTAGACGCCTTGATCCGGCCATGCAAGGAATACAAAGTTACCCCGACATCGGGGGTCATCTCATGGGGGGAATCAGAGGTTCGTATTTTGAATACCAACGGAGTGGAAGGATTTGACCGGGGTACGGTGATCTCTGGTTTTCTAAGCACGGTGGCAAAAGCGGGAGATGTCTCCTCGGGCTTCCACTTCGATGTCTCGAGGGAGTTAGACCTCGACTTCCAAGGGATCGGGAAAGAGGCATCGAGGCTCGCCAGGGATTCTCTGAACGCCGAGAAGATAGGCACTAGAAAGATCGCTGTTACCCTGTTGCCACTGGCTGTCTCGGAGTTACTCGGCAATGTCCTTATACCATCTTTTAGCGCCGACAACGTCCAGAGAAATAGGTCTTTTCTAGCCGATAAGTTGGGAGAAAAAATCTTCTCAGAGAGCTTGGATATAGTGGACGATGGCACCTTGGATAAAGGCCTTGAAACCGCGAAGTTCGACTCTGAAGGGGTGAGATCGCAAAAAACCCAACTGGTAAAGGACGGGGTCTTAAAAGGCTACTTGTACGACACTTATACTGCAAATAAGGGTAGCTCAGAGAGCACGGGCAACGCCTCGAGGGAATCTTACTCAACCCTCCCCCAAGTGGGACCTTCGAATTTCATCGTATCTGGAAAAGGGGGATTGAGCAACGAGGGCTTGGTAGTGCATGGATTGATAGGCGCTCATACCTCCAACCCCATCTCTGGCGATTTTTCAGTAGAGACGAGAAATGCATTCTTGGAAGGCAAGCCGGTGAGAAAGGCGATTCTGTCCGGGAATATATTCGAGCTGTTGAATAAAGTTGTGGGCTTTGGAGAGGATTACAGGCAGGTCTCGTCCGTTCGAACGCCATCGATTGAGTTTGAAGAGGTACAGGTTTCCGGCTGATATGAGCATATATCCCAAACATATATCCCTCTGAATAGAAATTGTTTATGATGCAAAATGGTCTACTCCGATGAATTTAGCGTCTCGACAACGAAAGGCACGGAATTTATCGACATAACCGGCAATATCGAGGCGATGGTAAGAAGGTCGGGGGTTGAAGAAGGCGTTGTCGCGATCTTTTCGAGACATACCACGACCGCCATCAGGATAAATGAAAACGAACCCAGGATACTGCGTGATTACGAAGAGATGCTCGACAATTTGGTACCAATGGGAGCAGGATATAACCACGATTCCATCGATTCAAACGCCCACTCTCATCTGAGGTCTCTCATTTTGGGGGTAAGCGAGGTTATACCGATCTCGAATGGCGAGCTTTCTATTGGGACTTGGCAGAGCATATTCTTCGTCGAACTGGACGGCCCTCGAAGGAGAACGGTCTCGGTAAAGGTCATTGGCGAATGAGAGAAACATTTATCTCCTACCTTCCGCATCTTTGAGACGATTAAGATGAAGACCCTCTTGATCCACACCGACTTTATCGAATATTGGGCCAAGAAGAAGACGCCGGTTGCAGAGGGAGTCCCCGAGGAGATGAAGAGTCAGCGTTTGGAAGAAGCCCTGGCGGTCTTTATCGCCGTTGAGAAGGCAGATGAAGAGGATCCAGACGCCGTCGTGGATAAAGCTTGTAACGAGATCGAGAAGGTCTACAAAGAGGTGAAAGCAGAGGGGATAATGCTTTACCCCTATGCCCATCTGAGCCCTTCCCTCGGTAACCCAAAGGTTGCGGTGAAGGTCTTCAGGGATATGGAAAGGTGTCTCCTCGAGAAGAACTACGTGGTCAAGCGAGCGCCCTTCGGATGGTACAAGGCCTTTAATCTGAGTTGCAAGGGTCACCCTTTATCGGAGTTATCTAGGAGTATTGTAGTCAAGGCTGAGGAGGAAGAGGAGGAGAAGGTTTCGGAAGCATTGAAGGCCGAAAAGAAACTTACTTCAAAGCGATATGTCTTGGACGTCGACGGCAAGCTCATACCCGCAGAGGAATTCGATTTCTCCAGATACCCGAGTTTGAAGATATTTTATGACTACGAAACCTCTGGCACGAGGGCCGTCGATAGGGAGCCGCCTCATGTCCGCCTGATGCGTAGCCTCGAGCTCGTGGATTACGAGCCAGGATCAGACTCCGGAAACCTTAGGTGGTACCCAAAGGGTACCTTGGTCAAAAGACTGTTGGAAACACACGTCACGGAGATCTCGATGAATTATGGCGCCATGCAGGTGGAGACGCCGATAATGTACGACTTCGAGCACCCACAGCTCAGCAAGTACTTGAACAGATTCCCGGCGAGGCAGTACGTCATAAAGTCCGATCAGAAGGAGTACTTCTTGAGGTTTGCCGCCTGTTTTGGCCAGTACCTCATGAAGCACGACATGACAATATCCCACAAACAACTCCCCCTGAGGCTTTACGAACTGACCCACTACAGCTTCAGGAGGGAGCAGAGCGGCGAGCTCTCCGGACTTAAGAGGCTTAGGACATTCACCATGCCCGATATGCACACTCTATGTAAAGACATGGAGCAAGCGAAAGAGGAGTTCATCAACCAGTACAAGTTATCGATGCAGTGGATGGAGGACATAGGGGTAGATTACGACGTCGCCATGCGCTTCGTGAAGGACTTCTATTTCGAGAACGAAGACTTTACCAAGGAGCTCGCGAAGTTGATCGGGAAGCCGATCTTGATCGAGTTATGGGACGAACGCTTCTTCTACTTCGTCATGAAGTTCGAGTTCAACGTAAACGATGCTCTGGATAAGGCCGCCACTTTATCGACTGTACAAATAGATGTGGAGAATACGGAGAGGTTTGACATAAGCTACGTGGACGAGGACGGTGAAAAAAGGCACCCTTTGATGCTCCACGCGAGTATCTCGGGCGGCATCGATCGAAACCTCTACGCGATCTTGGAGATAGAATCCATGAAGGCCGCAAAAGGCGAGAAACCCATGCTCCCTCTTTGGCTTTCTCCAACTCAAGTGAGGCTGATACCAGTAAGCGAGGGCCATTTGAAATACTGCGAAGAGGTACTTCAAGAATTGGAGCGAGGGCAAATAAGGGCCGACCTCGACGACGAAGATGCAACTCTCAACAAAAAGATCAGAAACGCCGAGAAGGAATGGATCCCTTACATCGCCGTTGCAGGCGAGAAGGAGACGAAGAGCGGAGCCTTGACTGTGCGGGTGAGAGGAGTTGGAGGGCAACAGAAGGCATATACTCCGAGAGAATTAATCGACGAAATAAAGGAGAAGACAGAGGGCAAACCATTCATGAAGTTGCCCCTTCCAAATAGGACTTCTAAGAGGCCGAAGTTCAGGTAGTCTCAGCAGGTTAAATGGAAGGCGGCTATAACCTTTTTGTCGGAAAGCCGATTGTAAGTATTACAGGCTTCTCTGGTCCTCTCGGCGATCAGTTCTATGCCCAGGGATTCTAGTTGCTCTTTGACCTCCGCCAAAACTTTCATGCAGCCGGAGTATCCCGTACCCACTATCAACACTTCTGGTCTCTCCTCCACGATCTCTTTGATGTCCACGTTGTTTAATATATGGCCCTCTTCCCTCCACCAACTCACGACCTTGTTCGGGAAGATGATTACATCGCTACTATAACTCTTTCCGTCTATAACGATCCGTCCAAAATCGTAAGAATCGATGTTCATTCAGTTTCCCCTTTCTGACTTGAAATATTTCTTTGTGAGTCACTTTATTTTTGTATCTGATTTCACATATATCTTTTTTGTATGGCGCTTTTGGAGGGGTATTTACCCAATTCTTCTTGGAAAGTCTACCCTCTAACATCGAATCGCGAGGCATATAACGCCCCAATGTTTTTTAGCTCCTTTTTTTGGGGTTATGATTGATTATTACGTTCATATAATCGCTATTGCACGGGTCTCGATGCACATCGCCAATTCGCGATGGATAAAGATACTTGAAGGCGAAACACGAGATATCGACTGTCGATTGGATACAATTAACCGAGATATGGCACGACTGAAGGAGAGGATGCAAAATATCATAATTTTATATAACTAAATTTCTTTTCTAGATTATTTTTGTACATTTTTGGCAAAACTTTAAATATTAGATGGATTAAGGTATTTTAAAGAGGGAATTATAATAAAGGAGGTAAAATGTATGGCCAAGATTGCACTTGCTCAGATGGACAGGATTATAAGAGAAGCCACGGGGTTGAGGGTTTCAGAAACTGGAAAAGAGGCCTTGGCGGAAGTTTTAGAAGATATTGCGGTAGATATCGCCGAGAATGCAAAGAAATTGGCTACTCACGCCGGGAGGAAGACTATAAGGAGGGACGACATCGAGTTGGCGGTGAAGAACGTTCTTTAGTCGCGGAGTTCTCCTCCGCTCCTACTTCTTCCCAAAGTGAAGGCTTATAGATGTTCTTGGGTCATGAAGAGATCCTTAAGAGGATAGAAAGAGAAAATCTTTTGGAGAACGTTGATTTAGATAACGTTCAGGGGGCGGGCATCGACGTCAGGATAGACAGATTGTATTCTTTGGCATCTGGAGCGAAGATCTTGGAGAAGGATGTCGCACTTCCAGAGATCAAAGAGGTCGAAGATTTTGTCCTCAGGCCCAAGAGCTTCTATCTCCTTAAGACATTGGAGAAAGTGAATATGCCCTCTGATCTGGTTGCTTTTATGTTCCCCCGTTCCAGCTTATTCAGGTGTGGGGTATCTCTACGCACAGCCGTAATCGATCCTGGCTATAGAGGCGAGCTTACGGTCGGCATCTACAACGAAAACGATTATGAAGTCAAGATCGAGAGGCATGCGAGGTTCGCCCAGGTGGTCTTTGCAAAGGTCGAGGGGTTGACCAAACTATATAAAGGGAGATACCAAGGGGGCAAAGTTGGGTAGTAGAAGGGTTTATTTAGGCAGGAGTTTGAAAGTTGGCGCATGTTCGCTGAAAGTGAGTTCAAACAGGCGCTGCGGGCTTACAAGGACGAGCAGACCAAGAGGAATAGCAATGCCTTCAATGCGCTGCGCAAAAATCACAACTTCTTCAGCGATGTCGCCACAAAACAGGACGTAGTACAGCAGATCGAGAACTTCACGGATATTATATCGAAGATGGATAGAGATGAGTTCAGCAACCGTTACGTCGTCCAGAGCTTCATCCTCGAATTTTGCAGATATCTCGACAAAGACTTCCTATTTCACATAAAGAGCGCTGTGGAGTTCCAGAGGTTAAAGTCAAGGCTGAAAGATTTCACGGGGGAGATATACAGCGCCAACAAGAAGTTCACCCAAAATGTTGGTTTAAACAGCGTGGAGCACCTCCTGGGGGACTATGGCATCCTGCTCGAGTACTTGGACTTGGATGAGGAGGGTGAAAGTTCGAGAGAGGAAGGGAGCTTCTGGGCCGGAAACAAGTTGTGGTGACTTTTTATAGAAATTCCGAGAATTTTTGAGGCGTACTAAATGGAAGTAGAAGCAAAGTTGAGAGATGCCTTTCCCGATTTGAGGGTTTTGGTTGGGCATATCGATGGAGTTAAGGTCGAGACCGAGAATGAAGAGCTGGAGAAATTCAAGAGGGAGATGATCAAGAAAGTCGAGGACGAATACGATCTCGATACCCTGAAGGACGTCCCGATTTTGAGGTATTATAGAGACTTTTTTTGGAGGATCGGGATAGACCCCACAAAGACAAGACCCGCTGCAGAGGCATTGATCCGGAGGATACTCGCGGGTAAATCACTGCCCAAGATAAATACCCTCGTGGATACCTACAATCTCGCCTCCATCGAGGCGGAGATAGCATTGGCGGCATTCGATGCCTCAAAGATAAAAGGCGACCTTCTTATGAGGTATGCCAACCAAGGAGAGGCGTTTTTGGGCATAGGCATGAAAGAGCCGACGATCTTGAGAGGAAAGGAGATAGTTGTCCAAGACCTAGAGAAGCTCGTCGCCGTCTACCCCTACAGAGATGCAGACGTTTCAAAGATAACCCCCGATACGAAGGACGTTATCCTTCTAGTTTGCGGCGTGCCGGGAATAGATGAGGAGACTTTAAAGGAGGCGGGAAGGATCGCGATAGATTATATAACTAGGTTTTGCGGCGGGGAAGGGAGTATCTAGTCTTCGGCCCAATTTCAAATTTTTTTTATTACTATTGGTAATATATTTAACCAAAAAATATAAATAATAAGAATATTTGTTTTAAAGAAAAGGTGATGATGTGAGTTATGTTACCGGGTTGAAATGCAGGAACTGCGGAAAGGAATACGAGGAAGGGCCCATCAGCATCTGCGAGGAATGTTTCGGCCCCCTCGAGGTCGTCTATGACTTCGATGCCATTGGAGATTCTACTACTAAAAAGAGTATCGCGGCGGGCCCCAAGAGCATCTGGAGGTACAAAAACCTCCTCCCGGTCAACGAAAATGTCGTGGATATGTGTACTGGATTTACGCCCCTGCACAAGGCGGACAACCTGGCAGAGGAGCTCGAACTGAAGGAGCTATATCTGAAGAACGACTCCGTAAATCCGACTTTTTCGTTCAAGGATCGCGTGGTCTCCGTGGCGGTATCGAAGGCCATAGAGTTCGGTTTTGATACGGTGGGTTGTGCCTCTACAGGCAACCTAGCAAACTCCGTGGCTGCCCATGCAGCGAAGGCAAAGTTGAAGTGCTACATCTTTATACCCTATGATTTAAGCATAGGGAAGGTTATCCCAACTTTAGCTTATGGTCCAAACCTTATTGGAGTGGAGGGGAATTATGATATGGTGAATAGGCTCTGCGCAGAGGTTGCCGAGTTCCATAATTGGGGGTTCGTCAACATAAATCTGAGGCCCTTCTACTCTGAGGGCTCAAAGACCCTGGGCTATGAAGTGGCCGAGCAACTCGATTGGGAGACGCCAGATAGGGTCATCGTCCCGGTGGGTTCGGGCTCGTTACTGACGAAGATCTGGAAGGGCTTCAATGAATTTTTGAAGCTGGGATTCGTCGATGAGGCCAATACGAAGATGACTGCTGCCCAGGCTTTGGGGTGCTCACCCGTCGTGGAGGGCTTCAAGACAGGGGAGATAAGGCCGGTTAGGCCTAACACCATAGAGCAGAGTTTGGCAATAGGTAATCCCGCAGATGGTTACTACGCCATAAAAGTGCTGAAAGAGTCGAATGGCGGCGCAGGTGCTGTAACAGATGAAGAGCTCATAGATGGCATCAAGCTTCTGGCGAGAACTGAGGGTATCTTTACAGAGACCGCGGGCGGTGTTACAGTAGGCACCCTGAAGAAGCTTGTAGAGGAGGGCGAAATAGAAAAGGATGAGAGGACCGTAATATATATTACTGGTAATGGACTGAAGACCCAAGATGTCTTGGTGGATCATCTCGCTAAAGCAGTTACGATAAAACCCGACTTGGCTGCCTTCGAGAAGTACCTCGCAGCTTCAAAGTCGGGTAGAGTAGGAGTCGAGGCAAAGGAGCATAAGGAGGTAAAGGTATGGCAGTAGTCAGATTATCCACACCCCTGAGGAGGTATACCGAAGGCAGGCCGGAAGTAGAAGCTGAAGGGAAAACCCTGATCGAGGTTCTTTCAGATCTAGACAAAAGGTATCCGGGGATAGCCGAGAGGATCTTGGACGGGGGGGAGATCCAGAGATTCGTCAACATATATGTCAACAACGAGGATGTCCGCTTGGGGAGTGGCCTGAAAACGAAACTCGGCAAAGGGGATATCGTCTCGATTCTGCCTGCTGTATCCGGGGGATAATTTTAAATTCATACATGACGATAGTTCTTCTAGTTCTTCAATAGTTTATGAGGTGGTATGATGGAAGTTGGCAACGGGATCTCCGAATCCGATGTTTCAAGGGCGATAATAGAAGGCTTCACAAAAGATTTGCTCGAGTATACTAGGACCGACGTCGTCGTAGTTGGCTCAGGACCCGCCGGCTTGACGGCTGCCATGTACCTGGCCGAGCAGGGCGTAAAAACGCTGATCATAGAAAGGAACATCTACGCCGGCGGTGGGTTCTGGCAAGGGGGCTACCTATTCCCAAAGACCGTGGTCGAAGCCCCCGCAAACGAGATCTTGGAAGATTTGGGGGTGAAGATGGAGGAAGTCAAGTCGGGCCTCTTCGTCGCCGATTCGTTCAAAGTCGTATCTAGGTTGCTCTCCAGAACCGCAGACGCCGGGGCAAAGTTATTGAATAGCACCTATGTGGACGATGTCATCTACAAAGATGGAAGGGTAAGTGGCGTCGTTGTGAACTGGTTCCCAATAACGCAGATGCCGAAGTTCATCACGTGTATGGACCCCATTGCCTTAGAGGCGAAGGTGGTTATAGATGCGACAGGCCATGAGGCAAATATCGCCACAAGGGTAAAGGAAATACTTGATTTGGAAAAGGATGTTGCCAAGATTGAAAGGCGGCACGGAGCAATGCATGTGACTGAGGCAGAAAAGGCGGTTATCGAAAATACGGGGGAAATCTATCCGGGCCTCATCATCTGCGGTATGGCGGTCTCTAATGTTTATAGAACGCCGAGGATGGGCCCAATATTTGGAGGAATGCTCCTCTCGGGTAGAAAGGCGGCAGAGCTAACCCTAGAGATCTTGAAGGGTAAAAAGGTCATAGCCCAAAAGAAGAGTGAGGATTAGGTAGAAGATGGTAATAGTCTATGGCAAGCCCATCGAGAGGTGGAAGTGCATCTTCAGGGAATGCGGTGCTCAATGCTGTCATGCTGAGAGGGAGGCTACGGCAAGGGACCTGAAGAGGATATCCAAGGGGACTGGATTAAAACCCGAAGAGTTCGCCGACTTGCATGAGGAAGAGGGCCTATTCAAGCTCAAGGGCAAAAATGGGAGTTGTATATTCTTGAATGAAGACTTTTCGTGCCAGTTGCACGCCAAGGGCATAAAACCCATCCTTTGCCGGATGTATCCCTTCAGGTTCGATGGCGTCATATACTCTGACGAGATCGTTTTGAAGATCAAGGTACGGGAGGCTTGTCCTGGCTTGGGCAAAGGCTCGGAGTTGGACGAAGCCTTTGAGACGGCGATAGAGGGGTTGGGGAACGACTTCGTGAAGGACATAAGGGATTTTCTGAGACTCAAGTCAAAAGGGCTCGGTATAACTGAGATTTTAGAAAAGCTTTGATTTTTCAATCTCAACAGTGGCTTTTTAATGCTTCGCGTGAAGGGGGTGAAATCGACCTCCCTAAATAAGACGATTTGCCGATCTTCTTATGTAAAGTAAAGAAAGTTCGATTATAAACATTTGATAAGAGAAAGGAAGCGCGCTCGGCGGGATTCGAACCCGCGATCCCAAGCTTAGGAGGCTTGTGCCTTGTCCTGGCTAGGCTACGAGCGCCTTTTCAAGCGAGGATAAAGACGATTGCACGAACTTTTTCTTTGAGCTATGCCTCTACGGCGTAGATCTCCCTCATCGATCCCAATGCCTCTAATATGTCTCTACCCATCTCGCTACTATTGCTGACCTTTATCTCCTTTCTTCTCCCCACCGTCGCTGTGAAGAGGTACTCGCTATCGGCATATATCTCCATCAACTTGCCGACGTCCTCTTTTTTGAAAATCAGGTGTATGTACCTCTTCGTCTCTTTGATGGTGATCGGCGACCTATCTTTCCCCTTCGCCCTTTCCCTCAATCCCTCCATCGGCCTGACATCTATCTTCAACCCCAGCCTTCTCTCGATATTCTCGATATTCCTGCCCCCCTTGCCGATGATTTTGGGTATAAATCTCTCTTTTGTCCATACTATGGCTTTTGAATCGGTTACCTCGACGTCTAGCATAGCCCTCGGCACTATTTTTTTGATCTCTTGGAGAACCCTCTCGCCCGCGAGTTTTGATATAGCTTTTTCCTCTTGTCTTCCGGCCGGCATCACGACCGTTTCCTCACCGAAGGTATAGACCTCGTACTCCACCAAATCTGTCCCGAAATCTTTGATCTCTATGACTGGTCTCGCCAAATCTGCTTCGAACATGCCCCCCGGGACTTTGACCGTGAAATCCAATTTGTACACCTTCTGGATCTCGCCGTCCTTTATGAATATGACCGTATCTACGATCTGAGGGATCATACCCAACTCCACCCTGCCTATCAGCCTCTGGATGGCATCTATGGCCTTTGATGCGTGAACGACGCCGACCATTCCTACCCCGGACAGGCGCATATCCGCGAATATCTCAAAATCCTTCGTCTTCCTCACCTCGTCGAAGATCGTATAATCGGGCCTCACCAAAAGTAGTAGATCCGCGGTCTTCTCCATATCCCCTTCGAGGGGGGCGTATTGGGTTATCTCATCAGATACCAATAAGTCACGCGGAGATTCCATCGTCTTGACTATATGGCCTTCATTCTTGTAGAATTCCGCCAAGGCCTGAGAGAAGGTGCTTTTACCGGCCCCAGGTGGTCCGGAGATGAGTATCCCTTCAGCTCTACTTCTAAGCCTCTCCATTAGCATATCCGAAAGTTTGTAATCCTCAAGACTGACATTGGCTATTGGCCTCACTGCCGTGATCTCGTAGCCGTCTGAGAAAGGGGGCCTTGCTATGGAGATCCTCAATTGACCCGCCTGTACTACGGTCGCCCCTTCCCTCTCGATCTCGATGAAGCTGTTGGGATCTATCTTTGCGTATTCTATGATCTCCCTCGCTAGCTTCCGCAACTCTTTCTCTGATATCGGTTTTTTGGAGAGCTTGATTAGATGGATATCCCCTGGCTTTCCTTTCTTCGCTATGGGTACGACTTTGTCTCGCAGATGTAAGGACATCGTTTCATCATCGAAATATCTCAATATGCCGAGTTTGTGCTTCACGCGTTTGCGCTTAAGGTATAGAACGGAGATTCCTTTGCTCTCGGCCACCCTCGCCTGTACCCTATCGCTGGTTACCAATGTCCCATCGACCATCTTTGCCGTATTCCTGATGATGTCGTCTATATCCTTCAGTTTGGAGATGTGGGGCCTTCTGCCCACATACTCCATCTCTATCGAACCATCGTCTGCCAACTTCTTGAGCAATTTCAGTTCTTCTAGGCCATTGAAGCCGCTCTCCTTCCCCTTGTTTGCCTGAAATTCGAGCTCGGCGACCACTGCTTCTGGAACTATCACCTTATACCTCTCTTTCTTTCTCCTTACCAGTTTGGTTATCCTGCCATCTACGATAACAGAAGTATCAGGAACGATAATCATGGATCTCCCGCCTAAAATATGGAGTCAAAGGTGATATAAATCTTTGTGGAGTATACATTTCTAAAAAAATGGAGATATCTCCCTCAAGAAGCGGGTGTTAAATCGACGACGAAATGGACGAAGGTGTTCATCCATATACCTCTTTTGGATCGAATACCTTTTCGCCAATTACCTCCAGCTTTCCGTCCTTTATCGCCCTGAAGAAGCAGGTATAATACCCCTCATGGCATGCAGCGCCCTTCTGCTCGACTTTAAAGAGCAATACATCGCCATCGCAATCTATGAGGACCTCCCTAATATTTTGGACGTTGCCCGAGGTTTCGCCTTTGGTCCATAGCTCTTTTCTGGATGTAGAGAAGTATGTCATACTCCCCGTTGCCAAGGTCTTTTTCAGGGCCTCCTCGTTCATAAAAGCAGCCATCAAGATCTCATTGGTGTTGAAATCTTGGACTATGGCTATGGCAAGGTCCTCCCCGCCCATCTTGACCCTGAAGTTGACTTTCTGGATTATATCTTCGTACATTTGGCCACCGAGATATCTCTACCATTCCTCCTCCACGGGCCTCGTCAGCGTCAATACCCTGAGTAATATGCCGAAGACTACCAAAGAGAATATAACCGTGGCTATGACCTCCTTCCGGGTGAGTTCTATCCTCTCGGCCTCTGGCCCGAAGGCAATGGGTGTGGGGGGCGGAGTCGTAACAGCCGGAGTTGTTGGAGGGGGCGTAGTTGTGACTGGAGGGGGAGTCGTTGTGGGGGGCGGGGTAGTCGTTACCACCGGTATCTCTTCTTTCTTGACCTTTAATGTGATCAGCCCGGACTTCTCCGAATATGCATTTCCCAGATTATCTTCCCACTCGACTACGGCCCTGCCCAACGTGTAATCCCCGCTCTCGTCCGTCTTTATCAGATACGACAAAACCAATTGTTCGCCAGGATCGAGCCTCGTCATATTTTTGTGCGTCGCCCCTTCTACAATTTGAAGGCCCGACGGGACATCATCTTCAACGATCGTGTTTAATGCCGCTCCATCTCCGATGTTTTTTGCGATTACGAGTACGTTGGTCTCTTCGCCCGTAACGACCTCGGACTTTGCAACGCTTTTTGTTATGGACAGTATCGGACCCCTCACCTTAAAATCTAGGGAGTCCTTTATCTCTTTCCCGTCATATGTGATGGCATAAGGTATGGTATAGAAGCCGGATTTGGTGCCCGTCAGCTTCAAAGGCAATAAAACTTCTCCACCGACGCTCAGATTCCCCTTCCACGAGATATTTCCCGTAAATATGTACAAGATACCGGTTGGGAGTTTGATCTCCGCTTCGACCCTTCCTGTCCAAGCCGTGTCGTTTGTCGCGATCTCCAATCCCCTCGGCAATGATAGGTTGAAGGTGACGTTCTCGAGGGCCCCGTAACCCAGATTTTTTAGAGTTACGTTGAGATCCACGGGTTCGTTTATGTCGCTTTCGTTTGCGTAGTTTATCGTCGCGGATAACTTGGTTCTTTCGACCCTCAGAATTATATAGGCCTCGATAGCCGGATAGACTGTTATATTAGTCGTGGCGCTCTTCTCGTATTCTACTCCATAAAGATCCTTATAGCTGACTTTGGTTGTGATGGGGAAGGACCTTACTTCCTCTACCGAGGGGCTCCAAAATGAGAGATTGTAAGCGGCGCTCTCTCCTTCGTCTAAGTTATCCAGATAATTCGTGGTCTGCCCCTTTATCATCGTGAAATCCCCCGGGTCTATATTTATCACGAGGTCGAAAGCCCTTTCGGTCCCATTGTTCTTGATGGTCGAAGTTAAATTGAATCTCGAATCTTCGTATACCTTAGTTTCACCAGCTTGGGATACATTGATGTCCAAAAAGGAGATGGAGAAATTCCCCAATAAATCGAAAGTAACGTTCTTCAATGTATTTGTACAAGCACCTTGGAAATAGCCCACGATGTCCTCATCGATATCCAACGATGCTAGATCGACATCTGAGTAAGACGTCTTGGTTGTGATGGTAAGGTTTTCTTTGAGGAGGGGGGTTACTATATAGCTATAAGATGTGCTTTCTCCAGGTTGTAAAGCCCCCTTCCAAGAAACATCGCCGGTATAATTACCTCCTCTCAAATCCTCCAGGGAGACGATGCCTCTAGCTATAGCATTTCCGATATTTTCAAGCATGACGGTGATGTTTGCGCCACTTCTCTTTATGGATATAGTACTCTCATTTCCATATGTAGTCCAAGTTCTCTCCCTTCCTGATATGTCCGGCACCGCAGTTATAGTTGTGATATCGACTCTCTCGCTGAAATCTGACGGCATAGAAGGTCTGGTCTTGAAGGGATATCCAAAGCTCAACGCTTCTGGAGGTATATCTCTTATCACCTTCGTTATCTCCAAAGCCGGCGAAAAGGTGGTATTCACCCGCCCCGAGTAAGTGATGTATCTGTTACCGTGCTCGTCCTCATAATTCAGCTTTGACATAGTGATGCAAGAGATGGGATCGTTGGATATGATGGTATACCTAGTTTCCTTAGATTTGCCTGGTTCAAGGCGACTCAAACTCAATGATGTCGTTCCGGAAGTTACCTCAAAATCCGGAGGCGGGAGATCGATCAACTGGAGATTGAATGCGGTTGTATTCCCCACATTTTTTATAAAATTAAAAATGCTCAATTCGGATCCTTCACTTCCCAATGTCCAGTCGCCACTGCTTTTGGTGATCTCGACCCTAAGGGTTTTGACGATTATCTCGATGGGCAATCGCTTCAGATGCTCTTTGACAATTCCAAACACGGGGTTGTAATCATTATAATTCAATTTAAAATACATAGTGTAATTTGAATCTTCTTTTATCCTTCCCGGGGCCTTTACAGTATATCTCAATTTAAAACTGGAATTTGGGCACAGCGACGAGGTCGGTAGACCTTCTGAAGAGATGATCTCAAAGTCCCCGAAGTCCACTTCCATCGAGATGTCTTCTGCCCCCAACTCCCCGATGTTCTTTAATTCAACTTCAAGCTCGATCTCTTCCCCGGGGAATGTGAAGTTGGCATAACTCGAGTAGGTTATGTTACTCGTGATGTTCAATATAGCTTGGTCGTGGGTAAAGATGGTCAAGTTTGCGTCATTGGTTCCAACATAAGGTGCCCAGATGCGAATATCTTGGAGGGCCAGGTAATTGCTGGGGTCTTCGCTTTTCAAGACTGAAAATGGTCCTTCCTTATAACCCCCCCTCTTCGTGATCTCGACGTTTACTGCTGCGCCGCTAAAAATCTCTAGTACCTCGACGCTCAAATCTTCCATCCCGAAAGTCCCGTTGAATCCATCCTCGATAACCGTGCCAACGCTCACTGTTCCGTTATATCGCATCTGCCAACCTTCGTACGGCAAATCTGTACTCGGAACCTCGCACACCGCACCGACGATCGAAAAAGACGATATCATTATCAGAAAAATCAATGCCCTATTTAACCACATCTTCGATCTCCTCAACCTCGATCTTTCTTTGTTCCCCGGTATTCATATCCCTCAAGATAACCTTTCTCTCCTTCAACTCTTCCTCGCCTACGATGATGGCGTATGGGATCTCCTCACCGTCGACGTAACTCAGCGCCTTATCCAACTTTCGCCCCATGAGGTCGACTTCACAGGTGGTATACTGCCTAACTGTATTTGTTATTCTTATAGCTTCTTTTAATAATCTTTCGGACGTGGGGATGACAAAGATCTTTGTTTGCTCCCTGGGGGGAAAGTCGTATTCTTCGGTCTCCAAAGCCAACATAACCCTATCGAAGCCGAAGGCAAACCCGCAAGAGGGGATTTTTCCTCCTCCAAAGGCCTCAATCAGAGAGTAAGACCCTCCCCCGCATATCTGTTTCTGCGCCCCCAACCTCGGAACTGAGATCTCGAAGACCATCCCCGTGTAATAATCCAGACCACGGGCTATCCCGAAGTTTATTACATAATCCGAGACCCCAAATGCCTCCAAAGCGTCCAAGATATCCCTGAATTGCTGTAATTCCTCTATGCCAAAGTCGGCCAATAGCCCCTCGGCCTTGGCTAGCACTTCTCTCGACCCGGACAAATCGATTAGTTCCAATAATCTGCCCTCATCCCTATCGGATATCTCGAATTTGTTTAGAGTATCTTTCAGGAGCTCTTTATCCCCCTTATCGATGATGCTCATCAATGCATTTTGCCCATCTTCGCTAACCCCACACTTATCCAAAAATCTCCTGAAGATCCCCAGGTGCCCTATCTCGACCTCAAGATCCCCCATCCCCAACCTTCGGAGGGTTTCGACTGCCAGACATATTACCTCCGCATCTGCCTCTGGCCTATTGCTCCCGATCAGCTCTACACCGGCCTGCCAGAACTCCCTATATCTCCCTGCTTGGGGCCTTTCATATCTGAAACAGTTCTCGAAGTAATAGATCTTTCTCGGTTTTGGCTTGGTGCGAAGTTCGTTGATAAAGAGGCGCATCGTGGGTGCCGAAAGCTCGGGTCTTAAGGCGAGCTTCCTCCCGGATTTATCTTCGAAGAAATATAGGTGCTCCCTTATTTCCTCGCCGGACTTGGTGGTTATCAATTCGAGTTGCTCGAACGTTGGGGTCTGGATCTCGCCATAACCGAAGCGCTCGAAGACCTCGCGCATGATGCCTTCTACGTGCCTCCTCTTCGCCATCTCTTCTGGAAGGAAGTCTCTGGTTCCTCTGGGTCTCATAAATTCCATAATAATACATCTCGTCTTGAATTGGATAGTTTTTCATTTAAATTTTGTGTTGTTACCAATTGAACGCTTTTATTGGTTCAGTTTTATTTTTAGGAAGGCGAAATCCTCATGATAGACATTCTATTGCTCATAGGAATAGCGGTGCTTCTAGGTTTCAGTGGGGGCAAGTCTCTAGAGAGGGTCAAATCCCCCCCAAGTTGTCGGATTTATTTTGATGGGATTTATATTGGGGACTTCCGTTTTAAAGGTCTTTGATACAGCGTTGATAGAGCAACTCGATATCCTTAGTTATCTGGCTCTAGCATTTATCGGGTTTGATGTCGGAGGGGAGATGACGATAAAGTTATTCAAAAAATTCGGTAAGAGCATCGTCGTGATAACCATTTTGGAGGCCTTTGGGGCCTTTATATTGGTTGCTTCTGCTGTATTTCTCTACACCAAAGATGTGCATACAGCGCTGATATTTGGTGGGTTGGCGTGCGCGACTGCACCAGCTGCAACGGTAGTGGTTTTAAGGGAGTACAAAGCATCAGGCCCCCTGACTTCAACCCTCTTTGCGGTTGTGGCCCTAGATGACGCCATCGCCATCCTAATCTATTCATTTGCTTCTGCCTTCTCCAAAACCTTTATCGGAGGGGGGAATATCTCCCTTAGCCGAGTTGTCGTGGCCTCCGCAAAGGAGCTATTTGGGTCCCTGATTTTGGGCATATTAGTAGGAGCTGTATTGAGCCGTATAGTAATAAAAATGCACGACCTCAAGGAACTCCTAATAGTTACATTTGGAGGCATCTTGATTTGTTCTGGATTGGCTCTTCAATATGGATTTTCGCTGATCTTGGCCAATATGGCTCTGGGCATGACCCTTGTTAATCTCTTATATGGGGACAAAACTGCTTTCAACTCCGTTATGACCATGGCTCCGCCCATATATATCCTCTTTTTCGTTTTGGTTGGAGCACGACTCCATATCCCTTTGCTTACACAACTTGGGGGTTTGGGACTCATCTACCTAGCATTTAGGATATTTGGAAAGACCATAGGTTCCTTTATCGGCACTCGTATATCCGGTGCAGAAGAGACGATACAAAAGTACCTTGGGCTCTGCCTATTACCACAGGGGGGTGTGGCTGTTGGTTTGTCCATTCAAGCGCTGCAAGAGTTTAGGGCATTTGGCCCACCCGGGATTCAACTGGGCCTTTTGGCCGTCAATGTGATCGCCGCTACAACATTCGTCCTTGAGATGATTGGGCCGCCATCCACAAGATATGCCATCGTAAAAACTGGCGAATCCCATGTCGAGAAATTTTAGGAAGCAGGATATATTTAAGTAGGGTGTAAAAACATCAAATTTAATAGAGGGCTGGATATGGAAGAAATTAAGAGATATACCATACCTTCGATTAAAATAAAAGATTTGAGGAAGATTGTGCAACATAAAGTGATTACGGTCCAGAAGGACGATACCCTTGAGGAACTTGTGGCGAAGTTTAGGGAACATGATTTTCATGGTTTTCCTGTTTTGGACAAAGATGAATTGGTCGGCGTGGTGACGAAAACCGATCTGCTGCGGATAATGACGATAACCGAAAGGAAATTGGGCAGGATGTTTGCCTCCCATGTGGAGGACATTATGACCCCCCACTCGATCACAGTTGCTCCTGAAACGACTCTACTTGAAGCGGTGGATATAATGAACAAAAATCGCATC
>JBHIFP010000016.1:0-24815 GCA_046761145.1 Hydrothermarchaeales archaeon (SeqCode)
TGCATGACGGGATTGGTATTGAGTGCTTGCAGCACGCTTATCATTCCTCGACACATGCCCATAACTTCAGTTGTGGGTAGTTGACCGGTGAACCGTCAACGAGGCTTTCTAAAAAGGTTAGTTAGGACCCATAGTATCAAACCTGAAACTTTTATCTTTTAGATGGAGTTCCAATATGCCCTGAGAAGAGAACCCTAATCCATCTTCCCCTCGATGTCCCTCAACCTCTTCTCTATCTTGTCGAGCCTCCTGATCACGTCGTATTGAGAGATGATCCTCCCTGCCTGCTCCTTTAAGTCTTTGAAATTTTTCCCAGCTTTTGGAAGTACCTTCTTCTTCCGGAGTTCTCCTATCCTCTTCCTCCATTCTTCCTCTGATACCTTGCTCGAGATGTCATCAAAGGACCTGCTCTCATGGATGAGTTCCAAAAACTCTAGATCTCTTTTTGAGAGTGCCTCAAAGGGAGGTATCGGCCTGAAGCCATATTCATCCAAAACCTGGGTCATCGCATTCCTGACTATCGTCTCCAACTCCTCTGGTTCTAGAAGCAGGTAGAACTCGCTCAGCTCTATAACCTTGACCCCCAACTCTTCGGCTACCAGTTTGGCGGCGTCATCTGAAAATCCCTTGCAGATCAGCATCGGCTTATAGCCGGCTATAGAGGCATTTGCATAAGCATGTCTGAGGCTACTGACATCGCCTTTACCCGCCTTGACCTCCACGGCGAAGGCCTCCCCACTCCCATCTCTGGCGAGGATATCTATCTCGACCACCTCAGTCTCGCTGATCTTTACAACGTGAGAGGTCTCTATGACTTCAAACCCCAGCTTTTCCAAGATTCCAACCGCAATTCGCTCAGCGCTCAACCCTTTAGTTCTGCCCATTCAAGCACCTCGGCAAAGGCATCATATATCTCTTGAGATAGGAGGTTATTAAACTATGCGTTTTGAGAAAGTGGAACAATTGAAAACTAGATGGCGGAATTCAACAGGAGAAGAAGACCAGAAAATTAAACCTTATCCCCCAGATATAATAGAATATCCAGAGCCCATAAATCAAGTACCTGCCATTATTCAAGAACTTTCGTATCGTTTGGATATCGAAGATAAGGACGAGACCGAGCAGCATCAAAAAGCCGAATATTATATCAAAGATCGTCTTTACTGTCTGCCCCATGAGCAATCCATATCTCTCGTGCAGAGTTGTGGTCTCGGGATTCTTCTCTATGAAGTTGCACTTCTCGATTCCATAGATGGTGGTCGCTCCATCAAAGACCTGTATCACCAAAATGATGGCGAATATCAACTTGAATTCATCGGTTTCGATCAATCGACTAATCCCTTTCTTGGCTGGTGAGATATAACCCGTCATCTCCCGACCTCGATGGTTTATTCGAATCGAATCCTTCATCGCTTTTTATCAGCCTGCCGAGGTAGACAAAGGCCAATATCTCGAAAGGTATGCCTATGGCAGCGGGGATCGTCGCCACTTCATTGATCAGCGCCAATGCCATCGTCGCCGTGACCCCCATATTTTTGAAGGACCCGAAGAACGTATATGTTATGGCAGTCCTCTTCTCGACCTTTATCCACCTAGCACCTAGATAAACCAGGGTCCCCGTGACGAAGGTCCTCAAAAAGCATATTGTGGAGACTATAAATACGATTTGGGGTTCCCCGAAAAATATATGCCTATTCACCCCCACGATGGAGTAGATCAGGGCGAAGAAGCATAGATTGACGACTATATCTTGGGCTTTTTTTATCTCGCCGTAAAACTTCACCTTGGGGATGAGCCTCGAAAGGAAGAGGGGCAATAAAATCAGCTCGACTAGCACCTCGATAAAACGGAGCGCGTTGATCTCTTTGAACCCCAAAAATAAGTATATGATCAAAGATGCCATGACGGGGGAGAGGAGGTAGATGAACGAACTGGAGATCAATGATAGGCGCTCATTTCCCTTCGATAGATTTGTGAAAGGTATTATCGCAACGGCGGATGGCATAGCCACCATTATTATAAATCCCGCTTTGAGGTCCGGATTGGAGATGAGCAACAAAGTTAGGAAAAATATCGTGCCTGACAAAAATCCATAACTTATAAGGAAGGAGGTGAAGACCTGTTTTATATCCCCCCTTAAATCCTCGAGCTCGCCGAGCTTTATCTGGGCTGTAGTGAGGGTCATTATTACGATGAGATAAAAGACCACATATCCCACCATACCTCTGGAAAAAGCTGGGAAAAGCAGGCCCACAATGATCGCTGTGGTGAGCATCAAGTTCGTGTTCTCAATGTATTCCGAGATCATAATCCTAAACCACTGCCATCTTCTCCTCTTATATGGTACGATTGCGGCCCTCTATCGGAGTCCTATTCGCCTTTATCACTCCCCCTCCATTTCCGAGGAGATCTTCGACACATCCACATCCTGTATATGTACGATCATTGCGGCAACGCCCCCACAGAGGATCATCAACCAGTAGTGTATCAGCCTATCGAGGATCGTTACGATGACCGTTATGACCAAGGGTATACCGATGGCCACATATAATCCGGCCATCGCTCCTTCGCTTAGGCCTAGACCGCCCGGCAAAAACGGGAGGGTGGACAAGAATACCGTCAAAGTGAATACCATGGTTATCGCCAAGAAGGATACGGAATAATCTAGGGAGTAGAATAGGATGAGTACCCTCAGTACGTCCAAAAGCCATAAAATCGTGGTAACCACTGCCATGGTCAGAAATAAGCTGACATTTTTGATCATATTTATTGAATTCTTCCGAAAAGTTGAAAATGCCTCCATGAATCCCCCCTTGTATCTTTCTGGTAAATATCGGAAGATCTTATTCGCAATTCGTTCGCTGAAAATGGCGTTTGCGACCCCGGTCAAGAATAGAATCAAGATCGCCATAAGCGCGGTTATGATGAGCTTGCTTCGCCCCCCAATGTTGACCATGGATATAACGTAGAGATAGCTGATGAACGCCATAACCGCCAAGATCAAAAAATCATATATTCGCTCCACGACTATCGTGGCAAATCCCTTCCTAGCCTTGATGCCAAAATTCCTCTTGAGAAGGTAGGCCCTCAAAGGCTCGCCTCCCATCCTCGCCCCAGGGGTAACGTTGTTTGCAAAGCTCCCAATGAGGATTATGCCATAAAGATATCTCAAGCCGACATATTCCCCCCTATCTTTCAGCAAGAGCTCCCATCTGAATGCCCTAATGCCCAAGATTACGAATTGGATCAAGACCGCCAGGACTAAGAGCCCTTTGTCTGCCAATTTGATGGTCCGGATGGTATCCTCCAGACCGATTAACTTTATCAGTATGAGTATTATTATTGCGCCAATTGCGATCAAGTAAATGATGGTCTTTTTATACTTGGTATCCAAGGTAGCACCAGCGCCTTATCTTTGCCTCCAATAATATATATTTGGGGGCGACGCCATAACGTGATCTTATGTTCATCGAGATAAAGAGGCACGATGGGCCTTCTAGACTTGGAAAGCTGCACTACGAAGATCATAAAATAAAGACGCCCAACTTCTTTTCGGTCCTGACCAAAAATTGGTTTTTGGAACATGACATCTACCTAACTTCTCATGAAAATATCGCGGACAACGATCCGATGGTCATCGATTATGGGGGCCTCTATATAGAGAAAGAGATCGACAGATTTGGCATCCTCCCTAGAGTCGATGTCGGGTTCGATGCCCCTAGAGAGATTGCTGAAGATGCTGTTTCACGGACCATCGAGTTTGCCGAGAAATACCCCGGTTATGGGGCCGTTGTCGTGGGATCGAAATACGGGGACATGAGAGAGGAGTGTGTAAAGAGGCTTCGGGATCGCCCATTGTTGGAAATAGCGAATGGGGATAGATTGGTAAAAAATCCGAGATTGTTGGTCGATATCGTTACGAAGATCAGGGAAATTGCATCTCCAAATACGGCTATATACTTTCGAGGAGCACCGCCGCCTATGTTCTACCTCCTCTCTTATATGGGTATCGACCTTTTCGACTCCATAGATTGCATAACCAAGGCTAGAGAAAAGAAGATGATAACCTCCCGGGGGTATTTGGATATAGATAAGATCGATGAACTTCCATGTTCATGTGAAACCTGCAAGGGCAAGGATCCCAGCGATCTGAAAGATGATATTGAAAGCCTGATAAAGCACAATTTTGATACAACCTCGAAGATCATGAAAGAGATCAGGGTGGCGATCAAACTTGGTGAATTGAGAAACTTGGTCGAAGAGAAGGCCTCTTGTAGCGTAAATGCTATGGTTGCCCTGAGATTGTTGGATACGGAAAAAGGGGACTTTTTGGAGAAGTACACGAAGACATGTTAACTACACGTCCTAATCAGCGTTAGCGTAAAATTAATTATGCTCGGTCTTTCTCCAAATGACCCATCATTTAATGGAAGGTGTAGTTAACCCAGAATTCAAAAAGAGAGGAATGTCAAAAGGATCACTAAAGGGAGGAAAGTAGCTCTAGAGAGAGTAATATTGGGTCTGTGATTTACATCCGTTCGTATTGTGAAGTACCTGGAGTTCCACACCAGTATACCAAAGGGGATCGCCAACAACAATGCGATCAAAATCCTCTCGTCTTTCATGCCCTCTCTCAACGGGATATCCCCCTCTGACATGGACGGTTCAGCTTTGATCTCGATAATTGTTTCTTCTATCGATGCCTCATTGGCCATCTCGTCGGTATTGGTAATGGCTATCTCATCCTCCCTTTCGCTGGGGCTCGGAATGGTTATTTCGTCCTTTTCATCGGTTGGATTTGGAATGATCAGTTCGTCCTCTTCTCTATATGACTCGAAGACAAGATCTTTATTCCTGCTGATTTCCTCTTCCTTTTCTTGGGTAGTGAGGTCCTCTCTGGTAACCAACTCCTCCCCGTATAGCTGAGGTACCTCCGAAGGGCTGGATATAGGGGCGGGGTTGGGGTTTATTTGGGGGGTAACATATGAGGTGTCATATGCTTGAGTGGCAGGCGATGGAGTAACATCCGTAGGTTGGGTAACAATAAGATTTTGGACTTCCATTATCCATATCTCATAGCTCCCGGATTCGTCCGAAGAGTAGGCAATCTTGGTTCCGTCTGGACTCCAGGATGGAGTAATTTGAGAGTATCGATTTGAAGTCAATCTCTCCTGTTTCGTCCCATCCAAATTGGTGGCCCATATGTCGTAATTCGGATGTACACTCGAGACATATGCGATCCTTTTTCCATCTGGGCTCCAAGAGAGCTGTGGCTCCTTCCAGTAGACATTCTCGACCAATCTCCTTTTATTGGCCCCATCGGCCCCCATTACCCACAGATCGGGGGCCCCGGATCGTTTCGATATATATGCGATCTTGGCTCCATCCGGACTCCATGCAGGTGCCCAGTCCTCAAATCTTTCAAAAGTTAGCCTCCTTTGGCCTGTACCATCTGCGTTCATCACCCATATATCATAATCCGGATATCGCCCCGCGACATAGACGATCTTTGTCCCGTCGGGGCTCCATGAAGGGGCAGATTTCCATAGGGAGGTGAAGGTCAACTGCCTCTTTCCGCTACCGTCTGCACCCATTATCCAGATCTGTTGATCCCCTCCCTGCTCGGAGACATATACAATATCGGCCCCGTCGGGGCTCCATGCGGGATCTTCGTCCCGATATATCTCAGATGTGAGCTGCCTCTTATCTGTGCCGTCCGCCTTCATCGCCCATATGTCGTAAGCCCCAGAGGTATACACGATCTTGGCTCCGTCGGGGCTCCATACGGGATCCAGACCACCGGAACTAGAGGTGACCTGAACTACTCCTCCGCCCTCCATTGCCATGGCTGGGGATATCGCCAGTAGCAGGATTATTAAGACCAGAGGGACCTCAGTTATCTTCATATCGAGCATCTCTTCTTTATTATATACCGAACTCCAAACTATTAATATTTTGGGTATACAACGGTGTGAACATGGATCTGATAACAAATGAGTCCTTAAAAAGACCAGAAATCGTGAGGTGGCACCGAAGGATCGTTGAGAGGTATACCCCTCCGGATGGGATATCCCTAACCGTGATCTTGCCGTGCTCCGCCAAGAAGCCCTACTCCAGATCAAAGTCCCATAGAAAATTTGCAAAGTACATCAAGAAGGGCGCAAAGGAGAAGATGCCGTTGGTACACGAGATCGTCTTGACTTCTCCCCTGGGGCTCGTACCTCGAGAACTCGAAGGTGTTTATCCCGCGGCCCACTACGATGTCCCTGTAACGGGGTATTGGACACAAGAAGAGAAGGAGATCGCTCTGAAACTGTTAAGAGATTACATGAGGAAGGCGGATACCTCGATGATCGCCCATGTCGATGGCGCGTATAGGGAGATATGCGAAACCCTAGATATCCCCCTAACCGAGGAGAACATCCTATCCGAAGACTCTCTGAAGGACCTGAAGGAGAAGGTCTCGGTGGTTTTAGAGGATTGCGAACCAACGAGGATAAACAGGCGCATCGAATCCCTCAAAAAGCTCTGCGATTTTCAGTTAGGTAAGGGTTCAAGCGAATATCTAATACCCAAGGAGACCGAGATAAAAGGCCTTCAAATCTTTTTCGGCGATGAACAAATTGCATCGATAAATCCTCGAAGTGGGTACATCTCATTGACCCTAAGGGGGGGAGAACTGCTCCAAGGATATGGGGAGTATATCGTCCAGATTTCGTTCCGTCCAAAAACGAATAGCATCTTCTCCATCGGCGTCTCTCACGCCGATCCCCAAATACGACCCGGGGATGAAGTTGTCGTGGTATATAATGAAGAAGTAGTGGGCGTTGGAAGGGCCATATTGAACGGCGATGAAATGAAAAGGGCGAAGAAAGGGCTGGCTATTGAGTTGAGGCATAGAAGGTGAAGATATGGAACTTACGAAAGGTCGGTAAGGCCTTGTAGCTAAGAGTAATAAACTAGCGAATTCGCCTCTATGCTCCTCCGTAGCCTTCGGGGGCGGTAGTAAGATTTATATAGTCTCAATGTCCAAACTTTACATACCTGTGGAGGTGTAAATGAAGGGGGATGGCTCTCCTCCTATTCTCGTTCAACCCTTCTTTTACCCCACAGGTGCTCTTTCTCCTTTTATGACAAGTCTCGATGTTGGGTTTGGTCCCACAGGTATCCATGGATAGCGGTGATTCGGTATCGAGAGGTTTGCCGAAGGCTATGAAATTTCGGTTATGCGCAACGTTTAAATATCCATTAGGACGAAATTACCGTCCGAGGGAGCATCAGCTCTTTCTTTCATGAGGTTTCCCCGCTTGGTGATCGAATGGACGACGAAACGCTCAAAAAGCTGAAGTTAGATATTGAACGAATCGAAATGCAAAAAGAGTTGATCAAAAGATTCGAAGAGAGATTGGGTCTCAAAGCCCACACAGATGAGACCAGTTGAGTTATGGGTCTTCTTCTCGACACTTGGACCCAATGTCGTCCCGAGATGTGAGTTTCGAATCGGCCCTCTTGGGAAGATTTATAATATCTACTTTGATGATCTTCGCTCCTGTTGAGGGGCCTTTTTCTGCTTCTTGTGGGATGCTCCCCTTCTACAAAATCCCGAAGATCGAATTCAAAAAGTCTTCATCAAACGTCACAAAAATAGTTCAATTTATATTTTAGGCCATCAATATTAATTATCCCGATGAAATTGGCAGTTTTCTAGATTGGGGGTTTAAATGTGAAGTCCATCGTCGTAATGTTGGTCGAGGACGAATTCGAGGAGAGGAGGGAGGAGACCGAGTCTCTAGCAAGGACTGCTGGATACGAGGTAGTGAATGTCTTTTCACAATCATCAAAACCCAGGCCTAGGTATCTCATTGGACCTGGAAAAGTAGAAGAGATAAGAGAGTTCATCGAAGGAAATGGCATCGAATTGGTTATCTTTGAAAATCTCTTGAATTCCAGGCAGATAACGTCCCTCGAAGGAGCATTTAAGGTTCCGGTGATGGACAAATTCGACCTGATCTTGAATGTCTTCGAGAAGCACGCCAAGAATAGAGAGGCGAAATTACAGATAGAACTGGCAAGGCTGAAGAGGAAGATACCCTATATAAAGATGTTCTTGAGCAAGAAGGTCAAGGAAGAGCATCCCGGATTTGGTAGTAGTGGAGAATTCATCATCCATAGTACCATCACCGCCATCCACCGAAGGATCGAGAAGATCGATGAAGATCTGGAGAAGTTCCACAAAAGGATAAGGATGCAGAGGGGAAGGAGGCACAAGAAAGGGAAGATAACCTCCCTCGTAGGGTATACAAATGCCGGCAAAACTACATTGCTCAACGCCCTGACCCATACCGATAAAGATGTGGGGGATGAACTGTTCACGACGCTGAGCACAAAGACTGCCTCTTTGAGCTTCGACGGCGAAAAGTTATTCGTCAACGATACCATCGGCTTTATCAGGGATCTGCCCCATGAATTGATCTATGCCTTTAGGGCAACTCTGAGCGATATACGAAACTCAGATCTGATATTGCTCGTCCTAGACGCCTCTGAACCTTTGGGAGAATTTCTGAAAAGAAAAGAGATCTGCGAGAATACCCTGATTGAGATCGGTGCCGACAACATCCCAACCCTCTACATCCTGAACAAAATAGACAAGGTTGATAGTTTTCAGAGCGAGTACATCTCCGAAGATCACATCCTGACTTCCGCGAAATATGGAGAGGGGGTAGAGGCGATAAAAAGGGAATTGCAGAAGATGTTGATCGAAGATGAAACTGAATGAAAGTTTAAACTGCGCCATAAAAGAGATTCGGGGTAAGGGATTGAAGAAGTACAAAGGAACTGACAAGGCGATTTCTTGGACCGAAAAGGACTTTTTGAACGGAGATACCGTAGATGCGGGCGTTATCATACTCCGAACCAGGGGCTGTAGATGGGGTCTAAATTCGGGCTGCAGTATGTGTGGTTATGTCTATGACTCTACGAGGGAGAAAGTGGATGAAAACGAGGTCTTGACCCAGTTTGAGGATTCCCTTGCGGGATTGGATGGCATCGAATACCTAAAGATCTTCAACTCTGGGAGTTTCTTCGATCCCCTGGAGCTCGGCGATCCGGTTATTGAGAGCATCTTTAAAAAGATCAACAAAACCGGAATAAAAAAGGTCCAAGTTGAATCGCGACCGGAGTTTTTAGAGGCCGAGATCTTGAAAAGGGCGCGGGATATACTGGAAGCGCAATTGGAAGTGGGGGTGGGGCTAGAGAGCACAAACGATGAGGTGAGGATAAACTGCATAAATAAGGGGTTTTCGTTGGAAGATTTCGAGACTGCCCTGGATACCTGCAACAGGCTCGGCATCGAAGTCAAGGCATACCTCCTGATAAAGCCGCCATTTTTGACCGAGAAAGAGGCCATCCAAGATGCGATAAATTCTGGTGTTGAAGCCCATAAGTTGGGTGTCTCCAGGATCTCATACAACCCCATGAATATCCAGAAGGGAACATTGGTGGATCTCCTATGGAGAAGAGGCGAATACAGGGCACCTTGGTTGTGGACTGTAGTAGAAGTCTTGAGGGAAGTCTCAAAAAAAGTTGATATCCCCGTCTTGAGCCACCCCACAGCTGCAGGTAGAAAGAGGGGAGTGCATAATTGCGGCGGTTGTGATGGAGAATTATACAAGGCCATTATTGACTTTTCGATCACTCAAAATCCGAACCATTTAAAGGATCTGGAATGTGTGTGCAAGAATGAATGGGAAGATTATTTAGATCTTGAGAGTTATAAAACGGCGCCATTTTGATCACATCAACGATGAGATTTTGGGGTACCGTTCAAAAGGTGGTTGGTAGGTGAGGACTCAAGCGGGTTTAATATCATTAAATTTTAGAAAGTATTTTATATCAGGTTTGCCCCTCTTTTGTGTGGATAGGAGGAAGTGAAAATGAATGCTGTGGTTCTATGGCTACACTTAATAGGTGCGTTCTTCTGGGTAGGAGGCATTTTTGTCATAACCTTGGCGCTGATGCCAAGCCTAAAAGCTATTAGCCCGCCGGAGAGGGGGAAGTTGTTGGATGTTTTCCTCAAGCGGTTCGGCAAACTGACCTGGGGGGCCATTGGCTTAGTGGTACTCACTGGGCTTATCTTGACTAACCGAGTCATTGGCTTTTCCGCTTGGTAAGCTTCAATACCAAGTACGGCAACATTCTGCTAGCCAAGATCATCTTGGTGATAGTGATGATCCTAAACGGGGCATATCTGGGATTTGTCCTAGGACCGAGGATCGCCTCTTTTGCTCCTCCATCAGGGGGGGCCTGAACCTGCCGAGTCTACCGGGGAGGATCAGCCTCTTGGCCCACCGCCAGAACTCCTCAGGCTCCAAAAGCGGATGAGCACCATGAGTTGGGTGCAGGTTGGCCTAGCGGTGGCCGTCCTCTTCCTGGTGGGACTGTTGTGACCGCTTCGCTCAATGCCCTCTCTGCGGTTGGGAACTGCGTGTATGCCGATACCGTTAGGTGAATGGCAGCAGCCCAAAGGAGAAAGGAGGTAAAGATAAAAACATACTCAAAAGTAATGGGCATAAGAAAATAAGGAGGTGAAAAGATGAACATCAAAAAGGCAATCGTCTGTGGCCTAATAGGTTATGTAGCTTTTGTTATCGTAGGGGCTGTTTTTGGTAACATACTTCCTAGGATATCCCCCTACCTAGTCAGTGGTGTAACTGGAACAATCCCCCCGGCTAAAATCGTGAAAACAATGCTCGGAATGGGGTTGATTGAATGTATTTCCTTTGCAATTATCTTCGATGTGTTTTATGAGGGAATACCAGGAGAGGGTGTATATAAAGGCCTCATCTATGGCTTTGTGCTCTGGTGGATTAATATGTTTACAAGTAATCTTGCTGGGTATGGTTTTGGCTATTTACTTTTGGCAGACATTATTTATATAGATATTTTGAAGGTCTTTATGTTACCAGGCTACGGAGCAATTCTCGGCTGGGCATATCAAAAGTTGAAAATTTAACAATAAAAGTTTCTAAAGGAAATGTACCCTAAGAAGTAGAAGATTTCATAAATAAATTGAAAAAAAGGCGGAAATTTAACTACCGTTCTTTTGTTGCTGTTCAACCGCCTTCTCTATGGGTCCCTTCCACTTGTTCCCTCCAAGGTCTAGGTCTATCCCTGCCTCTTGTACAGGAGTCTTTCCGTCCAATGCTGAATCCTTTTTACCATTTCCAGATACGTTGGTCAAAAGAGCATCAACATGAATGTCATCGCTGCCATTATAGCGGCCCCTCCGACTATCGGAATGGCCACCGTGACAATGGCCTTCCCCGTGGTAAACCTATTGGATTCCCTCACGGCCAAGACATCGAGGGCGATGGACCACAGGCTGAATAGCAGTCCGAAAAAGATCAAGAGGAATGGATGTACGAAGACCAGCATAAGACCGAAGATGGCCCCGATCAGCGATGGAACCCTAGCATACCCCACCAACTCGAGCAGATCTTTAAATCCCGCTTTTCCTCTAAGAAGTTTGGATATAACATAATATACTGCCACCAAGATTACCCATGTCACGATAGCCGAAACAACGGATGAAGAGACCTCATCGAATATCGTGGTCTGTTGGATGAGTTGTTCTTGAATGGCCGGTGGCACTTCCGTGCCCAAAGTAGAATAAAACTCCCTAAAACTCTCCAACATCCTGGGCCTTTGTATAAAGCTATTCACCCCTCCAAAAAATCCGGTAGCCACTATTATGTCTAGTGGAATGATCAATCTTGTTTCTGAGCCCAATATCTTCCTAAAGGTCTCCGCTGGGGATTTTATCACTCCGACGATGTTCTCCATCGCGCTCATTTGTACCGCTGCGATATATCCCCAGGTATATATAAATCACTTCCTTTGTTATATGAAGATATTTTAGATTTCAAAAAGTTTTTAGACATTAATCTTCCCAACGCAGTATTGTATGATTTTGGAGGTATAGCTATCCAAACATACCTTGACAAGTGGGTTCCAAGCAGAACAAAGTCATCTAAGCGGGTCCCTCACGAATACCAAGAGGCGCGTCCCGCAAGATTTGTAAAGCTCAAGCCAGTAGGATTTCCTTTAAAAGATGTGCATAGAAGTTATCTCATCAACGTGGAGGATGAGGCCCTTTTTGAGATATACGCGAAGGAACAGTGGCTCGGAAATATCGTCTACCTAGGGGATTATCTATTCGATCAACGCATCATACCCGATTTTGCGTTCCAAGTCACCAAGGTCCTGCCCAATGGTGAAGTCAAGATCAACGAAGATACGATAATAAATATCGAGAAGGGCGTGCCGAAACGGTTCTACAGGATTAAGAGCGCAATCAAATTCAGCGACATCATAGGCCACGAAAATGTCAAGAGGAAATGTAAGATAGTGATGCGCTTCTTGAAGGATCCGAAGAGCTTTGGGGATTGGGCACCGAAGAATGTCCTCTTTTATGGTCTCCCCGGCACCGGTAAAACGATGACCGCCAAGGCTCTGGCAAATGAGACGGAGTCGTCGCTATACGTAGTCCGGGCAACAGACCTAATTGGAGAATACGTGGGGGATAGCTCAAGGAAGATCCATGAGCTGTACAAGATTGCGTCTGAGGATGCCCCCTCGATCATCTTCATAGATGAGCTCGACGCCATCGGTCTAGATAGGGCCTATCAGTCGGTCAGAGGAGATGTATCTGAAGTTGTCAATGCCCTGCTTACGGAGTTGGATGGAATACGCGAAAATATCGGTGTAGTAACGATCGCAGCGACCAACAGTCCAAAGATGCTCGACCGTGCATTGAGGAGCAGGTTTGAAGAAGAATTCGAGTTCAAGTTACCGACAAAGGCCGAAAGATTGAAGATTTTGAAGCACTATGCCAAGACCCTCCCGCTAAAGGTTTCTTCCGATCTGAAGGGATATATGGAAAGAACCGATGGATTTTCCGGGAGGGACTTGAAAGAGAAGCTCCTGAAGACGGCCTTGCACAAGGCGATCCTGAAAGATTCGACGGAGATAAAGAACGAGCATCTAGATTCTGCCCTGAAAGAGATAAACAAGGATAGGTCGGTGCCTCCAAAAGAGATGTTCGGGTAATCTGAAATTTCAACGCCCTTTTTTAATGTTAGTTTTGCCCAAAGGGCCGAAGATTGTAAATTCGAAACAGAAGCTTTATATACCTCCTCCCAGATTCTTTCTTACCCCCGGAGGTCTAAAAGATGAAAGCGTGGGATTGCGAAATCGGCCGATAGACGAATGCCTAGAAGAGTTAAGATATACGACACTACGTTGCGCGATGGATCCCAATCCGAAAGGATCTCTTTTTCTGTTGAAGACAAACTGAGAATAGCGGAGAGGCTCGACGAGCTTGGAGTGGCTTATATCGAAGGTGGTTGGCCTGGTTCCAACCCCAAGGATATAAGATTTTTCGAGAAAGTTAAAGATCTTGAATTGAAGAACGCGAAGATCGTGGCTTTTGGGAGTACCAGGAAGGCCGGTAATACCCCGGAGAACGACCCCAGCATAAAGGCACTGCTAAGGAGCAAGACTTCTGTTGTATGTATCTTCGGCAAGAGCTGGGATCTCCACGTCAGGGATGCGCTGAACGTCTCTTTGGAAGAGAACCTCGGGATGATCGAAGATTCGGTCTCGTACCTCAAGTCCAAAGGTCTCGAGGTGATATACGATGCGGAGCACTTCTTCGATGCCTACAAAGCCAATCCAGAGTACGCTATGGAGACCTTGGAGTCCGCGCAAAAATCTGGTGCGGACTGCGTGGTTCTCTGTGACACGAATGGAGGGTGCATGCCCGCCGAAGTCCAGACCACAATCGAAGCCGTACAGAAGAAGATCGACTCGCCCTTGGGCATCCATGCCCACAACGATGCAGATACCGCAGTGGCAAATACTATGGTAGCCGTCGCCATGGGGATCGAGCACGTTCAAGGTACGATAAATGGCTATGGAGAGAGGTGTGGAAATGCCAACCTATGCTCGGTAATAGCAAATTTGAAGCTCAAACTCGGCGTGGATTGCATAAGCGACGAACAGCTGAAGAGGCTGACCGAGGTATCCAGATTCGTAAGCGAGATCGCAAATCTCGCCCATCAGAACAATCTGCCTTACGTCGGTACCAGTGCCTTCGCCCATAAAGGGGGGGTGCACGTCGATGCCGTTCGGAAGAATCCAGAGACGTATGAGCACATAAGACCAGAGATAGTGGGGAATGTAGAGAGGATATTGATCTCAGAACTCTCGGGGCGAAGCGGCATTATATCCAAGGCAAAGGAGTATGGCCTGGATCTGGAAAAGGACACGGAAGAGACCAAGGAGATCCTCGAAATTGTGAAGGGTTTAGAAGATCAAGGATACCAGTTCGAAGGTGCCGAGGCGTCCTTTGAGCTTTTGGTGAGGAAGATATTGAGGCCGTTTAAAAGGTTCTTTGAATTGGAAGGATTCAGGACCATAGTCGAGAAACGGAAGGATGGCAGGGTGCTGGCCGAGGCGACCATGAGAGTCACGGTCGATGGGGGAGAATATTACACCGCCTCCGAAGGGAACGGTCCGGTCAATGCCCTGGATAAAGCCTTGAGGAAAGCCTTGGAGAAGTTCTACCCCGATCTAAAGGAGATGCATCTAACGGATTACAAGGTTAGGGTGCTCGACGAGAGAGAAGGCACCGCCGCAAAGGTCAGGGTGCTCATCGAGTCCAGGGATGAAAAGAATTCTTGGAGAACGGTGGGTGTGTCGGAGAACATAATAGAAGCAAGTTGGGAAGCGTTGGCCGATAGCATCGTATACAAACTCCTGAAGAACAGGGGCAACGATTAAATAGGACCAGGGTACTAAGAAAAACAGAAAAACGAGGTGCAGACGATGAGAATGAGCGGTGCGAAGGCGATAGTTGAGGCCTTGAAGAGGGAAAAAGTGAAGGATATATTCGGCATTCCCGGAGGGGCATCCATACCCGTGTGGGATGTGCTCTATGATTCGGATATCAGATGGATCCTAGTTAGGCACGAACAGGCAGCGGCCCATGCTGCAGATGGATATGCCAGAGCGAGTGGGGAGGTAGGTGTCTGCACCGCTACCTCTGGTCCAGGGGCGACGAACTTGGTTACTGGTCTGGCCACGGCCTACATGGATTCCTCGCCAGTTGTGGCCTTTACTGGTCAAGTGCCAAGAGCCATGATCGGTGGAGATGCCTTTCAAGAGGCGGATACCGTCGGCATATCCATGCCGGTAACGAAGCACAACTTCATGCTATTCAGCGTCGAAGAAATACCTCGCGTGTTCAAGACGGCATTTAAACTCGCCAAAACGGGAAGACCTGCCCCAGTACTGATAGACATGCCGAAGGACGTCCAAGAGAAAGAGGCGGATATCGAGTTTCCAAAGGATGTCCAGATACCGGGGTACAGCCCGACATTAAAGGGACATCCGGGACAGATAAAGAAGGCCGTCGAACTTTTGTTAGATGCCGAAAGGCCCATCCTATTGGTTGGAGGAGGAGTGATAATCTCCGGTGCATCGAAGGAATTGATGGAACTGGTCAACATCCTCGGCGCCCCAGTCGTTACGAGCCTCATGGGGAAAGGGGCGTTCCCCGAAGACCATCCCCTGGCTCTGGGCATGGTGGGCATGCACGGGAGAAAGGCCAGCAACTATGCGATCAACGACGCGGATGTCATTTTGGCAATCGGATGCAGGTTTTCAGATAGAACCACGGGCAATGTGGGTTGCTTTGCCACCGAGGCAAAGATCATCCACATAGATATAGACCCAGCGGAGATCGGAAAGAACGTTCAAGTGACCATTCCTGTAGTTGGGGATGCAAAGGCGGTTCTGCTTGAGATGAATAAGATATTAAAGGCCAAGATCAAGAAAGGCAAAGAAACCGAATGGCTACGAAAAGTCAAGAAATATAAAAGGGAGTTTCAGCCCAAGATGGATCACGATGATGTGCCGATGATGCCCCAAAGGATGATCAAAGAGATAATGGAGGTCCTGAGCGAGGACGACATCGTCACGACCGAGGTTGGGCAATGCCAGATGTGGGCGGGGCATTTCATGGGGAGGTATAAACCGAGGACATTCATCTCCTCGGGTGGCTTGGGTACCATGGGCTTTGGTTTCCCGGCTGCCATCGGGGCGAAGGTGGCAAAGCCGGACCACAACGTTATCGATATAGCAGGAGACGGGAGCTTCCTGATGAACTGCCAAGAACTTGCAACGGCGGTTGAGAATGACATTCCAATCACCATCGCGGTGTTGAACAACCACTATTTGGGGATGGTGAGGCAGTGGCAAGAGCTCTTCTTCGACCACCGATACTCCGGAGTCTACTTAGGGGAGGTTCCGGATTACGTGAAGTTGGCAGAAGCCTTCGGAGCTAAGGGAATCAGAGTCGAGAGACCGGACGAAGTGGCACCGGCGATCAATGAAGCGTTCGAATCGGGCAGAGTGACGGTCATAGATATGATCATCAAACGCGAGTCGAATGTATTCCCGATGGTCCCTCCTGGGGCATGTTTAAAGGACATAATCGAGGGTTGAAGATGGAACAGAAACACGTATTGGTCGCTTTGGTCGAGGACAAGCCCGGAGTCATGATGAGGATATCGGGGTTATTTGCCAGGAGGCATTTCAACATAGAGACTATAAGCGTCGGACATACGGAGAAGGAGGGCGTTTCTAGGATTACCTTAACCGTTGGAGGGGACCAACGAGAGATCGAGCAAGTGATGAAACAGTTGAACAAACTGGTCGAGGTACTCAAAGTGAGCAGAATGGAAAACGACTCGATAATGCGGGAGCTTGCCCTTTTAAAGATAAACACAAAGGATGACGAGGCCAGGGCAGAGGTGATCCAATACGCGAATATTTTCAGGGGGAGGATAGTCGACGTCACCAACGAGTCGATAGTGGTCGAGATAACTGGAGATAGTAGCAAAGTTGAAGCCTTCGTGAATCTGGTGAATCCATTCGGTATCAAGGAACTCGCAATCACCGGCGTAACTGCGATGGCCAGGGGTCCCTAGAGCGGTGATCCCGGGTAGAGTGTTTCATAAAACTTTATATTGGGATATGCTCGAAAAAATTGGATAAGATGATTCAATTCTGCCAAATTAGCTCGCTAATCCAATGGAGGTGCGATAATGGCAAAGGTGTATTACGATAAAGACGTGAACTTGGATGTTTTAAAGGACGAAACCATAGCGGTCATCGGCTATGGGACTCAGGGGCACGCACAAGCTCAGAACATGAGGGACTCTGGGCTAAATGTCATCTGCGGTTTGAGGGAGGATGGCCCCTCGTGGAAGAAGGCCAAAGAGGCGGGGTTTGATGTCTATCCGATTGCCGAGGCCGCAAAAAAGGCCGATATAGTCCACATATTGATACCCGATGAAATACAGCCCGCAGTGTACAAAAGCCACATCCACGAAAACCTGGAGGTCGGGAATGGTTTGGGATTTTCCCATGGATTCAACATCAGATTCAAGACGATCGTCCCCCCGAAGGATATCGATGTCTTGATGATGGCGCCAAAAGGTCCCGGAGCCATCGTCAGGAGTGAGTATCTGAATGGTTTCGGCGTCCCTGCCCTCATCGCGGTGGAACAGGATTACTCTGGAAAAGCTAAAGAAAAGGCCTTGGCCATGGCGAAAGCAAATGGCGCAACGAGGGTTGGAGTTTTGGAAACTACCTTTGCCGAAGAGACCGAGACCGACTTATTTGGCGAGCAGGTGGACCTGTGCGGGGGTTGTACAGAGTTGATAACGGCCTCTTTTGAAACCCTCGTCGATGCGGGCTATCAGCCGGAGATAGCCTACTTCGAGTGCCTCCACGAACTTAAATTGATAGTGGATCTGATCTACAAACAGGGTATCGAAGGCATGTGGAGGAATGTATCCAATACAGCGGAGTATGGTGGTAGAACCCGTGGGAAGAGGATTATAACCCAAGAGACGAGAAATGCCATGAAAGAGCTCCTCGGAGATATAAGATCTGGGAAATTCGCAGAGGAATGGGTTGCCGAAAGTAAGAAGGGGTTGCCGAATTTGACGAGGTTGAGAGAAGAGGGCAAAGGGCACCAGATTGAGGAAGTCGGTAAGAGGCTTCGAGGAATGATGAATTTCTAGTCTATATTCAATAGGTTTATATATCGGTTGTGAAGAACTA
Source organism: Hydrothermarchaeales archaeon (SeqCode) (assembly GCA_046761145.1). GTDB lineage: Archaea > Hydrothermarchaeota > Hydrothermarchaeia > Hydrothermarchaeales > SZUA-236 > JBHIFP01. Next base: position 18,193 of record JBHIFP010000016.1, read on the forward strand.
TTTCTAGGTGGAAATCCAATTGAAAGTGTTCATGATTGGTCTCGGACAAGCGGGCGGGAAGATCACCGATTTATTCATCGGCGACGATATCAGCGCGAAAACGGAGAGGAGGTACAGAGCCATAGCCGTCAACACGGCCAGACCAGATCTGAGGGGGCATAAATACATCCCGAAGAAAAATAGGATCCTAATTGGAGAGACCGTCGTCGGCGGTCATGGGGTTGGAGCGAACAACAAACTCGGTGCAAAGATAGCAAAGGCCGAGATAGACAAGATCTTGACCGCCATCGATCTGGTGGGGACTGCCGACGTAGATGTATTCTTGGTCGTTACGGCATTAGGGGGGGGAACGGGGAGTGGTGGTGCCCCCATCGTGGTAAAACACCTCAAGCGTATATATAACGAGCCCGTGTATGTCCTTGGGGTCTTGCCTACAGAGGCTGAGGGGGGCGTATATATCTTGAATGCGGCGAGGAGCCTCAAGACCCTTTCAAAATACGCGGATTCGATGATCCTCGTCGACAACAGCGCGTTCTTGAGACCTGGGCAGAGCCTCCAAAGCGCGTATGGCTGGATAAACTCCGAAATTGTAAAGCGCTTTGGGTTGCTGGCACAGGCGGGGGAGGTATCAGTGGGTGGCGTGGTGGGGGAGATGGTCGTCGACGCCTCCGAGATCAATCAAACCCTTGCGGGGATGGAGATATGCACCATCGGATACGCCTCTGAAGAACTGCCGAAACCGGGATTCGTCAGGAAGACGCTCTTGGGCAACAATAGGGTCGATCAGAGAAAGTCGGCCAGAGTCGTCTCATTGGTCACGAGGGCGGCGAAGACTAGATTGCTGCTGCCTTGCGATTTCAGATCGGTGAGGAGGGCACTGATCGTAGTAGCTGGTCCCCCAGAGGAGCTGAGCAGAGACGGCACAGAGAATGCGAGGGAGTGGTTGGAGAGGAATATAGCTGGGGGCGAAGTTAGGGGGGGAGACCTTCCAGTCCCGAACAGTAGATATATAGCCGCAGCGGTTCTCCTTGCTGGCATAACGGGTGTGCGTAAAATCGATTTACTCTTCGAGAAGGCGAGGGTTATGCAGGAAGCACTTGCCCGGGGATTGTCGAAAGAAGAGGCCAAGAGGAGGGAGAGGACCAGCCAACTCATGGCGGATATCGAGGATCTGGAAGAGGAAGAGATAGATATAGAGGATATAGAAGATCTACTCAAAGACTTGGAGATGTGAGTCAACTTTTAAGCCATTACATCGTCAACATCTTTAGAACACCGGCGCTCCCCAGCCCGACCAACGCCCCTCCGAAAAAGAAGAGCCACACATTGTCGCTTTTGGAAATCATCCTCATGAAGATTAGCGCGGCTATAAAGAATAACGCCGTAAGTGCGAGGATCTGGGGTTTTTCACTTTCGTACCTCGCCCTAAACCCCTTCTTGGCCCTCTCGATCCTAGATTCCAATTCCTCGATCCGCCTCTCATACTCCGGGATTTTATCCAACTCAACCCTGTACTTCTGGTAGAAGTCCTCCCATTCGGCGAACTTCTCATCGATGGCGCTCCGGATCTCATCGTCGAACCCATATACGTCTCGCCTTTCGAGCTCTGCCTCCAGATCCTTGATCCTCTCCTCATATTCTTCGATCTTTTCTAGCTCTGATCTAAATCTCTCATAAAACTCGTCCCAATTGCGCGGGGGGCCCTCTTTCAGGGCGGAACGTAACCTCTCACGAAGCTCATCTTTTTTCTTCATACATATCAACGTGGAGCCAACTCGGATATAAATTTACTCTCCGTTGTCCTCGCTTATCACCCTTGCGACAGCGACTACCTTATCGCCCTCCTTCATCTTCATGATCCTAACACCTTGCGTGTTTCGCCCGATTATGGAAACCGCATTCACCGGTATCCTGATTATTATGCCGCCGGAGCTTGTGACCATCAACTCATCTTCTTCTTCAACCATCTTGATATCTACCGCATCTCCGTTCCTATCGCTTGTAATTATGTTTATTACCCCCTGCCCCCCTCTTCTTTGGGTCCTATATCCCGATAGTGCCGTTCGCTTTCCATAACCATTTTCTGTAATAGTCAAAAGCGATGCATCTTCTCTGATTATTTCCATGCCTATTACTCTGTCTCCCTTCCTCAATTTTATGCCTCTGACCCCTCTGGCAGGCCTCCCTACCACCCTTACGTCTTTTTCTGAAAACTTTATTGCCTTGCCTTTTTTAGTACCGATGAGCACCTCTTGTTCGCCATTGGTAAGTCTAACGCTCACCACTTCATCGCCCTCGACTAGATTGATGGCAATTATCCCCGTTTTCCTAGGATTGCTATATGCCGATAGGGCGGTCTTCTTTATGATGCCCTTCTTCGTGGCAAAAATCAGGTAATGTGACTCGTCAAACTCTTTCACCGGGATGGTGGTCGTGACCTTTTCATCCTCGCCCAATTTCAACAAGTTGACTATCGCCTTTCCCCTAGCATATCTCCCCGCCGCTGGGATCCTGTAAACCTTCAGCCAGTGCACCTTTCCTCTATCGGTGAAGAACAACATGTAATCGTGTGTGGATGCAACAAATAGGTCCTCGACGAAATCTTCTTCCTTCGTCTCCATGCCAATAATGCCCTTTCCTCCCCTTCTCTGCTTCCGGTATGTATCGGCTGGTAGCCTTTTAATATACCCTGTATTTGTAATGGTGATTACCATATCTTCGACAGGTATGAGGTCTTCATCCTCGATCTCTATTTCTCCGGCGACTATCTCCGTTCTCCTCTCATCGTTGTATTTACTCTTTATATCCAAAAGTTCATTCTTGATTATCTTGAGTTTTTCTTCTTTACTCGTCAGGATCTTCTTGAACATAGCGATGTCTTTTTTGAGTTTTGCATGCTCCTTTTCGATCTTCTCCCTCTCCAGTGCAGTCAATCTTTGTAACCTCATTTCCAAGATTGCCTTAGCTTGCTTTCCGGTCAACTTGAACTTCTTTATCAACGATTTCCTCGCTTCTTCTGCGGCCTTGGAGGATCTGATAGTCTTGATCACCGCATCGATTTTATCCAAGGCCTTCATCAGACCTTCGAGAACGTGAGCGCGTTCCTCCGCTCTTCTAAGTTCGAATTTTGTCCTTCTGGTGACTACCTTTTTTCTATGGTCGATAAAATGAGATATGGTTTGTTCTAACGTCAATACCTTGGGTTCACCGCCGACCAGAACCAGATTAATAACTCCAAATGTCGTCTCCAACTGAGTGTGTTTGTATAACTGATTCAACACGATCTCGGCGTTGACCCGCTTTTTCAACTCGATGACGATGCGGATCCCTTCCCTATCGGATTCGTCCCTTAAATCCGCGATCCCCTCTATCTTCTTGTTCCTTACTAGATCTGCAATGGACTCGATGATCCTCGTCTTATTTACCTGATATGGAATCTCGGTGATAATTATTCGTGATCTCAAATCTTTTTTCCTTTCTATTACACTTCTGGCCCTTATTTTTATCAGGCCTCTTCCCGTAGCATATGCGCTGATGATCCCTCCGGTCCCGTATATCAACCCCCCGGTTGGAAAATCCGGGCCTTTGAGGACGGTCATCAATTCGCCCAGGCTTGCTTTGGGATCGTCTATCTGCATGATTGTGGCATCGATGACTTCGCCTAGATTGTGGGGAGGGATATTCGTCGCCATCCCAACTGCGATTCCAGAAGAGCCATTTACGAGTAGATTGGGGAATTTGGATGGGAGTATTACAGGTTCTTGTAATGACCCGTCGTAGTTCGGAACGAGATCTATCGTGTTCTTATCGATGTCTTCCAGTATCTCCTCGGCGGTCTTGGCGAGCCTGATCTCGGTGTATCTCATCGCCGCCGCTGCGTCGCCATCTACCGAACCGAAATTGCCCTGACCATCCAGCAAGGGGTATCTGAGAGAGAAGTCTTGGACCATTCTGACTATGCTATCATAGACCGCAACGTCGCCATGGGGATGATATTTACCCAAGACATCTCCGACGATTCTCGCAGATTTCTTATAGGGCTTATCAGAAGTCATCCCTCCCTCTTTCATGGCATAAAGAATCCGCCTGTGAACGGGCTTCAGTCCATCCCTCACATCCGGCAATGCCCTGCCAACGATGACGGACATCGCGTAATCTATGTAGGATGCCTTCATCTCCTCCTCTATATCCCTGGGAATGACCGTCTCGCCCTTCGCCGCCATTTGATCACTACACATCTAGATTTTTGACTTCTCTGGCATGGTTCTCTATGAATTCTTTCCTCGGTTCTACTTTGCCCCCCATCAGTGTTGTGAATATTTCGTCCGCAGCCATGGCATCTTCCATCGTAACCTGTAATATAATTCGAGATTCGGGATTCATCGTAGTTTCCCAAAGTTGCTCTGGGTTCATCTCTCCCAACCCCTTGTATCGCTGAATCGTGACCCCCTTCCGTCCGAGTTCCTCCAGTGCCTTTTCAAGATCCGCCTCATTGTAGAGATAACGCTCGACCTTCCCCTTTTTCACCCTATATAGCGGGGGTTGGGCGATGTAGACGTAGCCCCTTTCTATCAGTTTTTTAAGGTAGCGGTAGAAGACGGTCAAAAGTAGAGTCCTTATGTGGGCTCCGTCGACGTCTGCATCGGTCATTATTATGATCTTGTGATATCTGGCTTTCCTCCAGTCGAACTCATCCTCGATTCCGGTACCGCAAGCGGTGATTAAGGTCGTAATTTCCTGATTCTTGAGGATCTTATCGAGCCGAGATTTCATCACGTTCAATATCTTCCCGCGAAGGGGTAGAATGGCCTGGAACTGCCTATCCCTACCCTGCTTTGCAGAGCCGCCAGCAGAATCTCCTTCCACTATGAAGAGCTCGCTTTTCCTTGGATTACGCTCCACACAGTCGGCGAGTTTGCCCGGCAGCGATGAAAATTCCAAGACCCCTTTTCTCCTGGTCAACTCTCGGGCCTTTTTGGCTGCATCTCTGGCCCTCGCTGCGGTTATGCACTTCTCGACGATATTTCCGGCTGCTGTTGGATTCTCTTCCAAGTAGTTCTTCAGTTCCTCATATACTATGGAATCAACCACCCCTTTGATCTCGCTGTTGCCGAGCTTGGTCTTGGTCTGGCCCTCGAATTGGGGGTTGATGAGCTTCAGGCTGATTATAGCTGTCAGCCCCTCTCTGACGTCCTCGCCCGAAAGGGTCATCTCGCCATTTTTTATCAAGTTGTTGGTCTTGGCATAGTCGTTGATGGATCTGGTCAATGCCGCTTTGAAACCGCTCAGATGGGTCCCCCCCTCCTTTGTATTGATATTATTCGCAAAGGCATAGACATTCTCGATGTAGCCGTCATTGTACTGCATCGCGATCTCCACGACGGTCCCGTTCTTGATCTTCTCGAAGTAGATTGGATCGTGAATGGCCTCCTTATTCCTATTGATGTGCTCAACAAACGAGACGATTCCCCCCGCATACCTAAAGTCGCGTTTCTTTCCCGTCCTCTCGTCTCGGATCTCTATCTTTAGGCCTTTGTTCAGAAATGCGAGCTCGCGCAACCTGGTGGAAAGGGTATCGAAATTGAATTCCATGACCTCGAAGATCTCGGGGTCCGGTTTGAAACTTACCGTTGTACCGGTGCCGTCCGCTTCTCCGATCACCTCCAAACTCGTGACCGGTTCTCCTCGCTGGTACTTCTGCCTATACAACTTTCCATCTCTTTTGACTTCGGCCACAAGCCACTCCGAGAGGGCGTTGACAACAGAGACTCCGACTCCATGTAAGCCCCCGGAGACCCTATAACTTTTGGTCCCGAATTTGCCCCCCGCATGGAGCATCGTCATGACCACCTCGACTGCGGGTTTTTGGTACTCCTCGTGTACCCCAACAGGGATACCGCGGCCATTATCTCTGACAGTGACAGTGCCATCTTTATGGATGATCACGGTTATTCTGTCGCAATAGCCCACCAGCGCCTCATCTATGCTGTTGTCCAATACCTCATATATGAGATGATGGAGACCGCTCGCGCTGGTGTTGCCGATGTACATGCTCGGCCTTTTTCTCACTGGCTCTAGACCTTCTAGGACCTCGATGTCCTTGGCCTCGTATTCCACTTCATCCAGGACTTCTTCTTCCATCTTCTTGACCTTTTTTAAGCTAATTCCTGTCCAGAAATTACCACCAAAATCATTGCCCGAAATTCAACTTATTTCCGGAGTCAAATTAATAATTACTCAATACAGGTAAATGTAACGACATCATACCATATAAACCCTGCGATTAGACAGTAACTCGTAATGTAGTATGTCCAGTAGATACAGCATTATGGGATATGAAGGACAAAAAAGAATTTCGAAGCTCAGATTTTCTTGACATTAACGGCTTTTGGTCCTTTATCGCCCTCTTCGATATCGAACTCTACCTTGTCGCCCTCTTTGATAACCCCGCTTACGATCCCGCCCTCATGGACGAATACATCTCCCCCTCCATCCTGTTCTATAAAGCCATAACGCATGTTTGGATTAAACCATTTTACCGTTCCAGTTGCCATTTTAACACCGCTATCATGTTGGCAACATCGTTTAAGAAGTTTTTGTTGAATTGATATTCCTGTAACTTT
>JBHIFP010000017.1:0-24615 GCA_046761145.1 Hydrothermarchaeales archaeon (SeqCode)
GTGCAAAGGCCGATTTCGATGATGGATGGATCCTACTGAGGCCGTCAAATACCTCACCTCTAATACGGACAGCGGTCGAGGCGAAGACGGAAGATAGGTTATACGAGCTCTGGGGAATTGCTAGGGAAGAGTTCGAAGGGGCATTGGATGAAGTGTAGGCATGAATGGGAAAGAATTTTTCAAGCTGGACAAGGAAAAGAAGAGAGCGATACTCCAAAATAAGGTCAAAATTCTAGGCGTAATCTGGGCTGTCTCATCCACATTGGGATATGCAATCCTGTTTCTGAGGGTGGGGAGATACAGGAGATCCTTGCTATACAAGATGCTATTCTCCTTTGTATACATATTCGATTGGATAGAGAGGATGATAAATCCCAATTTTTCGGTTCCGTTCTTTATCGTCTACACCTCGAGGACCAATATTATTTTATTTATCTTTATAGTGGTAATCGCGGGAATGATCGGGGGGTTGATAGGGGTGGGGGTCGAATATACGGGTAGATATATATTGTATATATACGAAAATAGAAAAAAGGAGGAGTAAGGGGCAGTCGAGTTTGCTTCAGTCACTTCTTTTGTCCTTGGATTGCCAAACTTTATAAAACACTGTCGATGATAATTTATCGAGCTTGGGTTCAAAGGGATGAGATCATGAAGGCGGTAATCCTTGCTGCAGGCAGAGGAACGAGATTGGAGCCGGTGACCTCGGACATCTCGAAATGCATGTTGACGATAGCCGGCAGGCCCATCTTGGAGCATATCCTGGACCAAGTCAAAGAGGCGGGCATTACAGACGTCATCGTCATCGTCGGATATAAGAAGGAGAGGATCATCGATTACTGTGGCGATGGCTCAGATCTGGGTCTGAATATCGAGTACATCTACCAAAAAGAGATGAAGGGCACGGCTCATGCCATCGGTCTCGTAGACCTCGACGAAGATTTCTTGGTCCTGAATGGAGATACGTTGATCTCCTCTGAAGATATCGGCAGTGTCGTGAATGGCCATGATTCCGTAGCTACTATAGGGGTTAGGAAGACCGATGATCCCTCCCACTATGGCGTTGTTAAGCTCGAAGACGACAGGGTAAAGGCGATCATAGAGAAGCCTAAGGAGTTCGTATCCGATTTGGCAAATACGGGGGTTTATGTCTTTTCGCCGAAGATATTTGATGCCATCAAAAGGACCAAAAAATCCGTGAGGGGGGAATACGAGATTACCTCGTCCATCGAGATCTTGATCGAGGAGGGAGAGGTCGTGAGAGGGATCGAGATCAAGGGGATGTGGTCCGATATAGGGAATCCTTGGAATTATCTGGACTCCAATCAAGAGATACTGAGAGGGATGAAGGGCAAGATCGATGGAACGGTGGAGGATAATGTAATGGTGAAGGGGACCCTCATCCTCGGCAGAAATTCGGTGGTCAAGTCCGGGACGTATCTCGAGGGCCCGGTCTATATCGGCGAAGACACCGTTGTGGGGCCAAATGCGTTTATACGCAGCTTCACATCCATCGGGAACAACTGCAGGATCGGGAATGCGGTCGAGCTCAAGAACTCCATAATCATGGACAACTCGAATGTGCCCCACCTATCCTATGTCGGTGACTCCATTATAGGAAAGAACTGCAACTTTGGTGCGGGCACCCTCGTCGGGAATCTCCGTCTGGATGAAAAGAGCGTCAAGATGAAGATCAGAGACGAGCTCACAGATACCGGTAGGCGAAAGATGGGCTGTGTGGTTGGGGACAATGTAAAGACGGGGTTAAATGTCATGATCAACTCCGGAAGGAAGATTGGGAGCAATAGCATGATAGGACCTGGGGTAGTGGTATACAGAGATGTACCCGCCAACTCTTTCATAGTCAAAAAACAGGAACTCGAGATGAGGTAAGTGGAAGAGATTCGAAAGAGATTCCCCCATCTCTGGGAGGAATTGGAAGGAGATAACATCTCCATAAATGGAGTTAGGATCAACGAAGAGGAGATCAAAAGGATCGAAGATCCTGATCTTCAAAATCCTGATCCGTCCGTGATAGATTTTTTGAGGAGGTGTAGTACCGAAAAGGAGGCGCTGGAGATCATCGAATTCATGGAAGTTCGGAGAGAGATAGATACCAAATATGCAAAGGAGCTGAGGGTGCAGTTACTCGAGAGGGGGATCAGGAGCTTTGGTTCCAAGAAAGACCCAGGGTATTACGAGAGGAGGGGATAAAGTAATGGAGATCGGGGTTGTCGGGAAGCCAAATGTCGGGAAGTCCACTTTTTTTAACGCATCTACTATGGGGCACGCCGAGGTAGCGGCATACCCTTTTACCACCGTGGATGCCAACAGGGCCATGGCATTTGTCAGGACGAAGTGCGTATGCCGAGAATTCGATGTCGTTTGTAATCCCAAGAACTCGAAGTGCGTCGATGGAAACAGATTCATACCTGTGGAGATGATAGATGTCGCTGGTCTGGTTCCAGATGCCCACGAGGGTAGGGGATTGGGAAATAAATTCTTGGACGAATTGAGGAGGGCCGAAGTGCTAATTCACGTCGTCGACGCTTCTGGAGGCACCGACGATGAGGGGAATTTAGTAAAGGTCAGCTCCCATGACCCGGCAGGGGATATACGATTTTTGGAGAGGGAGATCGAGATGTGGTTTCTCGACATATTCAAGAGGAACTGGAACAAAATTACGCGGAGGGTGGAGACCGAAAAGAAAGACTTTGCAAAATATTTTGAAAAGATGTTCGTAGGTATAGGGATATCAGAAGGAGCTGTAGTAAAGGCGTTGCGGGAGGCAGATGTGAATCCGGATAGACCCTCAAGCTGGAGCGATGAGGAGCTCTTCAGATTTTCGAAGTCCTTGATGAATGCCTCAAAAAAGATTATAATCGCCGCGAACAAGGCGGATGTTATGGCGGCGGAAAAAAATATAAAAGGGATGAAAAAGGAGTTTCCAGACCTTACGGTTATTCCAACTAGTTCTATGGCTGAGGTGGTATTAAAGGATCTAACAGAAAGAGGCGCAATCAGGTATACCCCCGGCGATCCGGGCTTCGAGGTTCTGAATGCCCAAGAGATCTCGAATAAAGAAGAGAAGGCATTGGAGCTGATCCAGAAGGAAGTATTGGGTCAATACGGCAACACGGGCGTGCAGCAGTGTATAGATACGGCGATATTCGACGTCTCGGAAAAGACCGTGGTTTATCCCGTCGAAGATGAGGGGAAGCTCTCGGACAAAGAAGGGAATATCCTGCCAGACGCTTATATCATGGACAAAGGTTCTACCCCCTATGATCTAGCATATAAGATCCATACGGAGATAGGAGACAATTTTATCGGCGCCATAGATGTCAGGACGAAAAGGAAGGTGAGTAAAGATCACGAATTGAACAATTTGGACATAATCAAGATTTTGACAAGGTGAGAGCCCCAAATATCAGTGACAAGTCGACGGGGGTAACTTTTTCTACGTCGTAAGGATTATGGAACGGCATTTTTGTAGCATAGAAATTATAGCTAAGTGATTTGCGCTGAAGGCACTTATGTCCACTCCATAGCAATAAGTCTTCACTTGTCGATCGATGTGAAAACTCCTATGTGAAGCCTATCTTCCTAAACCCCAATGTCTCCTTTTTATTTCAAAAAGTATAAGAGAGAGAAGGAAATTTTTCTAGTTAGCAGATGATATTGATGTGAGGTAATAAGATGAAGGTCTTGGTCTCAGATCCAATTCACGAAGCGGGAATTAAGACGCTGAGAGAGGTAGCGGAGGTTGAAGTGGCAACCGGTTTGAGTGAAGGGGGGTTGATGGAGAAAGTAAAAGACGCTGATGCGCTGCTGGTGAGGAGCGCTACAAAAGTAACGAAGGAGGTTATAGACCAGGCCAAGAACTTGAAGGTGATAGGTAGAGCGGGAGTTGGAGTCGATAACATAAACGTGGAAGCTGCTACGGAGAGGGGGATAGCCGTAGTGAATGCCCCCGAGTCCTCCACGATAACGGTTGCGGAACATACCATGGGCATGATTCTCGCCCTAGCACGGAGGATACCTTTCGCGGACGCATCGGTAAAGGTTGGGAGATGGGAAAAGAGGAAGTTCTTGGGCATAGAGCTGAGGGGAAAGACATTGGGCATTATAGGTCTGGGGAGAATAGGCTCGCAAGTGGCGCAAAAATCCATAGCCTTTGGCATGCACGTCATCGCATACGACCCCTATATCCCGGAAAAGACGGCCAAAAAGATGGGCGTAGATCTGGTTAGTATAGATAAATTGGTCAGAAACTCGGATTTCGTAACAGTCCATGCCCCCTTAACCGAGAGGACAAAAGGGATAATAGGTAGGAAAGAGATCGCCAAGATGAAGGATGGGGTTTTTCTGATAAACTGTGCAAGGGGGGGCATAATCGACGAAAAAGCATTATACAAAGCTTTAAAATCCGGAAAAGTTGCCGGTGCCGCCATTGATGTATTCGAAGAAGAGCCACCCATAGATAATCCATTGCTCGAAATGGAGAATGTGATAGTTACCCCTCATTTAGGCGCTTCAACGGAGGAGGCGCAGAGAAATGCCTCAACTATGGCTGTGGAAGGGGTCTTGGACGTGCTCCAAAATAGGGCCCCTAAGTATGTGGTGAACATGCCCGTATTTGCGCCGGAGGTTCTTGAAGAGCTCAAAGACTATTTGCCTTTAGCCGGCAAGATGGGGAGATTTTTAATCCAACTTATCGGGAACAGGATAAACGATGTCTCGATCACCTATTGCGGAGAGCTTAGTGAGGTCGATGATTTGGGCGTCCTAACGAATTCGATTTTGATGGGCCTGTTAACTCCCATTCTGACGGGGTCCATAAACTTGCTCAACGCTCCATTGGTTGCGAAGAAGAGGGGGATAAGGATAACCGAAGGTAAGAGGGAGGATGCAGAAGAATACCAAAATATGATCATCTTGAATGTGAAAACGGAAAGGGCCGAGATCGAGTTGAAAGGGACCATGTTCGGTGGAGAGGAGGCGAGAATCGTCGGCATAAATGGTTATAAAGTAGACCTCGTACCGGCCGGCAGGATACTGTTGGTCAAACACGAAGACAGACCCGGAATGATCGGAGCGGTTGCCTCATCGTTAGGAAAACACAAGATAAATATCGGCTTCATGCAGGTCGGGAGGAAGGAGAGGGGAGGTATCCAGCTAATGGTACTCAAAGTTGATCAGACCGTCCCGGAGGAGGTATTGAATCTGATCGGCAGTATCGACGGGATAAAGGAAATAAAGAGTGCAGAACTCTGAGATGTAGGGATAAAAAATAAGGTTAAAGACATCATGACAAAAGGCGTTATTGATGTTAAACATGACATGAGTGTGAAAGACGTTGCCAAAGTCACTCCCACTATAAAATATCTATATCATCGTAACAGAGGCTTCAAAGCCCATCGGCGTTATCTCACAAACCGATATCATAAAAGAGCTGGCAAAAGAGAAGAGATAGGAGACAATGTATGTACGATTATGTAAAAAGGGCATGGAATAAACCCAAAGACTCTTATGTTCATGATCTGTTAAGGGAAAGGCTACCGAAGTGGAGGAGGGGGCCGAGCATCGTGAGATTGGAGAGACCGACAAGGGTAGATAGGGCCAGAGAGCTCGGGTACAAGGCAAAACAGGGCTTTGTCGTCGCTAGAGTAAGGATCAGACGGGGTGGTAGGAGAAAGGAGAGGCCCACTGGAGGGAGGAGGGCGAAAAGGATGGGCGTCGTCAAGTACACTCCAAAAAAGAGCCTCCAATGGATCGCAGAAGAGCGCGCCCAGAGGAGGTTCCCGAATCTGAGGCTTTTGAACTCTTACTGGGTTGGAGAAGATGGGCAGTACAAGTATTTTGAAGCGATCTTTGTGGATCCAAATCATCCGGTAATTAGAAATGATAAGGATATCAAGTGGATTGCAAGTGACAACCACAGGGGTAGGGTTTTCAGGGGGCTGACCTCTGCGGGAAAGAGATCTCGAGGCCTGCGAAAGAAGGGAAAAGGAGCAGAAAAGGTCAGACCTAGCGTTAGGGCCCATGGAAGAAGAGGCAAATGAAGGTCTTAAATGCCGAGATCGAGACATTTGTCCATGCCACAGAGGATCTAGACAAGGTTTTGGGGTCTCTCAAAAACTTAATCCCCTTCGAATTTACTTACGAGACCAAAAAGACTTTTGGCCACTTCAAAAATCCCATATTGGTGATAAATACCAAGATTCGAGGAAAAGATTTAAGGACATTCATAAAATACTTGAATGCCAACCTCAAGGAACGAGACAAGGAACGGATCTTGAGAGAGTTGGAAGGCCGCCTCGACGATCGAGGCAGGTTATTCATTCGTCTGGACAAGATGGAGGCATATCGAGGAACCTTAACCCTTGGTCGGGGGATTCAAGTGACTTTGCAAGTTACGAGTTATCCTTTCGATCGGAAAAAGATCTTGGAGGAGCTTAAGAAGGGAGCGTTTATGAGATGAAATTCATCGACTTACACGTCCATTCGATCTTTTCGAGTGGAGTGGATACTCCCTCTAGGTTGCTCCATTTTGCACAGCAACTGGGAATCGATATAGGGTTGTGTGATGGGGTTGGGGGCTATGATACTATTGGTGTAGAGCTCCATCCCAAAAATAAACGCGACTTGAAAAGACTCTTGGCGAAATATAGAGAAAAGGTCGACTACATAATCGTGCATGGCGGCGATGAGAAGATTAATAGCGCTGCGGTAAGGGATGAGCGGATCGATATATTGGCCCATCCTAATCTCGGGCGAAGAGGCAACGGGATAAATCGAGCTTTGGCTAGAGAAGCGGAAATGAACAACGTAGCGATTGAGGCGAATTTGGAGGAGGTGATAGGGTCGAGAAAGGTGGATAGGCTGAATATCATAAGGAACATAAAGACCAATTTGATGCTCTCGAGGAAGTACGACTTCGATCTCGTCGTCGCTTCGGGAGCGAAGTGCAGATATGGATTGAGGAGTACTAGGCAAGTCCTAGAGCTGCTGAAACTATTGGGATTCGATGAGGCAGAAGCAGAAGATGCCACCTATCGCGTGCCGATGAAGATATTGGCCGAGAACAAGGAGCGGAAAGATAAGAATTACGTAATGAAGGGTGTGAAGGTGGTGGGATGATCGGATTGCCACCAACGCTCCGAAAGAAAAAGAGGTACATAGCATTTAGGGTACACTCCGATGAAGCAGTGAAACGGGGGGACGTCGTTAGATCTATATGGTACAACGTGTTGGGATTCCTAGGAGAGAGAACTTCCGCCGATCTAGACCTGTGGGTGAAAGACTTCGATGACCAACAGGGCTTTTTGGTGTGTAGGCACACGAAAGTCGGCGATGTGATAGCCTGCCTAACTCTGGTAGACGAGATAGGACATAGAAAAGCGAGCATCGAAGTGCTCGGTGTCTCGGGGACGTTGAAGGCGTTGAAAAAGAAGTTTTTAAATACCTTCATCGAGGTTAATGAAATGAACAAGAAGATAGAGTTTCAGGAGAAAGAGATGAGAGTTGTAAAAAGTCATAATGGATGTCTTGATGCAGTAACTTATGATGAAGAGCTGAATGGCCGATTGAAAAATCTGAAGATGGATTATATAGGACTTACAGAGGAAGATCTTCCATAGCCTTTTGATCATTCGAAGGTTTTGCGCTGTTTTGGAGAGCTATTGTCAGTTTGTAGAGCGACTATCAAGGGGCATCGAGGTTACGATAAAGGTTATAAGAGAAGTTGAAAATAATGGAATACGAAGTTATGGTATGGGTAGCGATCAACTTCCGTGGGGCTTCGTCAAAAGCGAATGTCGTCCACGATGGTCAAACTCTCAGAGATTTGTGAGGTGAAAAGATGCAACCAATGCCGAGTATGGGATACGACAGGGCGATAACTGTATTCAGTCCGGATGGTAGGTTATTCCAGGTGGAGTATGCAAGAGAGGCTGTAAAGAGAGGCACCACATCGATAGGGATGAAATACAAAGGTGGTGTCATTTTGGCGGTCGACAAGAGGATAATGAGTAGATTGATCGAGGAAAAATCCGTAGAGAAGATATTCCAGATTGATGATCATATCGGAGCGGTGACTTGCGGGTTAGTGGCGGACGCCAGGGTGATAATCGACAGGGCGAGAATCGAGGCCCAGTCCAATAGGGTTGCGTATAACGAGCCCATCGATGTAGAGATTTTGGTCAAAAAGATATGCGACTTTAAGCAGCTCTACACCCAACACGGCGGGGTAAGGCCCTTCGGCATCGCTTTACTCGTTGCGGGGGTAAATGATGGAGCTAGGTTATTCGAAACGGATCCGAGCGGGGCCCTAATCGAGTATAAAGCGACCGCTATCGGTTTGGGAAGGTCAACTGCGATGGAGATCTTTGAGGAGAAGTACAACGAAGATATGGGTAAAGACGAAGCCATAGGTTTGGTGTTGGAGGCGTTGTACCAGATCACAGAAGGAAAACTAACCGAGAGGAACGTCGAGATGGCCGTGATAGACGTCGAGACGAAGGAATTCACGAAAATGGGCACAGAAGATATTAAGAAGCACGTCTCAGAAGTTTTGAAAAGATCATCCGAAGCTCCGAAAGAGGAGTGATTATTTTTGGTCAGTTTGGAAGAGGCGGTTATCGCCAGATTAGAGCTCCATGGGTCTAGATTTGAAGTCTTGGTCGATCCGGATCTAGCTTTGGAATTCAAAAAAGGGAAAAGAGCGGATCTGACGGACGTACTCGCGATCGATACTGTCTTCAAAGACTCGAAGAAGGGGGATAAGGCCTCTGAGGAACACCTGAAGGAGATCTTCGGAACCGACGATGATATAGAAGTGGCGAAGGAGATAATAAGGAAAGGCGAGATCCAGCTGACCACTGAGCAAAGAAGGAGGATGCAGGAGGACCGAAAGAGGCAAGTTATAACCTTCATCGCTAGGCACGGTATAAACCCCCAGACCGGAGCGCCTCACCCTCCTCAGAGGATCGAAAGAGCGATGGACGAAGCAAAGGTCCATATCGATCTCTTCAAAGATGCAGAAGAGCAAGTACCGAAGATCCTCCAGGCCATAAGGCCCCTCATCCCCATACGTTTTGAGGAGAGAACGATAGCAGTAAAGATACCAGCCCACTATGCGGGCAAGGCGCATAGTGTGGTGAAGGAGTTTGGGGAAGTGAAGAAAGAAGAATGGCAGATGGACGGTTCTTTGATAGTCTTGATGGAGGTACCCGCGGGTAGCGTGGAGGATTTCTTCGACGAATTGAATAAACTTACAAAGGGCGAAGTAGAGACGAGAATTTTGGGAAAATGAGGATTGCTCATGCGTAGAATGGTATTGCCAGGAGAGCTCATCACCGAAGGAAATTACAGGCTTGGAGGTGGAGTCTATCGGGAAAAGGAGAAGATATACGCCTCAGTCTTGGGACTTGTGGACGAGCGAAGAAATTATATACGGGTTATCCCCATGTCCGGGAAGTACTCCCCCCAAGTTGGAGATTTTGTGATAGGAACGATTATAGACGCCCAATTTTCCTCCTGGGTCTTGGATATAAACTCCGCTTATCTGGGGATATTGAACGGCGACGATTACTTCAGAGAGATCGACGTATTCCAGACCGATTTGAGAAGAGTCATGCCCATAGGCGAAATGATCTTTGCGATGATCAGGGAGGTTTCGCCCCAAAAGAGGATATATCTGACCATGAGGGAGAGAGGAGCTAGGAGGATAAGAGGAGGGAGGATGCTGGATGTGACCCCGACAAAGATACCCCGGGTGATCGGAAAGAAGACCTCCATGGTCTCCATGATCAAGAGGGAGGCCGGATGCGAGGTCCTTGTTGGACAGAATGGAATGGTATGGGTGAATGGAAAAGATGAACTGGTAGAGATCGCGGTGGATGCGATCAAGAGGATCGAGAAGGAGGCCCATACGTCGGGGTTGACCAACAAGATTAGAGAGATGATAATCGAAGCGAGGGAAAAGTTATGAAAGTAGGAGAACCGAAAAAATTCATCATCAAGGGCAAGAGATTGGATGGTAGAAAGGTAGACGAGTTGAGGGAGATAAAGATTAAAGCAGGAGTTCTGGAGAGGGCGGATGGCTCCGCCTATGTGGAATGGGGCGAAAATAAGGCATTCGCTGCATGTTATGGTCCGAGGGAGGTGCACCCAAGGCATATGGAGAGGACCGATCGAGCCATATTGAGGTGCAGGTATAATATGGCCCCCTTCTCTGTCATAGATAGGAAGAGGCCGGGCCCGGACAGAAGGAGCGTCGAGATATCGAAGGTGACTCGAGAAGCCCTGGAGCCGGCCGTACTATTGCACCTCTATCCCAGAACGACGATAGACGTATTCATCGAGATTCTGGACGCGAATGCCGGCACGAGGTGCACGGGTATAACGGCGGCATCCGTTGCTTTGGCAGATGCGGGTATTCCGATGCGAGACTTGGTCGCGGCATGTGCGGCTGGCAAAATCGGGGGCAAGATAGTCCTCGATCTCTTCGACGTCGAGGATAACTACGGCGAGGCGGACTTGCCGATAGCCATGATGCCGAGCAAGGGCAAGATAACCCTCATGCAGATGGACGGCAATCTGAGCCAAAAGGAATTTGAGGAGGCATTCAATCTGGCAAAGGAGGGATGCGAAGTTATATATCAAAAACAGAAAGAAGCCTTGAAGTCGAGATATGAGGTGTGATCATGTTCGATGTCATTTCCGAGATAAAGAGGGATTATGTAACCAGGATACTGGAGGAAGGTAGGAGGGTGGATGGCAGGGGTTTCGACGATTATCGTGATATAAAGGTCGAGATCGGGGTATATAGCAAAGCCGAGGGCTCTTCTCTGGTAAGTATCGGAAAAACGCGAGTAGTAGTGGGTGTAAAGATGGTCTTAGGCGAGCCCTTCCCTGATATCCCCAACTCGGGCGTTCTCACCACCAATGCCGAGCTCGTGCCCTTGGCATCGCCTACCTTTGAGGCAGGCCCCCCTAGGGAGAATACTATAGAACTGGCTAGGGTCGTGGACAGGGGGATAAGGGAATCCGGAGCGATAGATGTGGACAAACTTTGCGTCGTGGAAGGGGAGCTGGTATGGGTGGTATTCGTCGATGCCCATATTCTGGACTACGATGGCAACCTCTTCGATGCCACATCTCTGAGCGCTATAACCGCCCTTCTGGATACTCAGATCCCCAAGATAGAGGAAGACAAGGTGATCTACGAAGAGAAGACCGGCCCTCTGCCCATCGTCGAAAGGCCCATATCCACAACCTTTGCCAAGGTTAAGGATACCATCTTTGTTGACCCCTCCCTGGATGAGGAGCAGGTGATGGATGCAAGGCTGACGATCTCGACGACCGAAAATGGCGACATATGCGCGATGCAGAAGGGGGGTTCTGGGACGTTTTCGTCGGAGGAGATCTCGGACACGATAGAGAGAGGGCGGAAGAAGGCGAAGGAGTTGAGAAAGTTCCTGAAGGGCGATTGAGATGGCAAAGAAGACGAAGAAGGCCGGTCCCGCGGGGAAGTTCGGTTCGCGATACGGTATGAGGCTCAGGAAGAGATACGCCGAGATCGACAGGAAGATGAGGAAGCTTCACAAATGCCCTTCCTGCCAAAAAATAGGGGTGAAGAGGGTCGCCAGCGGGATATGGCAGTGCAGAAAGTGCGGAGCGAAGTTCACGGGCGGCGCCTATCTGCCCAAGACGAGCGTCGCCGCAACGGCGGATAGGGTACTGAAGAGGGTAACCGGGGAGAGTTAGATGTACATATGCGGAAACTGCGGAAGGGAAGTGGAGTTGAATTCAAACTACCCGGTGAGGTGCCCCTTCTGCGGCCATAAGATCCTCTTCAAGGAGAGGCCCAAAGTAAAACGCACGGTAAAGGCGAGATAGGGGGTATCATGAAAGGAGCCAAGATTGCCATGGAGATCGAGTTCGATAGCGAGGACGAATCCAAGGTCGTATTCGAGGCTTTGAGACCAGAGTTGGGCCCTACAGACAGGACCAAGGTAAACCTCAGAAATGAGAAGAACAGACTTCATCTGGAGGTGGTCGCAAAGGATTCGGCGGCCTTCAGGGCCGCGCTGAACTCGTACTTCAGGTGGATCAGGACATCGAGGTCGTTTTTGGAGGAGAGCTAGATGGTCATAGAGACGGATAAACTTTCGCCCCGGATGCGACAGCAGCTGCTTCAATTTCAGCAACTCCAGCAACAGGGGCAGATGATAATCCAACAGCGCATCCAGATGGAGTTGCAGCTGAAGGAGACGGAAAAGACCCTAGAAGAGGTCTCTAAGTTGGGGAAGTCTTCGGAGATCTACAAGAACATAGGGGCGCTCCTGATCAAGAGCGAAAAGACGAGCGTGAGCGAGGAGTTGGAGGAGAGGAAGGAGACCCTAGAGCTGAGGATAAAGACCCTGAAGAAGCAGGAGGAGAGGATTCAACAAAAACTGAAGGAGATGCAGGCGAAGATCCAAGAGGATTTGAAGTCCGAGTATGAGGGAACGGGGAGCGCTGGGTAGACTTTTAAGATTTATGGCCTCAGTTTTACGAATGAAACTAAGCAGAAGGCCTCCTGAGAAATCACCTTTCGCCCGCTCTTCAAGAAAATTTGAGCTTTAAATTTTTTGGTCCTTCATTGTGGTCTACTGTAGGAAATCGAAATCTATTTATGACTCGGGGCCTTGCTAAATTATTCGGAAGAGGCGCTGGAGGGTTTTTGAAATGGATACACCGACTCCGAATGAGGGGCGATCTCCGACCACGGTCGTGGCCATAAAAGGCGATGACAAAT
This sequence comes from Hydrothermarchaeales archaeon (SeqCode), assembly GCA_046761145.1. Classification (GTDB taxonomy): domain Archaea; phylum Hydrothermarchaeota; class Hydrothermarchaeia; order Hydrothermarchaeales; family SZUA-236; genus JBHIFP01. The sequence continues at coordinate 12,806 of JBHIFP010000017.1, forward strand.
TCGTTGCCCTCGACGAAGTCTTGGAAAAGACCGACTTTTTCGGTATCTTGGATGGGTATTTTGATGAATCTGGAAAGGACAAAAAGGACTTCTCCATCGCGATAAAGCCGAATATCATGATGGCGTACTCGAGGGAGGACACGAGCGTCATAACGGATCCAGAACTGGTCGAGCACCTGATCGACAGGATCGCCGAAAGAGGTTACTCGAAGATCGCGGTTGTAGAGTCTCAGAACGTCTTCGGCAACTGGTTCGAGAACAGGGACGTGGTAACGGTTGCGAAGTTCGCAGGTTATTCAACGGACAAGAACTACAGGATCGTGGACATAACGGAGGAGAAGGTCCCCTATGACTACGGCGGGAGACTCGGCAAATACCTCGTTGGCCCTACCTGGAGGGACGCCGACTTCAGGATATCATTTGCCAAGAACAAGACTCACTTCTCTTGCTACTTCACCTTGACCATCAAGAACATCTATGGCACCACGCCGGAGCAGAACAAATTCTTGGAGTACCACAAGAAGAGGGAGTTCGACTGGGTCACCGTAGAGATGCTAAAGCACTTCCCTGTGCACTTCGGGATCATCGACGGCTTCTGGAGCGCAGACGGGCTTCTGGGCATAAAGGCAGATATCACCCCCAAGCACACAAAGACCATCATAGGAGGGGAGAACCTCGTCGCGGTGGATATCGTGGGCGCCGAGAAGATGGGGCTTAACCCCCTGGACAGCAACTTTTTGAGATTGGCGGTCGAGGCCTTCGGCATGCCCGAGATAAATCGCGTGGGGGACCTCTCCGTATACGAAGAGTGGGATAACGTCCCGCCTTTGGTTGATAAGTTTCTCGATATAGGGGAGGAGTGGTACAGCCTCTCGAACTGGCTCGGATTTCTGAGCTCGGATATGGACCCTGAATTTCCGATCAAGGTCGAGTCCTCCAGCATAAAACACAAGATCGTCCTGAAATTGAGGCCCGTAGTCCTGCGAATTTTGAGGTTGATCTCCAAGATCGAGTAATGCAGCTCTAGATTTTGGGCCTTGCCCTGGTTGCCCTCTCTGTCAGCAATCGGCCTGCGGCATAGCCCAGATAAAGCCAGAGCGGGTAGAGGAGGAACACCACAACTACAGCTACCAAGGGTACGTCTGCCTTCGAGATCCCGGTGATATTCGAGTGGAACATCCATACGGAGCCCTCCATGTCCCAAAGCCCCGGGATGCGCCACCTCATCAGGTCCAGATACAGGGCGGTGCTGATCCCGATAAATATAGCGACTACCAGCCCCCCGATGACGATGAGACGGGACTTGCCCAGCTCAAATCTTTTCCCGACCAGCCAGAGGATTATCCCTATCAACACAAGCGATGGTGGGTCCAGCAGAAAACTCATCCTATCTTCTCCCGCACTCGGCGTTGCATCTCGTCAACCCCTTCAAGGCTCGGGATATATATGTTTTTTGTCCTCTAATCCCCAAACCATTAAATACATTTTCATATCATTCAAACCCATGCACGACTTCGTCGAGTTTATCAAAGATTTCAAGGGAAAGGCGCTCATTTTGAGCCACCAAAACGCCGATGCAGACGCGGTGGCCAGCTCCATAGCGCTCTTCGAAGGGCTCAAGGGGCTCAACGATAAAATCCAAGTCGAATTGGGGGCCCCGAGGAGCGTCTCCAAGATAGGGAACCAGATCCTCGAAAGCTTCGGAAAAGGCATCGAGATCGACCCAGATATAGATGCCGGTCTCCTCATCTTGATCGACGTCTCCACGTTGAATCAACTTGCACCTTTAGACATTGCAATAAATGCTGCAGATGCCAAAAAGGCGGTGATAGACCATCACGCCCCCCACGACGATACAAAGGGGATGGCCGACTTTTACATCGTGGACGAGGACGCATCTTCCTGCGCTGAGCTAATCTATCGACTGCTCAAAGAGGGGGAGCTTGATGTCGACGAAGAGATCGGAAAGGCCATCTTGATAGGGATCATCGCGGACACAGCCCACCTGAAGTTCGCTTCCCAAGACACCCTAAAGGTGGTGAATGAGATCTTGGAAAAGACCGGCGTCACCTACGACGATGTTCTGACTTTATTGGAGATGCCCGAAGATATATCCCAGAAGATCGCTCATCTGAAAGCCGCCCAGAGGCTGGAGTTGTACAGGGTTGTGGACTGGGTCATCGTCACCTCTCACGTCAGCGCCTTCGGCGCATCCGCAGCTCGTGCGCTTCTATCGCTGGGCGCAGATATAGCATTCGTTGCATCCGATACAAAGGACGGAATCCAGGTCAGTTCGAGGGCAACGCCGGAGTTTCTCAAGAAGACCGGTCTACATCTGGGCAAGGATATAATGCCGAAGGTGGGGGAGATGATGAGCGGGAGCGGTGGGGGCCATGCCGGCGCCGCGGGGGCGAAGGGAGGAGGCGGGGTTGGCGAAGTGCTGACCGAATGTGTCAAGCTCGTGCGGGATCACCTGCACGCGAAATGATCGCGTTAGGAGAGGTTTGAGGCTTTATGGATGAAAATGTCAGGAAGATCTTGGAGAAGCAGGGTTACAAGATCGTGGGCGAGCACTCAGCGGTCAAAGCCTGCCATTGGCTGAAAGAGAGCCTCGTGAATAACAGGGCCTGCTACAAAGAGAAATTTTACGGCATAAAGAGCCATCGTTGCCTCCAGATGACCCCCAGCGTGGCGTGGTGCCAGCACAAGTGCGTATTCTGCTGGAGACCGATAGAGCATACCATCGGGAGCGAGATGGAGTTCGAGGTAGACGAGCCCTCCGATATAATAGACGGGGCGATAGAGCAACAGAGGCGGATCTTGAGTGGGTATTGGGGCAACGAGAGGGTCGATAGAGAGAAGTTGAGGGAGGCACTCGAGCCGAGGCATGCGGCGATATCCTTGGCAGGAGAGCCCACGACGTATCCGAGGATAGGGGAGCTGATCGAGGAGTTCCATAACAGGGGGTTCACCACATTCTTGGTGACCAACGGCATGAATCCGGGGCGCTTGGCGAGTATCGTCGAACCGACTCAGCTGTATCTCTCCATCGAGGCATACGACGAGGAGCTCTACAAGAGGATAAACAACCCCCAGATCAAAGATGGATGGGAGAGGCTCGACCGAAGCCTAGAAGTATTAAATAGCATAAGGACAAAGAAGGTCATAAGGATCACGCTGGTCAGGGGGTTTAACCTGGACGAACCAGAGAAATTCGCCCCTCTGATAGAGAAGGCCCAACCGGATTTCGTCGAACCCAAGGGTTATGTCCACGTGGGATACTCGAGGAGGAGATTGCAAAGGGAAGATATGCCCTCCTTCGAGGAAGTCCGGGAGTTTGGAACCGCGTTGGCAAATGAGATAGGTTACGAGATGAGGGATTTCTCGAAGCAAAGCAAGGTCGTGCTCCTCGCAAGATGAGGCTCAAAGATGAAGTTGGATGCGATCATAAACGAGATAAAGGATCAATTAGAAGAGAAAGACAGGAGGCGGGAAGAGGTCTTCAAGATCTCTAGGGAGATAAGGAGGGTCTCGACGAAGGCCATAAGGGCTATTCACAAAGGGGATTTCGAAGGAGCAGAGGAACTCCTAAAGCAGGCAAAAAAGGACATCTCAATGGTGACTGAGAAGGACAGGGAATTCAATTTCCTCGATGAGTCCCTCCAAGAATACTGCGAGGCGGTCCTGACCTATACCTTCATAAAGAAGGGGGAGCTGCCAACTCCCGAAGAGCTGCATGTCCCCCCAGAGCCATATGTCCTCGGCTTGGCGGATTCAATTGGAGAATTGAGGCGTTACATCCTGGATTCCATAAGGAGGGACGAGTTCGCCGAAGTCGAATACTTCTTGGACCTGATGGACGAGATCTACCACGAGATCGCGGCCTTCGATTACCCCACCGCGGTGATACCCATAAGGAGGAAGCAGGACATCGCCCGTTCCGTCTTGGAGAAGACCCGGGGGGAGGTCACGCTTGCCCTGAAGCAGGCGGAGTTGAGAGAACTGCCGAGAGGGTGACGAGCTTGGGAAAGTGGAATAGCAAGAAGATCTCAGATCTGGCGGCGAAGGATTTCGAGGTGGCCTGGTTGGATACCAGGAAGTTGATAGAGTCCATGAAGGGCAGGCCTCTGGGAGAGGCCCCCCTCGGAAAGCCCCACGCCGTCTTCGACACCATCCAGAAGGTTAGAGAGGCCTATTTGAAACTGGGCTTCAGCGAGATAATAAACCCCCTATTCGTCGAAGATGTGGAGGTGCGCAAGCAGTTTGGACCGGAAGCGACAGCGGTCTTGGATAGGTGCTACTACCTCGGCGGGCTTCCGAGACCGGATGTCGGGCTGAGCGATGAGAAGGTCATCGCGATGAAGGGATATGGGGCAAAGGTCGAAGACAAGAGAGCGGTTCTAGAGGTCTTGCATAACTACAAGAGGGGGGAGTTCGGGGGCGATGATCTGGCCTACAAACTCGCGGACGTCCTAAAAGTCGACGACTCTACGGCGACGAAGATCCTGGACGAGGTCTTCCCGGAATTCAAGGCGTTGGAGCCGGAATCTACCAGAAATACCCTGCGTTCCCATATGACCAGCGGCTGGTTTCTGACCCTAGAGACCCTCGTAAAGCAGGAGCCCCTGCCCATACGATTGTTCTCCATCGACAGGTGCTTCAGGAGGGAGCAGAGGGAAGATGAGAGCCATTTGAGGACCTATCACTCCGCCTCTTGCGTCGTCGTCGACGAGGAGGTGGGGGTCGAGATCGGAAAGGAGGTCTCCAAGGGTTTGTTGAATCGGTTCGGTTTCGAGGATTTCAAGTTCAAACTCGACGAGAAGAGGTCCAAATATTATACGCCAGGCACGCAGATGGAGGTCCACGTCCATCATCCCAAAACTGGCTGGGTGGAGGTCGCCACCTTCGGCATCTACAGTCCAGTTGCGCTATCCAGGTACAAGATCGAGTTTCCGGTGATGAACCTGGGGCTCGGGATAGAGAGGCTGGCGATGGTCCTCTACGGCATCGGAGATGCCAGGGAGGTGGTCTATCCACAATTCTACGGGGAATGGAGGTTAGACGACGAAGATATGGCGTCGAGGATCTCTCTCGACAGGGTGCCCTCTACAAAAGAGGGGGGGGAGATAGTGGGCAAGATCATCGAGATCGGAAAGAAGCGAGGAGATGAAGAGAGCCCCTGCGAATTTCCGGTTTATGCGGGGAAGGTATTCGATAGAGGGGTCGAAGTGAGGATGGTCGAGGTGGAGGAGGATACGAAGCTCTTGGGACCTGCCGCCTTCAACAGGATCTATGTCCACGATGGGAGCATCTATGGCATATCCGAGAAAAAAGGTTCGATCGCTGTCAGAGAAGAGGGCATCGATACCGGTCTGAGGTACATCGATGGGATCGCCAATTTGGCGGCCTATGAGATAGAGCGGGCGGCGAGGAAAGGGGAGAGGAAAGCCACCACAAAAGCCAAGATCGTGAGGAACCTGAACGACGTAAATTTCCGTCTCGATAGCGCCGCTTTGAGGTATATCACCGCCAATAAAAAGAAGATCGATATCAGGGGCCCGGTATTCATGACCATCGAGACCGAGATAGAATGAATACTCTGCCTATAGAGATCTCGTCCTAACCCTCTCGATGCCATTGCTCGAGAATGCCCTCTTTGTTATGTTACTCCATCCGGGCTTCTTCTCGATGAAATCCGTTTTTGGGTAAATTAATTAACTCCCAATGCCCAAAAACCTTACAAAAAACGAAGGAGGTATGATATGAACCCTATGGTTTTGGCTATCGTCCTGTTGACGATTATCCTCTATGGGGCGGTCTTTTTGACAAATTCGGCGAACGCCAAACTGGCATTGAAGGCGGCGTTCGATCTATTTGTGGACCCGGATGTCGGTTTGGTGCCCTTGATCGTCGCGGCGATCTTGTTGGCTGGTTTGATAGAGGCCCTGATCCCAAGAGAGACGATCACGGCATTTCTGGGCCGTGAGGCCGGGTTGAGGGGCATCGCCTTGGGCACCCTATTCGGGGCTTTAACGCCCGGCGGACCCTATGTCTCGTTCCCCATAGCGGGGGCGATATACCACTCCGGCGCAGGCGTTGGGACGACCATGGCCTTCCTCAGCGCTTGGTCTATGCTTGCTCTGTCTAGAATTCCGCTGGAGATCCCATTTGTGGGGGCGAAGATCGTCGCCGTGAGGTTGGTGGTCTCGTTGTCGTTGCCTATAATCATCGGTGTAGTTGGGCAAGGACTCTACAACATCTTGTGGCATATCTGAGAGAGACTCCTCAAAGGAAAAATATTATTAGATCCAAATGCACAAGATAGGTCGGAGGTCTCTTATATGGGCGTTCAACTCACCGGCTTAATGGAACCACAGCCCATCCAATTCAAGGAGCTCGCGGGGAAGAAGATAGCCGTAGATGCCATGAACTCCCTCTACCAGTTCCTCTCCATAATCAGGCAACCCACCGGCGAGCCATTGAGGGATTCCAAGGGGAGAGTAACTAGCCACCTCTCGGGTCTACTCTACCGGAATGTGAATCTAATGGAATTCGGGATATTGCCGGTCTATGTCTTCGACGGCAAACCACCGCGATTGAAGAAGGAGGTCGTGGAAGGGAGGACCGAGGTGAGGGTTGAGGCCGAGAGGAAGTGGAAAGAGGCCTTGGCCCTAGGGGAACTCGAAAAGGCGAGGACCTTCGCCCAACAGGCCTCTAGGTTCTCTCCCGAGATGTTGGAAGATTCGAAGAGGCTCTTGGAATACATGGGCCTCCCTTGTATCCAGGCTCCGGCGGAAGGAGAGGCACAGGCGGCGCATATGACCTCGAGGGGCGATGTTTGGGCGACTGGTTCGCAGGATTACGATTCCTTATTATTCGGATCCCCCCGCTTGGTCCGGAATCTCACCATCTCCGGTAAGAGAAAGATCCCCCGGAAGAATATCTACGTGGACGTCGCCCCGGAAATTTTCCATCTGGATAAGGTCTTGGAAGAACTGCAGATAAAGAGGGAGCAACTCATAGAGCTATCGATCTTCATAGGCACGGATTACAACCCAGGCGGGGTCGGGGGTATAGGTCCGAAGAAGGCGTATAAGATGATCAAGGATTTCGGCACAGCAGAGAAGGCCGTCGAAGAGAAGGAGATCCAGCTCGGCTTCGACATAGACTATATAAAAGACCTATTTTTGAACCCCGAGGTCATCGACGAATACGAACTGAGATGGGAAACTCCTCAGGTCGAAAACGTCGTGCGATTTTTGTGCGATGAGAGGGACTTCTCCATCGAGCGGGTAGAGAAGGCGATGCATAAATTGGAAACCAAGGTCAAAGAGGTTGTGTCGCAGTCGAGTCTGGATGGGTGGTTTTAGTTGGTGACTTCTCTAGAGCTTCTCTGTTTTCACAGGCGGGATTATATCTAACCTTCTCCTCTCCGCGCTGAATCAACTTTTTCTTCGATAAAGGGGAAGTTCTAGTCTTTTGTCATGTCGAAAATAAGCCCTGGTCAGGTGAATGGAATATTGTTTAATGTTTGATTACAACATCACAAATCTGCTAAATGCTATGCTAGAGTTTGATATATCCAGTTATAATTATAAATGAGCATACACCAACCTTCTAGAGATAATTTTTTAAATCATAATTGAATTAAAACTCCAAGTACAAAGAGGGATATCGGCTGTTTCAGATGGACAAAAAAGCGATGAGTATATTGTTGGTCGAAGACTCCGAAGACCAGATAAAATTGTGTAAGGACGTCCTCTCGAGGAGGGGGAACTTCAAAGTCGATGTTGCCAAAAACGGTAGAGATGCGCAGGAAAAGATCGGACAAAACGATTACGACGCCATTTTATTGGACTATATACTGCCGGATATAACTGGGATGGATATCCTCAAACAGACCAGAGAAAATGGATACGATAAGCCGATCATCATGGTGACCGGAAAGGGCTCAGAAGAAGTTGCAGTGGAAGCCATGACAAATGGAGCCTCCGATTATATCATAAAGACCAGTAGTTACTATCAAGACCTGCCCCATCGTGTCCAGAGAAGCGTAGAAAGACATAGGTTGGAACGAGAACTGAGAGAATCCAACGCCGAGCTTCTTTTATTGCAAAAAGTCAATAATGCCCTGAGTAGCAACGTAAGTATAGACGAAATATTGGATATAATAACGGATGGGCTGATTTCGACCTTTGGTTATGATACGAGCGCCATAAATATCTTGAGCGACGATGGCAGATACCTGGAAGTGAAGAGCGTTGGGCTGGGCTCCAAAGTATTCCGAGCCATTGAAGAGTATACGGGAATGAGCATCGTAGGATATAAAATTCCCCTCTTCCAGGGAAGTATGCACAAGAGAATGTTGGAGACGAAGAAGCCAATCTTGTCCAATGACCCCGTCTCTTTTTACGAAGATTGGACTGACCAGAAGCGTCTGAAACCACTGGCAAAGGGATTGGCGAGGATAACGAAGGGGAAATGGCTCATCTCCGTGCCCTTATCGGTCGGTGAGAAGATGGTGGGGACGATTGGAGTGGGCAGTAGAAATCGATTGACCGATGCGGATGTGGAGAGGCTACAGACTTTCAGCGAACAAGCGGGATTGGCGATAGAAAGGGCGAGATTGGAAAGGGAGTTGATAGGATATGCCGAGCAACTCGAGCAGAAGGTGGAGGAGAGGACGAGAGAACTCCAAAGAACGGAGGAGAGATACAGAGATCTGGTCGAGAATGTCAACGACATAATCTATGCCCACGACTTGGAAGGCAACTTCTGGATGGTCAACAAAAAATTGGTGGAATCCTTTGGTTACTCGAGAGATGAGCTTCTGAAGATGAATATAAAAGATCTGATCGAACCGGGGGATCATGGAAGAATAAGTAAGGCCATTCTGAGGGCGATGGAGAGGGGCTCAATTTCCGGCTTTGAGGTCAGGGGAGTAACCAAAGATGGCAGAAAGATGTACCTCGAAGGAAATGCTTCGATCATCGAAGAAGGTGGAAACCCCGTGGGTATTAGGGCCATAGTCAGAGACATCACTGATAGGAAGAGGGCGGAAGAAGAGCTGATGAAGAAGTTGATGAAATTCAGGATAGAGAGGGGTAGAACGTATTTGATCGAAGAAGGAAAGATGGACAAGGCCAAGGACGTCTTCTTAGACCTGTTGGGATGCGGTTATGATGGGGTGATCATCACTAGAACAAATCCCAAGGATATTAAAAAGAGATTCGAAAGAGATGTCGAGGTCGTGTGGGTCGGCGAAAAGAAGAGGGGGAGAGATATGGTCCTTCCAAAATTCTCAGAATTGGAGAAGATGATTGAGAGGTTTATAGGCCCATACTCCGTTATCCTCTTGGACAGACTCGATTATCTCATCGCTCGGAATGGTTTTGAAGAGACGCTGCACTTCATTCAGGGGTTGAATGAACTCTTCTACATCGAGGATAGTATACTCGTCCTTTCCATAGACCCCAGAACCTTGACCCATCGAGAGCTGAGCTTCCTCGAAAATGAAACGAATAAAGTCGAATCCAAATTCGTATCTTCTATACCCGATGACCTCTTGGATATACTGAAATTGGTTTATAAACAGAATAAGTTGGGCGAATATCCTTCTTACAAAGAAATAGGGAAGAATTTGAACATTACAAAAGGAACTGTTAGAAAGAGGATAAATGCATTAAAAGGCAAGGGTTTGGTGATCGACAGGAAGAAGGGAAGATTCAAGCTTTTGGAGCTGACAGAAGAAGGAAGGGCATTTTTCTGAATCATTATTACGATGATCTTTGTCTTCTTACTCGGTGTAAGTCTCCTCCGATTTTGACCCTATTTGACCCTATTTTTTGCCCTATCTTAATATATAAGATTACTACCTAAAGATGAATGCCCATGGGGACCCAAAATCTCTTTTTTTAGATCCTCATGGGCTGTCCCCTCCCCATAGCAAAATTATGCAAACTCCTTTTTTTGGCCATTCAGTACTTGCCGCGTTTCTCTCGACTCCCCCTGAGACTCCGGAAGTCTTTCTTGCCCAAGACCCTCCCGGACGCCCCCTTTACAATGCGCCAATCCACGTGATGCTTCATCCGTCGAATGCAGTGCTTCAATTCTTCCTTTTCCCTCTCCAGTTTATACCCCCTTCTCTCTTCACAAAACGTGAGGAACTTTCCGAAGCACTCTTTGACCTCGTCATCCTCCGGATACTTCATTATTACCTCTTCAAATTTCCTCAAGATCTTGTCAAGTATTTTCTCGTATTCCAAGAGCTTCTTTTCAGGGAGTTGCCTTATTGCATTTTTATTCAGTTTTTTCCCACCGATGCCCCTTCCTTCTCTGATGTCCGCATATTCGCTCAATGAGGATGTGCAGGAATCCATCAGTTCTATAAGCCTCTTCAACATATAGGGACTCGCTTCCACCAAATTGCCCACCTTAAAAAAAACGTTGTATCTTCGTATCGAGAAGTTCTTTAAATAGATTTGGTTTGAGATAACGAAAATTTTATATTCTCTCAGGAGTATTCCAGCCTTGTCGGGGGTATGGTGTAGCGGCTATCATTACGGGCTCCAGACGCGCTCGTGCAAAATCGAAGCACGAGGGACACCCGTGGACCTGGGTTCAAGTCCCAGTACCCCCACCATCCATAATGGAGATGAACTAGGAAGACCTCGTCATCTTTTTTAGGACCTTTGTCGAGATTTTCTGAACAAAGTAACTTTCACTTTCACTCCAAATCTTCAAGAACTCTATAGTTTTTTCACGATTAGAGGTTCCAATTTGCTCCAAGGCACTTTCCGCCTTTCCCCGCACCTTCGACTCTGAATCTTCCATCAGTTTTCCTATCAATCGCAGTGCTTCATCGGGATAAGATTTTCCTACCCGCCCCGCAATCCCTGCGGTCTTTTCTCGGACCTCCGAGCTTGGATCCTCTACCAACCTTTTGAGAATCTCCAAGGTCTCTGCTGGGTAGCTCTCCCCTATCTCGCTCAGGGTTTCGGCGGCGCTCTTCCGGATATCGGAGTTCGGATCCTCCACAAGTTTTTTCAGCATCTCCAAGGTCTCTGCTGGGTAGCTCTCCCCTATCTCGCTCAGGGTTTCGGCGGCGCTCTTCCGGATATCGGAGTTCGGATCCTCCACAAGTTTTTTCAGCATCTCCAAGGTCTCTGCTGGGTTAGACATCACCACCATCTTCAAGGCATTGGCGGCCTTTTCATGAACCGTCAAGCTCGGGTATTCCATCAACTTTTTGAGCCTCTTTATAGCCTCTGAAGGTTTGGACTCCCAGATATCAACCAGAACGTCTACAGCCTTCTCTTGTACAAACCTCTCTGAATACCTCATCAGTTCTTCCATCAATTCTAAAGACTCATCGGGCCTAGACCTTCCGATCTCGATCAGGGCCTCTGCGGCACTTTCTCGTACCTCTGGGCTTGGGTCCTCTACAAGTTTTTTCGATATATCAAAAGCCTCTTTTAAATCGGATTTTCCTATCTCGCCCAAGGTACTCGCAGCCCTCTCACGTACATGGGAGCTTGGATCCTCTACAAGTTTCCTCAGGATCTTTATGGCCTCGCCTGGATTGGACTTCCCGATCTCGATCAGGGGTTCGGCGGCGCTCTTCCGGATATCGGAGCTCGGATCCTCCACAAGCCTCTTTATTCTTCTTAGGGTCTCACTGGGTCTGGATTTCCAGATCTCCATCAAGGCGCCTGAGGCCTTCTTCCGGACACTCACGCTTGGATCCTCTACAAGTTTCCTCAGGATCTTTATGGCCTCGCCTGGATTGGACTTCCCGATCTCGATCAGGG
>JBHIFP010000018.1:0-24468 GCA_046761145.1 Hydrothermarchaeales archaeon (SeqCode)
CTATTCTGCCTTATAAGTACATAATCTGGACTGTTGCCAAATCCAATTTACTCTCCACGTATGACCTTGATCATTGTCCCTTTCTCTGTCCTCTCGAACAAGATGTAGTCGCTCTTGTGTATACCCTCCTCCTTCACCAATTTCTTTGGGAGGGTCACCGCAACCGAATTACCTATCTCACGCACTTTTCTTGCGAGGTCTGCTCTTCTACCTGTAAGTACTTCCCACCTCAACATCTCGGTTGAAGGGAAGAAGGTTTCGCCGCATTTGTTGCACTTCCACCCCCTGATTACCACTCCTTCACTCGTCTCTTTATACTCCTCAAGCCCTCCTTTACAAAGGGCACATCTCTCCATTATCTCACCTTCTAAGCTTCAAATGAACCAAAACGATCTCGTTTTTGGTTTCAACGTAGACCAGTTCCCAAGTGCCTTTTCTAGTCTTCTTCTCGACTTTTATTTTATCTTTCGATTCTCTTGTATGGGTTCCTTCTTTTAGAATTTCAAGAACCAAATCCAAGTTCTTCTTGTAAATGTTGTACAACTCACCTTTGAAGTGACCAGACTCTATTAATTCTTTACCGTTAAATGTAACTTTTTCAAACATATATACACATCTTTATTAAATATATACTTTACTGAAATATGTCTATCCACTTTAATTTAGACCCCATGAATATCGATGAATCCGTGAATAAATATGTTTGTAACAATTGAATCGATTCCGTCAAATTCATTATTCTTTCCTCTATTCTCAGCATCTTTTTGCTAACGGGCAGATAGTAGAGAAAGACAACGATAAGCAGTATGTATATCCCACTTATTGCCACCAGAGTCTCCCAATCCATACAAATCTCTCCAACAAATTTAGTCAATTTCTCCATTGGGGACTTGTGTGTCACTTACGTAAAGATTGGATAACGATTTTGATAAAGCCGGAGTCGGTCTTTGGAAGAAAGGTACGGTGAACCGTGGTAGGCATATTACTCCGTCGAGTTGCACACGGAGAAGCTCAACCACAGGTCTTATCTACTAAGAAACATAAGTGCCCCCGCCCCACTTTCCTAACCACGATTCTTTCTTATACCACTCTTTATCTCCTCTATCTCATTTATCAGAACGACGATGCAGCCAGCGAGGGCCTTTGGGTCTTTATTCCCTTTTGCAACTTCTATCGCGATATTTCTCACAATTTCAAGGGCGTTACTCATAATTCACCTCTGATATAACTTTTCATCTTCCGTTAGTCTTTTCTTCCTTTAACCGCTCAACTTTCTCTTCAATTTCTTTTCTTTTCTTGATCAGATACCTCCACTGGTCAACCAAACTCAATTTTTCAAATTCTTCTCTGGGGATCACCTTCAAATTCCCCTCTTCAGATTTTTCGTCCATATCTCTCAACCTATTCATAGTGCCATAGATTCGATAACTTCTATCTCAGTGTCAATGATAGGGAGGCAACTGAGGATATGGAGTGCGGGGTGAGGCCAACTCTCTCATAACCATATAGTTTTCAGTTTTTGAGAAACTACTATAAAAATCTTTTGATTATTCGCTGTAGCGATTTTCCACCAAACTGGTTTTTTATCACCCCTCGCATATTTTAGAGAACATGACCAGGGAGCAGATAAACAAGACGATGGCCATTTATAGGGCATTGTCGAACGAGTCCAACATGAAGATACTCCGAGAACTGAGAAAGAGGCCGGCGTATATAATCGAGCTGGAAAAGAACGTAGATCTGGATCGGAGTACTATCAAAAGAAGGTTATATATACTCGCGAATTTGGGCCTTGTCAAGACAGAGACAAGAGAAACACCAAAAGGCGGGAAGGCCGTATATTATGAGCTAGAAGATGTCAAATTATCCTCCCTCAGCTTGTATAATATCATAGACAATTGCGATATAAGGGAGATAAAGGAGATGACTAGAGTTTACCAATATTAATCGATCAGCCCCTCTCTTTTTAGGCTTTTGAATTGCCCATCTCCGATTACGATATGGTCCAGAAGTTCGATGCCCATAAGTTTTCCGGCCACTATCAATTTTTCTGTGATCTCGATGTCGTTATTGCTGGGGCTTGGGTCACCCGATGGATGGTTATGCACCAATACTATAGATGCCGCGGAGTAGGATAACGCCCTTTTGAAGACCTCTCTCGGATGGACGATGTTTGCGTTTAAACTACCGATGGAGATGGTCTCTTCTTTCAATATCTTGTTCTTCGAATCCAAGAAAAGCCCTTTGAAGTATTCCTTGTCCAGATATCGCATCTCGGACATGAATAGGCTGGCTACATCTTCTGGTTTCTGGATCACTGGTTTGACATTCTCAGTAAAAGCAGCGAGCCTCTTCCCCAACTCGAAACAGGCCTTGATCTGCGCCGCCTTAGCCATCTTGATGCCATCTATCTCGCTCAACTCATTTACAGTGGCGGAGAATAGAGACTTGAGGTTGCCGTCATATCTGCTCAATAGCTTGTTTGAGAGCTCTATTACCGTACATCCCGGCGATCCAGATCTTAGGATGATGGCCAATAACTCGGACGTGGAAAGGGCTTCAGCACCAAACTTGACGAGCCTTTCCCGAGGCCTTTCTTCCTCGGGGAGGTCCTTTATCCTTATCTTGTATTCAACGACCCCTTTTCTCATCTTTGTCCCCATTATCAATCCTACAAGGATATAATGAACTTTTTCCAAGAGCAGAGGAAAAGTATTCAAGCGATCGATGCCTTTAAGCCATATAAGGCAATTTTTAGTTGGGCATCATGGCGTTACCTGAAGATGAAAGGATTTCGGAGATAGTAAATACCTTGAAGGAGAGGCATGAGACCGGATCTTATAATAGCGATCCATTCAGAGTATTGATCTTTACCATTCTATCCCAGAGGACAAAAGACGAGAACACCGCCAGGGCCGGCGAGAGACTTTTCTCGGTATTCGAGACTCCCCACGAGATGGCAGATGCAGATGAAGCGGAGCTCCAGAGGCTGATAAAACCTTCCGGGTTCTATAAGGTCAAAGCCAGGAGGATTAAGGAAGTTTCAAAGATAATCTCCAAAAAATACGGGGGCAGTGTCCCCGATGATCTGGTAGAGCTACTCTCCCTGCCGGGGGTGGGTAGAAAGACGGCGAACTGCGTCCTGGTCTATGGATTCGGCAAGAAGGCGATACCCGTCGATGTTCATGTCCACAGGATATCAAACAGGCTGGGTTTGGTAGGGACGAAGAGACCGGAAGAGACCGAGAAGGGGCTCATGAAAAAAGTCCCAAGGAGGTTTTGGAGGGAGCTAAATGAGCTATTCGTAAAATTCGGGCAAGACCTTTGCAGACCGATAAACCCCAAATGCAACGAATGTGATATAAGGCACCTTTGCAAATTCGGGTCAAATTATGGCCGAGATCTCTTTCGCAAACGCTGAGATAAATTCGTCTAAATGCTCCTTTGGTATTCTGGCACCTCCGGCAGTCGGATGCCCCCCTCCAGTCCCACCGAAACGCGGTGCAATCGTCCTCAAGACTCTATTTAAATCGAGGGGAAAATCCCCCCGTTTCCTCACCCCGAGGTCGGCGAAGTCCTTCTTAAACTTCAGGCCTATGCCGATATCCTTCCCAGCAATCCCCATAGAAAACTTGGCAACTTTCGTGGGGGAGATGCCTCTGGGCACGTTTTTCACAATAGCTATCCCATCCACAACCTCTACCCTTCTGTGGACATAGCTGTACGCATCCCATTCTTTCTCCGTCGATTTCATGGCCTTCTCGACGACTCCATCGATCTCGCTGGGCATTGCACCATTCGCTAGTTGATAGAGTACCTCCCTCTTGTAGTTGGGGTTCCCTCGGGCCTCGTTGAGGCATTGAGATAATAATCCCGCCTCCAAATAGATGGTCCTTTTATCGTATATATCCAGTTCGTCTCGGATAAACTTGGTTTCGTCGCAGTAGTCCGATATGGCTCCGAAGAGGGCGACCCTATTTAGCTCTGGGGGAATCTCTGCCTCAAAGAAGCGGAACGTCAGCTCTGAAGCGGATTTTGTTCGGTCCCTCACGACTTGGGTACATGGAAGATCTCCGGAGAGGGTTTCCAAGGGCAGGGGGTGGTGATCTATGTAAAGTAGCTCGCCCGATCCACTTATCCTCGTGAATTGAGAAAAGATCTTGTTCTTGTCCCCTTCGGATATAGCTACGTCGCAGATTATCACGATCTCAGCATCTACGTCTTTTAGGTCGTTCAATAGCCCGGCAGGGTGAGTAAACCATACCTCCCCTTCGGGATATCTGGCATAAGCTAGAGCCCCTGCACAGAGCCCATCTGTATCTCCATGGGTCAGGATTTTTACAGTCATCTCGCCTCGTTTCAACCATCTTCGCGGTGGTTAATAAATCCTCCCATCGGGTCAGAAAAATTTAAGAGGATAAGGCATTCTTTGTAATGTGAGGAATTGAGTTGAGATTCGAGATGGAGGCGGAGTTAACCTGTAGCGATGGGATCAAAGATACCAAAGTGGTAGACGACGCCTTTAAAGGCGTGGAAGTGCTCTTGAGTAGGGGCGTGCCTAAGGGGGGGGAGGGACCCAAAGTGGTGAGTTATTCTATTGTAGGTAATAGCATTTCGGTGGAGCTGGTCTCTGGGAGATATGTGAGGTGCCACGATGCGATATTGAGGATCAACAAACACCTTTCTCGGGTCCTGGGAAAGGAACTGCACATCGGTATAAGAAGTATAGAAATAAAAAATTACGAGATTTGGTATGAACTGGAGCAGGAGCCATTGCGGGAAATTACTTTGCCCTTTACCCAAAAGATAGAGTTTGAGGGGAAGACCGCCCATATCGTCCTGAAAGATCTCGACCAAGAGGCACTGGAGAACAATTACGTGGACAGATTGCTCAGGAGACTTGAGGAGAAGGTAAAGCAGCAGTATGTTGGAGGAAAGGCCGAGTTTGTAAATACTGTACAAAGGAGCGAACCTCGCCTCAAGAAGTATAGATTCAGGGAAGACCCCACCGAGACATTGGTCAAGAGGAACTGGGTCAAGCACGCGGGGAGTGGTGTATGGACCATACTCCCACCTTATGCTGCGCTGTGGAGGGCCGTCGAGAATCTGGTCTTTGACAAGATCGCAAGGCCTCTGGGGTTTCAGGAGATACTTCTGCCAAAGATCATTTCCTTGGATATCCAGAAGAGGAAGGGGCAACTCAGCGGGATACCGAACGAGATCTGGTGGATCTGCCCCCCCAAGACTCGCGATCCCGAGGAGTGGGAGGAATTTACCGACTACGTCAGGATAACGGGAAGGAATATGCCGGAGAAGCTGATGGAAAATTTGGGAAGTCCGGAGTTTTCCTTGGCTTATGCGCAGTGCGAACCTTTCTACGATATATGGAGGGGCAGGGTAATAGACAGGGACGAGCTGCCATTGAAGTTCATCGATAATTATGGTCCCACTTGGCGTTATGAAAGTGGCGGCCTCAAAGGCCTCGAGAGATTGAATGAGTTCAAGAGGATGGAGCTCGCTTGGATCGCCTCGCCGGAAGATACGATAAAGATAAGGGATGAGGTTCGAGATCTATCCGTCGAGATCATCGACAAGATCTTCGATCTGGAGTGGAGGGTGGACGCTACCACCGCTATCTACTTGGAACATGGTGGGGAGCTAATAGAAGAGGAAGATCGAGAGTACGTTCGAACATATGACCTCACGGTGTTGTTGCCCTTTGAAACAGTATCGAGGCCAGAGAAGGAGCTGGAGATAGCGAGCTTCCACGTCCACGAGGACTTTTATGCAAAGAACTTTCACTGGAAGGAGAGGAAGAACAGACCGCTGTGGTCTGGCTGTACGGGTATAAGCCCAACGAGATGGGCATATGTCTTCTTGCTCAGGTACGGCTTTGATTATGAGGATTGGCCTGAGGAGATAAAAAAGTACATCGGGGATACACTACCCACCATCCCCGAAAATCTATTCGTTTAATTTGTCCTTTATATGTACTCAAATGGATATTTTCAGGTATAACTCGGATCTGGGTATCAGTTTCGTTGATTAAAAAAAGAGAGAATCCCGGAGCTGTCTCCCGGAATTCAGTTTCAAAAGATCTAAGGGCCCTCAGGTGTCCTTGGCTCGGGCACTCTAGGGAAATTCGGATTCCTTCCAATTCTCGAAATCCCCTTTCTATTGGGTATCATCGTCAGAAGTAGCTTGTAGGTTTCATCTCCCATCGTCAGACTACCGGTCCCAACTCTGACGCCTTCGTATCTCTTCATCTCTATGGTTATGTGACCGACATTCTCGAAAGTTGTTTCGTCGATGGATATCTTCTCGCCAAAACCCTTGGGCCTTGTAGGCAACTCAATTATATCCGCGTCTAGGTAGCTCTTATTGGCTTCCGTGATGTTCAGCCGGTAGTGGCCTTCGCCGAATTTCAGAATGCCCTTGTAGATGAAGGGCCTTCCATTGCCCCTAAGTTCGCTGACTATCTCTTCCAGGGTCTTGTTCTGCCTCAAGAGATCCCTTATATCGCCCGGAATCACCCTCTTCGTCCTTATGACGCTTAGGGAGAGGACGTGAAACTCTTCGTCCTGGATCGCAAACCCATGTCCGACCATAATTGGTCTCACTACAGGCGTGAGTGGTCTCTTTCTCTTCCCCTGCAACCTAAAGGGAGAAACCCTCCCAAGCGCCATATTCGCCTTCTTCCTCAGATCGAACTGAAAACGCCCCTTCGGCCTCCCCAAATCATCGCCAAAGGCCGAAGCCACGCCAATGGATCCCGTCAGCAGTATTGCCAACAGGAAGATGCTGAGAATCTTTTTATTCACTTTTCATCACCTCGAGATAACCGTGTGCCGAACGATACAAGTTTTTGATCCAGAACTATTTTCAAATTCAAGGTTTATTTCTACTCCTTTTCAGATAAAAACCACTCAGAGAGTTCTATAAGGTTCGTCCTCCCGTATTCTCTCTTATTTATTATTTTTCTTCTCCGAAGAGAGTTCAACATCCCGGATAGAGAGGATTTCGGAATCCCCAGTTCCCTCCTTATCTTGGATTGGGTAAGCTTCCCTCCCTCCTTCAATAGCAGCTCCACGATCCCTCTCTCGTTCTCGGTCAATGTCTCTATGACCTTCATCATGCTTTCGGTCGGGGGTATCTCCTTTTTGCTGATGGAAACCTTTTGAACCCCGGAGGTAGATCTTCTTATGAAAATGACACCGACCACAACTATCAATACCAATATCGTCAGAAACAGAATGCTTGGGAATATTTCTCCCTCTTCCCTTGTCCCTTTCTCGTTGACAATTTCGGTCTCGATAGGTAGAGTGTAACCGATCATGACTTTGGGATTCGTCACCTCAAAACCCTCTGTTGTCAAGACTAGGCTCTCGTTATCCACCTTTAGGTAGTAATTGATCTCTTCAGATAGGTCGATGGAGTTTAGACTCGCTCCATTGGGGAGATAGAAAACGATATTGTACTCGGAGAAGTAGCCATCCAAGGACATCTCTAATCTCCATTGGCCACCCTCTTTCGAAGTCAACTCTTGGGTGACCGCGTATATCTCATTCGTATCGTTCAGATAGAGGTACTGGGATTTCTCCAGAAAGGATAGTCTTGTGAGCATCTCTTCTTTTGCTATATATCCAGTCATGAGGGCCTTTCCGGATTCATCTAAATATACGTTGAGGGCGATCTGCGTTGTGGTATCACCTTCCAGTATCCCCTCTTGTGAATACGTTAAGGACAACGTGAAACAGAATATGATAAAAATGAAGAGAACCCTCGATAACCTCATGTGCGGACACCCCTTTTATTGGGATAAATTGGGTTCGAACGATATAAATTTATTTTCCGAGACCATTTTTGAAAATAGCTTGTATCGAGATTTTTTTGTTTTTCTGAGCTTAATTGGGGTTCTAAAGTGTTCGAAAGTCAATATAAGTTTTTGTCGATGAAAATAGGCATTTCTTGGAATTCCATCTACCTTAAAAGCTTCTCCATCGTCAGAGGAACTTGATAGACGGGTTCTTCAATCTGTTCTTTATCATTATATTCATCAACAGCGGCGTCATCGCCTCGACCATGCTTGAGACAGCAAGAGGCCCGCCATCCAATGGTCTGAGGTTCTTTATCTCTTTTGTCAGGTCACTTACAACGTGCTTGGCATTCTCATCGTCCCCGCAGATGATCACATCATACTCCAGTACCTTGTCCAGATCTGCCAACTTTTCCGATGGAATGGAGTGATATATGGATACTACCTTTGTACTCTCTGGCAAAGCATTTTTTACCTCAACTGCAGCGCTCCCTTCCTTTGGCGGCGTGTAAATGAAATAACCATCGGCTTTCTTCATCGGCACAACGGGCGTGATGACGATCTTATCCCGGAAAGACTCTCTGGTCTTGTCGATGGTGGAGATGACGTGTTCGTACGGTATGGACAATACCACAACATTTGCCCTTTTGATGGCCGTTGCATTGTCGCAACCCAGAATATTGCAGGGGATGTGTTTCTCGGCAAGCTGTTTTGTATAATTGTCGGCAGCGCCTTCGGCCTTCTCCCTTCCTCTCGATCCAATGATAATTTCATGATTCCTCGCCCATCTCAAGGCCAGGCCCCCTCCCACGTTGCCCGTTCCACCAAGTAATGCTATCTTCAAGTTACCACCCTCACCCTCAACTTGGCAAAGTCTTCCTTGATCTCCGTTTTAAATCCCATCCCTTCGAGGACATCTTCGAGCAGGGTTCTAACGAATTTTTTTGTAACATCCGAGTACAAGATCAGTGTGAACTCGTCTTCGTGGATCTTGTTCAGTTTGTAGAAGTTACATGCCTCCAACCTCTTGAGAAATCCTTCTACCGATTGGATCTTTCGGGGCAGTTGTTCCGCATGCGATTTGGCAACCCTCTCGTGATCTTCCCAGAATTTCTCTTCCTCGGGGGAAGACTCGATCGATTTCAAAAAAAGTATGAAGTGGTCCACGTCCAAGATGATATGCTCACCATGGGCCAGCATCTCGCAGTAGGTGTTTATCCTCTCGCTCCCATACTTGTCTATCACCTCTTTATTCTCGGAATAAAATCTCAATGCCCTTCTGATAACTCCACTCTGAGACAACTTCGTCTCTGACTTCAACCTATCGAGCAGTTCACTCGCCTCTTTGTCGAGGGCTATGGTCACTCTTGTAGGGGCCTTCATAAAAACGACTCAGTCATCTTAGTATTTAAATTTATGACAATTAGATTCCAAGCACCCAACACGACTTTTTTTGGGTGACAAAAAGAGACCCCTCTGTCTGGGATTTATAAAAACCTTCTTCTCTTTGCTTTGTACACTTCGCCCAGCTCAGTGATCTGGTAGTAGCCCTCTTCATCGACTTTCAATAAGCCACACCTCACCATCTCGTCCAGAACGGGCCTCAATGCATTCTCGTCGAGTTTCTTTCTGAAAAAATTGCTCAGCATATGCTCTCCAACTGCGTGTCGCTAGCACTTAAACCTTTCATTCGATGTTCAACTCGCTGATTACATCCAAAAATTGTATGAACTTTTATGAAAAAGCCTTAAAATTTCTCAAATACTCTTTTATAATAAAATATTGGCGTAATAAGACGTTTACATGGTGACAAACCAAAAAGAGGATTGTCAAGAGATTTAAACGCTGAAAGGAGGTAAAATGGATGGATAGAAAATGGAAGCTAGCATTGCTAGTATCGATGTTTGTCCTTGGGTTCGTAACTCCGGTTTTAGCGGCAGATCCCTCAGGCGGAAGAACGCTGGCCGGAGACCCGACTCTGCCGGCCACATATGTCTGGGTGTTGGTCTCGGGGTTTCTGGTGTTCTTCATGCAGGCGGGGTTTGCCATGGTCGAGGCCGGGTTTACCAGGGCGAAAAATGCGGGGAATATATTGATGAAGAACATAATGGACTTCGCCGTCGGCTCCCTCGCATTTATGGCTGTGGGCTATGGCATAATGATGGGCGCCGACCACTTCGGACTCCTCGGAACGGGAAACTGGTTCTTGATGGGTGAAGCCTATGATGTGGGCGTATACCTGAACTGGTTCTTCATGGTGGTCTTCGCGGCGACGGCAGCGACGATAGTATCGGGGGCGATGGCAGAGAGGACGAAGTTCAAGTCGTATCTGGTGTACAGTTTCATAATATCTCTGATCATATACCCCATATATGGGCACTGGGTATGGGGCGGCGGATGGCTCTCTACCGGAGCGATCTTCGGGAAACTCGGCTTGCTTGCCAAAGACGGGAGCCCCTTGTGGTTTGGTGACTTCGCAGGTTCCTCAGTAGTGCACCAGATAGGGGGATGGATAGCGTTGATGGGCGCCATAGTATTGGGCCCAAGGTTCGGGAAGTTCAAGGAGGACGGCACGCCAGTAGCCATTCCAGGCCACAGCATTACATTTGCGGTATTGGGCGGATTCATCCTATGGTTTGGATGGTTCGGCTTCAATCCCGGAAGCACCCTCTCCGCCAGCGAACTGAGGATGGCCGTTGTGGCGGTAACGACAAATCTTGCAGCTGCAGCTGGGGCAACGACCGCGATGCTCTACTCTTGGATGAGGATAGGCAAGCCCGATGTTGGAATGACGATAAATGGCTTTTTGGCAGGTTTGGTTGCAATAACAGCTGGATGCGCATGGGTGGGCGCTGTGGACGCCGTTGTGATAGGCGCGATAGCAGGCGTCCTCGTGGTTGCTGCAGTCTA
This sequence comes from Hydrothermarchaeales archaeon (SeqCode), assembly GCA_046761145.1. Lineage (GTDB taxonomy): Archaea > Hydrothermarchaeota > Hydrothermarchaeia > Hydrothermarchaeales > SZUA-236 > JBHIFP01. Next base: position 10,727 of record JBHIFP010000018.1, read on the forward strand.
TTTCTTCGAGAACCACGGTGTAGACGATCCAGTTGGCGCGGTCTCTGTTCACGGCGTCGGTGGTTTCTGGGGGACCCTAGCAGTGGGGCTCTTCGCGGACGGCACATACGGCAACTATGCAGTACCTGGACCCGGCAACCTCGGAGTCATAGGCCTGCTCCATGGCGGCGGTTTTGGGCAGTTGATAGTCCAGTTTATCGGGGCAACTGCAGCTCTGGTATGGGCCCTTGCGATGGGCTTTATAATGTTCAAGGCTATAGACAAGGTAATAGGGCTAAGGGTCTCTCTGAAAGAGGAAGTGGAAGGACTGGATATCGGTGAGCATGGCATAGTTGCATACCCAGACTTCGTCGCAACATACGAGAGGTGAATAAAGTGAATAAGATTGAAGCGATAATAAGACCTGAAAAATTGGATGAGGTTAAGAAGGCTCTAGAGGAGAAGGGATTCGTCGGGCTCACGGTCACAGAGGTAAAGGGCCGAGGAATACAGAAAGGCGTGGTGCGTCAGTGGAGAGGCGAGAAGTATCGAGTAGACCTCCTACCAAAAGTAGAGGTGAAGGTCATCGTCAAAGCGGAAGATACTGAAGAAGCGATCGAAACTATAGTCGAGGCGGCAAAGACCGGCGAAATCGGGGATGGCAAGATATTCGTTTATCCAGTAGAAGAGATAGTGAGAATCAGGACCGGCGAGAGAGGCAAGGGGGTCATCTAGCCCCCCTCTCTAATTTTTGTGCTATAAAAACACCAACTTTGCTCTTTCGTCGTAGTATAGTTGGAAACCAGAGAGAGGCGATGAAAGGTTAGTGGTAAAGGCAAAATCCAACCTAACGAGAGAGATCAATCTCACCGAAGAGCTTGACTCAAGGGAAATCGAGGTGGTAGAAACCGATATTGGGGATAGGATACTCCAGCTTACCAACGAAAAACCCTCTCACCCTACCGGTCCAGTATCTCATTTAACTAGTTACGATATCTCAAGATACCTCTCAGAATATTTTAAAAGGGAGGTAAGCCCAGATTCCCGAGAGATAGTAAAATTGATTAGAGGGGATATTTTAGGCTATATGGAAGCTGCGAAGATTGGTATAACGGGCGTGAATGCAATCGCTGCTGAGGAAGGGGCTATCCTGCTATTGCACAACGAGGGGAACATCTTAGAGGTTATGCTACGACCAAAGAAGCATATAATCGTCGCGGGTATAGATAAGATATATCCGAATCTTGATGAAGCGCTAAACATGGCCAAGTTGCAAACCTTTTATGCGACAGGCGAGCTAATAACCTCGTTCATAAATATAATAGGGGGACTCAGCAAAACCATGGACATAGAGAAGAAACTCCTTAAAGGCGTCCACGCCCCCAAAGAGATTTGCCTTATTCTCCTTGACAACAAAAGGAGCGAGATAATCCAGCATGGGTTCAAGGAGCTGTTATATTGCATAGGTTGCGGGGCCTGCCTGCTGCACTGCCCGGTCTATAATTTTGTTGGAAACAAATTTGGAAATGAAAACAGCCTAGGATGAAGAGGCATCGTATATTCCTCACTTTCAGGTAATTCAGAGATGGATGCTCTTTACTCCTGCGTTACCTGTAGGAAGTGCAAGGAAATCTGCCCAGTAAGCATAGATGTTCCCAGCTTCATTAAAGAATTGAGGAAAGAAAGCGCATTTATAGAATCGCATTTGAGATTACTTAACTCTATCGTTAGATTCGAAATCTTAGCGCTTGTATCGAAGGCGCTGAGAGTTTATCAAAGGATGCGGCAGTATCTATCCAGCTCCCATTTGGTTACCTGTATCTTATATTCATTCCAGTCTTCCTTTTGCACTTTGATGAGCTTTTCATGGATATGAGGACCAAGGGCCTTCTTCATCACATTGCTTTTTTCAAGCTCAATGGTAGCCTCTTCTAGGGAAGAAGGTAAGGTTTTAATGTAGAATTCTGCTAGCTTGCGGTCATCAAATTCATAAACATCTTCCTCCACAGGTTCTGGGAGGGGCGTCTTATTTTTAATACCGTCCAACCCAGCCTGAAGCATTGCAACGAAGGCTAAGTATGGATTGCAGCTTGGGTCTGGACAGCGCAGTTCTCCTCTAGTTGCGTCTTCCTTACCCTTTACATATCGAGGAATTCTGATCAACGCCGAGCGGTTTATCCTTGCCCAACAGATATAGACTGGAGCTTCGTAACCCGGTACCAGCCTCTTGTAGGAGTTTACAGTAGGCGCTACTACACCAGCCAAAGCCTTGGCATGATGCAACTGACCTGCAATGAAACCTTTAGCAATAGTAGATAGTCTATATTCATCGTTTTCATCGAAAAAGGCATTTTTGCCAGCCTTCCATAGACTCTGATGCACATGCATGCCAGAACCGTTTATCCCATAGATAGGCTTGGGCATAAAGCTGGCGAACAGACCGTACTTTTGCGCAACCCTTTTCAGAATATTTTTATAGGTTAGGACATCGTCTGCAATTGCAATGGCATCGTCATATCTGAAATCTATCTCGTGCTGACCTGGAGCCACTTCGTGGTGGCTCATCTCTATGTTTATGCCCACGGATTCTAAAGCTGGGGCTACCTCTCTCTTTATCTCTACCGCTAGGTCCATTGGAGCCAGGTCAAAATAGCCAGCGAAGTCATGGGTTTGGGGTATTGTACTGTCGCTCTCTTTAAACATGAAAAATTCAATCTCGGGTCCAACCTTATACTTAAAACCCATCTTCTCGGCTTCCTTTAACACACGCTTTAGATTATATCTCGGGTCGCCTTCAAAGGGATGCTTATCATCAATATAAACGTCACAGATCATTCTAGCAACCTTGTTATCTGTCCAAGGGACAATGGCATATGTTTTGATATCAGGCCTAAGAAACATATCGCTCTCGTGAATCCTTACAAACCCCTCTATAGAGGAACCGTCGAACCAAAAACCATAGTTCAACGCATCTTCCATCCTGTTTACTGGTATCTCACATGTCTTTGCCTTTCCCAATATATCCACAAACCGCAATGCCAGAAATTTTACTCCGTTTTTCTTCACGTCCTTGAGAATCTTCTCTTTTAATTCCTCTTCACGCAACTCCTTTACCCCATTCATAATTTCACATCCAGATTGTCATAATTTTTTATAGATATAAAGCTTTTTTATGAATTTTTCATGGCTTTTATGAAACCCTCTCAAATAACTATTTAAATTCTAAAGTGGGAAGTAGAGAAATACTTGAAGTATGGTTAAACCCTTTGTGATCCCATGAAACTCGCTGCCCTCACTTCAGGGGGTAAGGACTCCCTCTTCGCTACTCATATCATGCACTCTCAAGGATTCGAGATAAGATATTTGATTACTTTGCTTCCTGAAAGAATAGATAGCTATATGTTCCATTACCCCAATGTGCACCTCACTAAATATCAAGCAAAGGCAATGGGTATCCAGCTTTTAACAAAGACCACAAAAGGCGAAAAAGAAAAAGAACTGGAGGACTTAAAAAAAATCATTGGTTCTGTGAAAGACGAAATCGAAGGAGTAGTTACCGGCGCGCTGTTCTCGGAGTATCAGAAACAGAGGGTAGATATAATCTGCGAAAGATTAAACCTCAAATCTTTTGCCCCAATATGGCATAAGGATCCAGAGATGCTCTTGAGGGAGATGGTCGACGCTGGCTTTGAGATAATAGTTACCGCTGTCGCTGCTTACGGATTGGATGAAAGTTGGCTGGGTAGGGGGATCGATGAAGAATGCATTCAAGAGCTGAAAGAATTAAATGAAAAATATAAAATTCATATCGGCGGAGAAGGCGGAGAGTTTGAAACTCTGGTTTTAGACATGCCGATGTTCAAACGCAGGTTAGAGATACTGAAAGCCGAAAGAGAATGGAACAAAGATTCCGGGGTTTATAGGATCGATGATGTGAGATTAATCGACAAATAGACGAGCCGCCTATTACTCTCCATATTCATAACTTTTATGAAAAAGTCTCAAATAACCTTTTATAGCACTAGGAAGTGACAGGGGGAAAGAATAAGGAAGCTAAATAGGAAATTCAAGATAAAAATAAACCTTTTGATGTGGAGGTTGAGATATGGCGCAACATGAAGCCGCAATAAAGAAATTGAAGGACGCAAACGTGAAGAACGTGCACTGTTTCTTCAGCGATCTCAGGGGCATTCTACAGAGCTTCACGATCCCGGCAGGGGAGTTCACGGAAGGCGACGCTTACGAGACAGGGATAGGTTTCGATGGCTCTTCCATAAGGGGATTTAAGACTATAGAAATGAGCGATATGGTGTGGATACCAGACGCACCTACGACGATGCCGATACCATGGATTGAAGATCCGATACAGAAGTCGGCCATCATCTATGGAGATATCTATGAAGCCTTTGGGGAGAAAGGCGGAGGAGTGGTATCGGACGTGGATCCAAGGGGATATGTGGCGAGAAGGGCCATGGAAAAGTCGGAGAAGATGGGGTATAGGGCCATATTTGGTCCAGAAATAGAGTACTTCGTTTTTGAGAGCTTAGATCCCACACAACTCCAATACGATCTATGGGTGTCTCCAGCCGGTGGAAAAGGGGATTCATGGGGTCCACCACGAGTGGTTCCAAAATCTCCTGAAATTAGGCCAGGGGGCACGATTTTAAGACCGAAAGAGGCGTATTTCAGGGCCCCACCAGAGGATACGACCAACGACTACCGAAATGAACTCGCCCATTATCTAACCGAGATGGGCGTTCAGATTGAGTATCACCATCACGAGGTAGCGACAGCAGGGCAGATAGAGCTCGATTATAGACCTGTAGAAACGATACCGTGTGGCGATGCCTTCTTTACCTACAAATTCGCAGCCAGAAATGTCGCAGCAAGATACGGTTGGATCGCTACCTTCATGCCAAAGCCATTGTACCTCGATAATGCGAGCGGCATGCATACCCATATTAGCCTCTGGAAGGGTGAACCTTTTAAAGGCGAAAACGTCTTTTTTGACGAGGATGATGAGTATGGGTTAAGTCAAACTGCCAGGTATTATATCGGTGGTTTAATAGAACATTGTAAAGCATTGACGGCAATCGGTTGTCCGACCGTAAATAGCTACAAGCGTTTAGTGCCAGGCTTTGAAGCACCCATCAACATAAGCTGGAGTCCGAGAAATAGGAGCGCTTTGGTGAGAGTGCCGATCTATTACAAAAAACCGAAGGCGACGAGGTGCGAGTACCGCGCTGTAGATCCTTCTTGTAATCCCTACTTGGCATTTTCCACAATACTTGCAGCCGGCTTGGACGGTATAAAGAAGAAGATCGAGCCAGGCGACCCGCTCAGAGCAGACATGTACGAATTGACCGCTGAAGAAAAGAGGGAATATGGTGTCGGAGAGCTACCAACAACCCTTAGAGATGCATTGGACTACCTGACAACCGATGAGGTGATCCAGAAAACTCTAGGGAACCACATATACGAAGAATTCATTAGCCTGAAGATAGAAGAGTGGAATCAGTATTGTTTGTACGTAACTCCTTGGGAGATAATGAAATATCTAGACTATTGAGGTGAAAAGGATGGGTGTACATCTAGTTAAGAGCAAGGCAGCGAAGGCTTATGCAGCAAGGGAGAGGGTCCTCGGGATGGGGATCTCGATCTTGGGCACCGCTTCTGAAAGGGCTGCCTCTCTCGATAAGGAACTGGCAGAAAAGTGCGGGGATATTGCGGCTGAGCTAGTTCCCCACTCTCCTGGCTACGCAGGAAAGTTGATGCAGGTTTCTGCAAGGCTATTCTGGGCGTTAGCCAAGGTAGAGGAAAAAAAGGCAGAGTTCGTGTCCATTGAGGAACTCGGTGAAGAAATTGAGAAGATAAAAGAGGCGTTGGAATAATCGACGCATCTTCCCTTCTTAATTTTATCCATTCAAAATTATGTATATCGACGCGCACATCCACGCAGATGTCAGAAGTTATGAAGATTTTGGTAGGATGGCCCTCGCGGGGATCGAGAAGGCAGTTACTTGTGCCCATGACGTCTACAGGATGAGTACAAGCGATGTCTACTTCGATCACTATGATAGGCTTTTAAGGGCAGAGACGCAGAAAGCTGGAAAGAACGGAGTAGAGCTTTTTGTGGCCCTTGGGGTACATCCGAGAGCTATCCCGAAAGACGCTTCTAAGATAATCAGAGAGCTTCCAAAATTCCTAGACAATAAAAAGGTGGTCGCCATAGGCGAGACCGGCCTAGATAGAGTAGACAAACGGGAGGTTGAAATGCTCAAAAAGCAGATGGAGGTATGTGTCAAAACAGATCTGCCGATAATCGTTCATACGCCCACAAAAGGAAAAAGTGGGGCCATCGATGAGATACTACATTTGGTAGAAACGACGGGGGTGGATCCGAGAAAGGTGGTTATAGACCACGTCAATGGGGAAGTGGTGGAAAAGGTTATAGATCGAGAAACTTATATCGGTTTGAGCATCCAGCCACCGTCAAAACTGAGTCACCTTGAAGTTGCAAAAATAATCGAGGATTATGGTGCCTCGAAATTCATGTTGAATAGCGATATGTCATCAATCGCCTCAGACCCTCTGGCGATACCGAGAACTGCCCTCGAGATGAAGAAGATGGGGATCTCAAAGGGACGCATTCGCAAAGTTAGTTATGACCACGCCTCTGCATTTTTCGGTCTCTAATAAGCATATATTCCGGAGGGATAGAATGGAGAATTACAAAGTTGCGATAGCGCAGATAAACTCCATAGTAGGAGACTTGGAGGGCAATGCAAAGAAGATGATCGAATATATCAGAGAAGCTAAGAGCCGGGGCGCCGACATAGTAACATTTCCGGAGTTAGCCATAACGGGATATCCGCCCAAAGATTTGCTGTTAAAACCCTCCTTTCTCGAGAAGGATAAAGAAAAGTTAAGAGAGATCGTCGAAAAGACAAAAGACGTCGCTGCTATCGTGGGCTTTGTCGATGGAGAAGGAGGAGAGATTTACAATGCAGCTGCCCTTATCTCCGATGGAGAGCTTGTGGGCATACAGCACAAAACCCATCTGCCGAACTACGACGTCTTTGACGAAAAACGATATTTTCAGCCGGCTAGTGAATGTCGAGTCTTTACCCTCGATGATCTAAACCTAGGGGTAAACATCTGTGAGGACATCTGGGTCGACGATGGCCCAACCGCTGTGCAAGCAGAAATGGGAGCCGAACTCATAGTAAACATCTCCGCATCACCATTCCACGTGGGCAAGATCAAAGTGAGAAGAGAATTACTGGCCAGGAGGGCAAAGGAGAATGGGGTTGCAATTGTCTATAACAACTTGGTCGGCGGTCAAGACGATCTAGTGTTTGATGGAAGGAGCTATATCTTCAACGAAGAAGGGGTTCTAATCGCTCAGTGCAAATCTTTCGAAGAAGACCTTCTGGTAAGCGACTTAGAGACTCCCAGTAAAATAATACCAGAGGGAGACCCATCGGATGAGATATGCAAAGCCCTGATATTGGGGATCAGAGATTATGTCAGAAAAAATGGCTTCGAAAAAGTAGTCATCGGCTTGAGCGGTGGCATAGACTCTGCGCTCACAGCAACGCTAGCAACTAAGGCATTGGGTGCCGAAAATGTCGTCGGGGTTTCGATGCCGAGCAGGATCTCTTCCAAAGGAAGTTTGGATGATGCCAAAAAATTGGTTGAGAACCTAGGGATAGAGTATAAAGTCATTCCTATAGCAGATGCGGCGGATGCATATGTAAAGATGTTGTCAAAAGAATTCGGGGGCACCGAGCAAGATGTAACGGAGGAGAACATCCAAGCTAGGATCAGGGGAAATATCTTAATGGCGTTGTCGAATAAATTCGGCTACCTCGTCTTGACGACGGGCAACAAATCGGAGTTGGCTGTAGGCTACACAACCCTTTATGGGGATATGGCCGGCGGTTTTGCGGCAATCTCAGATGTGCCGAAGACCACAGTGTATAAATTGGCGAGATACATAAATTCAGTTGAGAAAAGAGAGATTATACCCGAAAATACAATCGCAAAAGAGCCCTCCGCCGAACTGCGAGAAGGGCAGAGGGATAGTGATACTCTACCGCCGTACGATATCCTAGACGCAATATTGCACGCATACATCGAAGAGGATAAAAGCAAAGAGGAGATAATGGCCCAAGGCTTTGATGAGAGAATGGTTGGAGAAATCATCTGGAAGGTCGACCACAACGAGTATAAGAGGCAGCAGGCAGCTCCAGGTATAAAGATCACTCCAAAGGCCTTTGGTTCTGGAAGGAGAATGCCGATAACGAATAGATATGGAGGTTGAGAAATTAAATGAGGGCCGTATGCTTGCTCAGTGGGGGGATGGACTCCACAACCACGTTATACAAGGCGCTGGATATGGGCTACGAGGTAGAGGCAGTGAGTTTCGATTATGGGCAGAGGCATATTATAGAGTTGGAGAGCGCAAAAGAGATAACAAAGAGATTGAACATCCCACACAAGATTTTGAAGATCGATTTGGGGCAGGCGGGAGGGAGCTCGCTAACCGACCTGGACCTTAAGGTACCAAACCAAGATGAAGGCAGGCAGATCGACACGGTAGTGCCTTTCAGAAATGCGATTTTTATCACATATGCAGCGGCTTATGCGTCGATCAAAGGGATAAACGAGTTTTTCATCTCCCCCGTACTAGAAGATTACCGCTCGTATAGGGATTGCAGGAGGGAATTCTTCGATTCTCTGGAGAAAACACTGCAGTTAGGCGCCAAAGAAGATGGCGCATTTAAAATTCATACACCCTACATAAATAAGACGAAAGCCGAGATAGTAAGGGAAGGAATATCTCTGGGCGTCCCGTATAAATTGACCCACACCTGTTACTGGGGAACTAGACCGGCCTGCGGAAGATGCGACGCCTGTAGGGAGCGAATAGCCGCATTTAAAGAGAATCACTTGATCGACCCCCTAGAATACGAGATAGATATAGATTGGAGTGGTTGTAAACCTATCTAAAAGTAGTTATGGTGAGGAATTCCATGTTCAAGAACGTTCTCGAGATTTTGGAACCTTACGATGCCGGGGCGTTTCCGAATCAAATAGAAAAAGAGTATGGTATCCCCAAGGAGAGGATAATAAATTTGGGCTCTAATGAAAGCCCGTACCCTCCTCCAAAGAGCGTAATAGAAGAGATCATCAAGGAAGCGAGCAACGTTAATAGATACCCCAACCCTTCTTATCGCGAGTTAAAAGAGAAGCTCTCCGAATACACCAATTTACCAGGAGATAATATCAGCATCGGGAGTGGGACGAGCGAGATCCTCGATACGATCTGTAAGATAAGTTTAAATCCATTTGATAAAGTGGTGATACCCTTACCAACTTATACGATGTACGTATTCCTTTCGATGTTAAGAGATACAAGTCTGGAGTTTGTGGAGACAGAAGAACCGGAGTTTGAGGTCAAAGCGGAGGACGTAATTAATTCTGCAAAGGACGCCAAGGCGATATTTTTGTGCTCTCCCAACAACCCAACAGGAAAAACTATCGAGAAAAAAGAGCTCATAAAGATCACCGAAGAGACCAATGCCCTCGTCGTCGTGGATGAGGCATACTATGAGTTCTCTGGAAAGACGATTGCGGACAAAATCGAGGACTACGATAATCTAATAGTGGTCCGCTCCATGTCCAAGTTCTTTGGGTTGGCTGGTTTACGACTTGGCTATGCCTTATCCAGCACCGAAATCGTCCAATGGATAGAGAAAGCCCGGCTGCCCTTTAATCTGAGCGATATAGCTCAGAAGGCAGCGATAAAGGCAATAGAAGAGCGAGAATGGTTTGAGAAAGTAAGGGCCGAGATAATAGCGGAAAGGGAGTTTGTTGGCCAAGAGATCAATAAGATTCGTGGATTTAAAGCCCTCTCCTCAGAGGCCAATTTCTTGTTGGTTAAGTTGCCCTCAAAGCTGGACGCCCCGAGCTTTATAGAGGGCCTATATAAAAGGGGGATTATCGTAAGGGATGTGACGGGAGTCCCGGGCTTGAAAGGTAGTTATATTAGGATAACGATAGGGAAAAAGGAAGAGAACAGGAGGTTGATCTCAGTCCTTGGGGAAATGGGCTTTGAATAGGCAATACCGTGGAGTCAAAAGAGGAAAATATTAATGACGTTACCAAATCGTTTTAAACTAGCCGGTTCATCAAAAGAGGCAACGATATGTGCGGTCTAGGCGGAATATTGAATAAATACGGGAAAAGGATCCCTGGAAAATATGCCATAACCATGGCCGATAACATGGTGGATAGATACGATGGTAGAGGCGGTGGTTTTGCTGCTTATGGTATATATCCCAAGCATAAAGATCAATACGCATTCCACATCTTCCTCGACGATGAAGAGGCCAGAGATAGGACTGAGGAGTATTTGAAAGACAGGGTCATGATCCATAAAGACGAGGAAGTCCCAGTAAGGAAGATCAAGGAAATCACAAAGGCCCACGACACTTGGAGGTACTTTGTCGATGTACCAGAGAAGTTCGAGGCCGATGAAGAGGACTATATAGTCAATACGGTCATGACCATAAACGACGAAATCGACGGTGCCTTTGTCTGTTCTAGTGGAAAGAATATGGGCGTCTTCAAAGCCACCGGTTTGCCTTGCGACGTAGCTAGGCTCTTCAAGATTCGCGATTACAAAGCGTACTGTTGGGTCACGCACGGCAGGTTCCCGACCAATACGCCGGGATGGTGGGGGGGTGCACACCCCTTCAATCTATTGGATTGGTGCGTCGTCCACAACGGCGAGATCAGCTCCTACGGCACCAATAGGCGTTACCTGGAGACCCACGGCTACAAGTGCAAGTTACTGACCGACACCGAGGTCGTGGCCTATCTCTTCGACCTGCTCGTGAGAAGGCAGAATTTGTCCATAAAAACCGCCTCGATAGCCTTGACACCGCCATTCTGGAAGCAGATAGAGAGGATGCCAGAAGAGGAGAAAAGGCTCTACACCGCGTTGAGGATGACTTATGCACCGGCGATGCTCAACGGCCCTTTTGGCGTCATCGTGACGAATAGGAATACGATGGTAGGATTGAACGATAGGATCAAGTTGAGACCCCTTATAGCCGCTGAGCACAACGACTTCTCATATATAGCAAGCGAAGAGGCCGCGATTAAGGCGATATGTCCAGAACCGGATAAGATATGGGCTCCCAAAGCTGGATCCCCCGTGATAGCAACCTTGGACGAAGACGTGATAATGTGAGGCCGAAAAGATGACATTCCCACCCGAATTTAAAGTGGTAGTCGATAGGGAGAACTGCACCACCTGCTTGAGGTGCACAAGGGAATGCCCCTTCGGCGTCCACGAGTACGACAAAGAGGAGGAGAAATGGACACTCCACCACGAGAATTGCGTAGCCTGTCAAAGGTGTGTCTTCACCTGCCCGACCCAGGTCATCTCCATAGAAGTAAGGCCTCCGACTTTCAGCCCCCATCCAATTTGGACCGAGAAGATAAGGAGGGACATCATGACCCAGGCGGAGACCGGAAGCATCATCCTGGCGGCTATGGGCAATGAGCTGGAGTATCAAACGCTCTTCGATAAGTTGGTCATAGACGCCTGCCAGGTGACAAACCCAGCCATAGACCCCTTGAGGGAGCCCATGGAGCTTCGCACTTACCTGGGGAGAAAGCCGGGCAGGGTGGAGCTCGAGGATAACGATGGCGTGAAGTTGACCACGGATATCACTCCCAACCTAAAGCTCGAAACCCCCATCATGATAGCCCATATGTCTTACGGGGCGATCAGTTTAGAAGCGCACAAGGCCTTAGCCAAAGCCGCGAAGATGCAGGGTACCTATATGGGGACTGGAGAAGGGGGACTCCACAAGGACTTGTACCCCCTAGCGGACCATATGATAGTACAGGTGGCCTCTGGGAGATTCGGGGTTCACGAAGAGTATCTGAAGGTCGCCGCTGGCATCGAGATCAAGATAGGCCAAGGCGCCAAGCCCGGAATTGGGGGGCACCTGCCCGGGAGGAAGATCAAGGAGCCCATCTCCGAGACAAGGATGATACCGGTGGGCACAGATGCCTTGTCCCCAGCGCCCCATCACGATATCTACTCCATCGAAGACCTCGCAAGGCTGATCTATGCCCTCAAAGAGGCCACGAGGTATAAAAAACCGGTCTTCGTGAAGATCGCCGCTGTGAACAACTCAGCCCCCATAGCCACGGGCATCATACGGGCTGGTGCAGATGCGATTGTATTGGATGGATTTAGAGGAGGCACCGGTGCGGCACCGCAGGTGATTAGGGATAACTTGGGCATCCCGATAGAGGCCGCGATAGCTGCAGTGGATCAGAGGCTTAGGGAAGAGGGCATAAGACATTGGGGTTCCATCATCGCGAGTGGGAGTATCAGGAGCAGCGCAGATGTGGCTAAAGCGATAGCCTTAGGAGCGGATGCTGTCTATATAGGAACGGCTGCATTGGTGGCCCTCGGTTGCACGGTATGCAAGAGGTGCTATACCGGTAAGTGCGCATGGGGCATTGCAACGCAAGATCCCAAATTGAGGAAGAGATTGAAACCGGATAAAGGGGCCGAAGCCGTCTCGAACCTGATACAGGGTTGGAGTCTCGAGTTGAAAGAGATCTTGGGCGCATTGGGGTTGAACGCCGTGGAGGGCCTGAGGGGGAATAGAGACAGGCTGAGGGGGGTTGGGTTAAATCAGACCGATTTGGATGTGTTGGGAGTTTTACCGGCGGGGAAATAGAGATGCCAAGTGTAAAAGCCAAAGGAAAGACGGCTAGGAGATCGGTTGTATTAGATGCCAAAGGGATAAGGTATAAGATCTTCAATGATATGGTAGAAGAGGCCATAACGAACGGGACAAGAAAGCTCAAGCTGGTAAATGTCAATGGGCAGAGGTACATCGCAGACGGTGTCGAGAAGAAAGTTGAGATAGAGATTTACGGCACTCCGGGCGATGACCTTGGTTCCTTCATGAATGGCCCCATAATTACCGTGTACGGCGACGCCCAAGATGGCATAGGGAACACCATGAACTCGGGGAAGATCATCGTCCACGGCGATGCTCGAGACATCGTGGGGCATTCCATGAGGGGTGGCAAGATCTACATCGATGGCGACGTCGGCTATCGCGTTGGCATACACATGAAGGAATACATGGACAATTTCCCAGTCATAATATCCGCTGGCGTAGCAGGGGACTTCCTTGGGGAGTATATGGCCGGAGGAAGGATCGTTATCCTGGGCATTAAAGGATATTCTAACGCGACCGAGATCGTAGGGGATTGGGTCGCCACCGGCATACACGGAGGGGTCATTTATGTTCGGGGAGAAGTGGAGGAGTATAAGCTCGGCATAGGCGCGAAGATAGAGGAATTCACGGATGAAGATAGAGAATCTCTAAAGGCACTGTTGACCGAATTTTGCGAGATCTTCGGTTACGATGTCGAGGAACTCTTGGATGCCGAATTTACAAAGATAACCCCCATATCTCATAGACCTTTTGGTGATATGTATACCGAATAATACTCAGGATTCTCTACGAGTCTTCTTCTTGAGATTCTCCAACATCACTACTTGTATAACTCGGCGGATGATATATAACATCACCAACACGATTATAATGAACTTCACCGTTTCGTCCAATATTATTCCTCTTATCGTATATGTTTAGCGCCCCTCTAATAAAATAGTTGGGGTGAAGAGGGCCTACGCTAGGCAGAGCTCTCTT
>JBHIFP010000019.1:0-24184 GCA_046761145.1 Hydrothermarchaeales archaeon (SeqCode)
AATTTAGTTCGTTTATAGAACCGCCAAGCTCGGCACTTCTCTCCACGATGGCTACGTTAATGCCCTGATCTGCCATATCCAAAGCCGCTGTCATGCCCGCTATTCCACCACCTATGACCAATGCAGAGGGGTTTATGGTAATCTTCTCCCTCATCAGGGGTTCCAGTGATATGGCTCTTGCAATGGCCATCCTCACGAGATCTTTTGCCTTTTTTGTGGCTTCCTCTGGATCTGATGAATGGACCCAAGAACATTGTTCCCTGATATTGGCCATCTCAAAGAGGTATGGGTTCAAACCCTCCTCGTTGAGGGTCTTTCTAAATAAATATTCGTGAGTCCTAGGTGTGCAGGACGCAACGACGACCCTATTCAAGTCGTGATCTGCTATGGCATTTTTGATCTTGGATAAGGCATCAGCAGAGCATGCATACAGAATATCTTCCGCGTGTATGACATTCGGCAAACTGTTTGCATAATTTGCTACATCTACTACGTCCACAACGCCGGCGATGTTGAAGCCACAATGGCAGACGAATACACCTATCCTCGGTTCCTCAGAAATCGTTTTTTCTGGCAACTCCTCTATTCGCCCTACCAATGAATGTCTAGCTTCATTTAAGAAGACCTCTGCCTTTGATGCTGCGCCGGATGCTTGTGCCACGGAATCCGGGATGTCCCTTGGGCCTTGGCATGCACCGGCGATATATATCCCTCCCTTTGCAGTCTCTAAAGGACGGTCTTCTGAGATGCCCTTAAAGAAGCTGTATTCATCGATCTCCATATTGAGCGATCTTGCAAGTTCTTCTGCGCCCAATGCAGGTTTCAAGGCGGGGGCTAGTACCACCAAATCCACCTTCAACTCCCTATACCTCCCCGACTCCGTATCTTCATAATTCACGATCAAATCCCCGTTGCTACCCTCGACAACGTGAGCAGCCCTTCCGCGTAAATATTCCACGGCGTACTCTTCTTTCGCCTTGTTTACATACTCTTGGAATCCCTTCCCAAAGGCGCGCAGATCCATGTAAAGTATATAGGATTTCAAGTCAGGAATGTGTTCCCTAGCCACGATCGCCTCCTTTGTAGACGCCATACAGCATATCTGGGAGCAATAAGGGTAATGCCTTATGTCCCTGGACCCAACGCATTGGATGAAGGCTATTCTCTTTGGTTCTCTACCATCGGAGGGCCTTATTACGTGCCCAGCCGTTGGTCCAGATGGGGATAATAGCCTCTCAAATTGGAGATTGGTTACCACATCTTTGTATACACCAAACCCATATTCGCCTAAAGAAGAAGGATCAAAAAGGTCATACCCAGTAGCAACTATGATAGCGCCGACATTTATCTCCAATTCCTCAACAGTCATATCGTAATCTATGGCATCGATCTCGCAGGCTATCTTACACTTTCCACATAGAATGCAATTCTGTCTATCCAAAGTATAAACTAGAGGCACCGCATTTGAAAATGGGATGTATATCGCCTTTCTTGCGCCTAAACCCTTATCAAATTCGTTGGGTACTTTTATCGGACAAACGTCCGCACAGATGCCACATCCATTACATTTATCTTCCAAGACATACCTCGGATTTTTCTTCACCGTTACCACGAAATTGCCTGCTTCGCCGGAGATGCCCCGAACTTCGGAATAAGTCAATACATCTACATTGGGGTGCCTCACGAGCTCCACTATTTTTGGCGCCATCGTACACATCGCACAATCGCCGGTTGGAAAGGTCTTATCTAACTGAGCCATTCGCCCCCCAATGCTCGGCGACCTTTCGACGAGATATACTTTGAACCCGGACTCGGCCAAGTCCAAACTCGCCTGGATGCCGGTAATCCCGCCACCTATTACAGCTACCGCGCCCAACTTTTCCATTTATTACACCTAACTATAATCGGGTACGATCTTGCCCTCTTCTTCCCTCTTCCTCGCGGCCGCGTCTCGCTTCTTGAATTTTAGTTTGGTATTGTGCCTTATCTGCTCGAGGTCTACGTCTTCCTCGACTTCGATGTAGTCTCCTTCCAATGCTCTATTGAGCAACTCTTCGCCTTTTTCTGTCCTGACGATCACGGTAGACCAGCCATTCTCAGAGCCTATCGACCCAACGGATAGGTCAGACAAACCCGACGTAAAATCGGTACAGATCAAACAAGATTCTGGTACGTGCTTATTAAATACCTTCACGGACTTTTCAGCAGTCCGACCATCTTTGGTCTTTACGATGAACTTGCCCTTCGTGATGTCTGTCTTTACAACATCCTCCATGGATACGCCAAACTCAGACTCGATACCCTCTTTGAGACCATCGTATGGAAAGTTTTCAAAGCAGAAGAGACCAATGAGCAAGAGCTCCACCCTTGGCATATCTTTGAGCAGGGTTCTTTCAAGCCTCCTCACACCAGTCATCTGGCAACCCGTCCCAACAACAGCAAGCCTTTGAACGTCCTTCAAAGATTTGCCAAATTTCACAACTGAGGGCGCCCTTGTGTACTTTGTACCTGAGCCTTTCAGTAGGTCTTCCTTGCTTTTTGCCACTATGGAGTCCGTTTCCCAAGTGTTAGTTCTTATCGCGATGGAAGCCCCATCCACGAAGCCATTTTCTATGGCGCATAATAGAAGGGATGTAACCGCCCCGCCATCCTGACAAATTGCTAGGATATCTTTGGATTTAGATCGTGTAGCGACGACCTTTTTGAAACATCCCAAGAATTCATCTTCTCTCTGGACACCAAAGATCTCCTTTTCAAACTCTGGTAATGAGAAAGACACCATGGGGCAGTGATCGAGGCATATCCCATTTATACCGCATTTAATAGCACCGATCTCCATATCACAATCCAAGATATTTTCTGGTTCGTTGTTCCTCCACTCCAATCTCTCACAAAAAGCGACGCATACCCCGCAAGCTGAGCAGAGCCCTTGATCGATGATCAGCCTTTTTAGTTCTTCAAACCCTTTACTCTTTTCCATTAGAGGGACAAAGGTTTCTAGAGCTTCCATCCATATCCCTCCTTAAATCCCTCATAACCATGGATGAATCCGGCATTTCAAAGGGATGATGTATCTTGAACTCAGATCGACCAACTCTGAACTCGTCGGAATTTTTGTGATATCTCCACCTACAATAAAAACTAACCGAATCTTCGCCATCAAGTTCCTCCAATTCGATAAAGGAGTGATAGAGCCATAAAAGGCTCTAGTTCATCGGGGTTTCTTAACTCTCCGTTTTGATCTAATATTCCAAGCTTTATTGCCTGTCTTCCTTTGAGCTTATGCGTTGCACGACCGAAGCACAGATCACAAGCTCGTCGATACTCTCCTCAATCTCCCGTCATATACTTGTATGCATGATCCTCGGAGCAAAAGTCTTTTCCAAACATTTCAACGGCTTTATCTTTTATTTCCATCTCGCAATGTGCACATTGCCTTTTTTCTTTTTCAAATAATCCGAAAGGTAATCTGAAAGGCATTTTCCCACGCCCTTTATTTTTAGTTCTTTAGTGTGTCTATCACTCGTCCATCTGCATCCAAGATATCTAATTTAACTGCGATTCTCCCATCGAGATTATGGGTTGCACAACTGAAGCATGGATTGTAAGCTCGAATCGCCATTTCGATTGTGTTCAGAAGCCCTTGGTCGTATTTGCCTCCCTTTATCAGGTCCATAGCTGCCTTCTTCGTAGACATGTTTATTGCTGCGTTGTTGTTCTGTGTTGCTACGATCAGGTTTACATCAGTGATCAGGCCGTTTTCATCCGTTTCATAATCGTGGATCAGCGTTCCCCTTACAGCTTCTACGGACCCAACACCGCGAGCTGCCCGTAGTTGCACCGCCTTTCTCGTATCCGTAGATGTTATCTCCGGATCTTCTAGTAATTCGATAGTCCTTTCGGCGGCATATACGAGCTCTATCAACGTCGCCCATCTGTACAATAGCGTTTGTTGCGCTGGTCTTCCAAAGCTCTCTCTAAACTCCTCCAACTCTTTCTGTGCTAGAGGTGTCGCCATCTTGTCGCAGACATTAATCCTGGCAAGGGAACCAACCCTGAAAACTCCGGCCGGATTCTCCAAATCCATGGATAATTTGCCCGCCTTTTTGTAGTATGGAAACTTGCAATAGGTCCATGGTTCGATATGCTCCCCGATATAGTCCAGATAATCCTCTGCAGCAAAATCTTCGTACGAGCCGTCTGCCTGCATCATCCTCAAATTACCGTCATAATGGTTCAAAGCTCCATCTTTGACCGTCCCTAGAAACCCCGTTTCGATCACGCCCAACGTCTTTACAGTATCTAGGTATTTTGGGAAGATGTCCTTCTTTGCAAAGTCTATTGAGAACTTGGCGAAATCAAGGCATTCCTTAGCCATCTCCTGTAGTTTCTCCTGCTCTTCCTTTGTGAGAGGCTTACTCCAGCCCCCCGGAACTGCTGTAGGCGGATGGATGGCCTTTCCGGCTATGATCTCGGTCATTTTTTGGGCTAAATGTCTAATACGGACAACTTTTTTGGCTATATCCGGCACTTTATTAACGATGCCGATCACATTCCTCACTGAATAATCTGCATCTGGACCCATCACGAAATCTGGACCAGCCAAGAAGAAGAATGTAAGTATACAGTCTTCTACATAATATGCACTGTACGCGAGTTCTCTGAGTTTTTTGGCTACATCGGGTATCTCCACCCCAAAGACGGCATCCGTAGCTTTTGCGGATGCAAGATGATGTGCCCATGGACAAACACCGCAGATCCGAGGAGTTATTCGAGGCATCTCTTCTACTGGACGTCCAATACAAAATCTCTCAAACCCCCTCAGTTCCACAACATTCACCTGCGTGTCGGCAACATCGCCTTTATCATCCAGTTGAATCGTTATTTTCGCGTGTCCCTCGATCCTCGTTATTGGTTCTATAACAATTTTTTCTCCCATGATCTTCACCTCGCTGGCAACGGTTTCAAACGCCCTTGCCCTCCGATATATCTATTGAACATTGCACGCCTATCGACGATATCCTTTGGGTCAAGTCCTATGGCCGAAAGTGCACCCATCATATCGACCAAAGGGTTGGCTCCTACACGTATCGGGCCAAAACAACCTCTGCACGGCATGTTTGCCCTAATGCATCTCGGGACCTTCTCTGCTCCGCCGCAACCCGTTCTCGTGGCAGGACCAATGCAGAGGTAACCCAACTCGAGTAGGCAACGCTCTGGTTGAGGTTGTTCCAATGGTCTTTTCAACGCTGTTAGGGCTTTCTTCTCTCTAGTCAATGGGCAATCCTCACAAACGCTTTTCTCTGGAAGTGTAAATGTTTTTCCTTCTAACAAGGCGGTTAATGCCTCGGCAACGAGTTCGGGCGTAGTTGGGCATCCCGGTAAGGATATGTCCACTTTTATGACTTCATCCAGAGCATACACACGGTCGGTAAAAGGCGGTATATCTACGGATGGTGTTTCACCTGGATCTGTGCTTTTTGTTTTTCTGTAGACGACGTCAAAGATTTCTTCGTTATTATACATATTTCCTAATGCTGGAACCCCGCCAAAGTTAGCACATGCCCCACTCGCGATTATCGTTTTACACTTCTTCCTCATCTCCTCCGCGATATGTTTATGTTCCTCTAGTCGAACTCCACCTGAGATAATGCCTACATCTGCTTCAGGAATTTCTAACTCAGTTTTTTCGCCAATTTGTCCGTAATATTTGTGGTCCATCAAAACAGGTATGTGGACGAATTCCAACTGGGGAAGTAAGTCTACAAGGGGTTCGCCAACGTCCAAGACTGTAACCTCGCAACCCCCACAAACCGCTAACCACTCTTCTGCTACCTTTACCATTCCCACACCTCCTGGGAAGATTTCGACGAATCTAACAATCTCCCCCTGACTTTTTTTCTTTTTAACTTGTGTCCTCAATGTATATATAATTTCTTGTAAATTTACTTATAATTTACTTTCAATATTTTTGATAGTCGGCTTTCATAACTGGGCGTTGTGAGTTTCATGGATTACGTGCCAGAGTACTACGGGAAAAGAGTCATCATATTTGGATGTGGTAATATATTGTTTGGAGACGACGGCTTCGGCCTAGCTGTGGCCAAATACATCCAAAGCAATCGTAAGATACCAGACGACGTCTACGTGATGGATGTGGGGACTGGGATAAGGGATATACTCTTTAACTTGATCTTGAGTGAGAAGAGACCAGAAAAGATAATCGTCGTCGATGCCATCGATCGCGGCAAGAAGCCCGGAGAGGTCTTTCAGATTTCCATCGAGGAGTATCCCGAGGAGAAGATAGATGACTTTTCCCTTCACCAAGTGCCATCTTCCAACATGCTGAGAGAGCTTAGGGATCTATGCGGGGTAGAAGTAATCGTAATAGCGTGCCAAGTTGAGCATATACCTGAGGAGGTTGAACCTGGGTTGACGGAGACTGTGAAAAAGGCGATCCCCAAGGCTTCGAAGTTGGTGATGGAAAGGTTATAGAAGATCAAGCGATCTTTTTCATCACTGCCTTCGTATTTACAACGTTTCTATTCAGGGCCAATTCGCTGGGTTTGAGTCCCAGTGCAAGGCCCAAAAGCTGGGTGAAGAAGAGAATGGGCAGATTCAGTTTTACCTTAAACGCTGCCTCGATATTGCGCTGCATCGCATCGAGACTCATGTGACACAAAGGGCAGGGCAGGACGATGCAATCCGCTCCGAGATCCTTTGCCTTGATCAAGATCTTACCAGATAACTCCGACGCTATTGGTTTTTGAGTGAGTAAGATTGGGCCCCCACAACATATAGTCTTCAGATCGAATGGAACGGGATTGGCGCCAATTGTAGAGATGAGACCGTCCAGTGTAGTCGGCCTTTCAGGATCGTCAAAATTCACAAATTTTGGCGGTCTCACGAGCAAACAGCCATAGTAGGGGACTACATTTAAGCCCATCAGAGGGTTGACCACTTTCTGTGCGACTGCTTCAAATCCAACTTTGTTTACGATTACATCGAGTAAATGGTGAGCTTCGATCTTTCCGAGGTACTTCAAACCAGTTTTCGCCAAGGTTTCATTCACCCCTCTCCTCGCCTCTTCGTCCTCTTTCAGAATATAACTTGTCTTTTTGAAGTTATAAAAACAGGCGCTACAAGGCGTGACGAGTTCTAATTCCCTCTTCTCGGCGATCGCCAAATTTCTCGCTGGAAATGCATATGCCAAGGTCTTATCTATCGAAGTTAAGGCCATAGCACCGCAACAATTCCAATCCTCCAACTCGATGAGATTTACACCGAGAACTTTGGACACAGCTTTAGTAGAGATGTCGTACTCTTCAGAGGATGAATGGAGAGTGCATCCAGGGAAATAGGAAAAATCCAACCTCCTTCACCTCCTATAAAATCCCACTAGGGTTCCCTCAATCTACCGAGATCTCCGAACATATTCATGATCCTGTAGTTCACTATGATTAGTAAAGTAAAATATAAATAAATATCGTCGAACGTCTTTATGCTCCAAAAAAGATTCCAAAATCCGGGGATGCGATTGACTCTTTAATGGCTCATTATGACGATGCACTCGAGTTGTTATCTCCATGCCACTCCAATTCAGATCCCCTTAGCTATAGGGATTTTATTGACCAGGAGTACTTCAGTAGCACATTTAAAAACTAGAATCTAATAATTTTACTTATGCGAGCAAAGATCTTTGTTCAAGGCATCGTTCAGGGAGTTGGATTTAGGCCTTTTATTTATAGAATCGCAAAGCAAAATTCACTTAAAGGTTTTGTGAGGAACGTCGGTAACGGTGTGGAGATTCTCGTGGAAGGGGGGGATGATAAGATCGAATCCTTTTTGAGATCGTTGAAAACTGAAGCACCGCCATTGTCCAGAATAGATGAAATCAAGGTCAATTATGAAAAGGTGGAACGATACAAGGACTTTCAAATTGTAAAGAGCAAGAAGTCGGGGATATCTGAGTCGATTATCCCCCCCGATGTCTGTATCTGTGACCGGTGTTTGAAAGAGGTCTCAAGAAAGGGGGATAGGAGGCATGATTACCCTTTCACCGTCTGCGTCGATTGTGGAGCTAGGTTCACGATCATCAAGGACTTGCCCTATGACAGGGAAAACACGACCATGGACGAGTTTCCGATGTGCAAAGACTGCCAGGGAGAATATGAAAACCCTATTGATAGGAGATATCATGCCGAACCGACATGTTGCCCAATATGCGGACCGAGATACTATCTTTTCAAGGGAGAGAAAAAACTGAATGTCAAAAATCCTATTAAAGAAGCCGCAAATCTTCTGGAGGACTACAAGATCGTCGCCCTTATGGGGTTGGGTGGAACGCACCTCGCTTGCAAGCTTCGAGATGATATTGTATCAGAATTGAGGAGGAGATTGAGGAGGTTAGAACAGCCCTTTGCAATCATGGCGAGAGACATAAAAACCATTAAAGACATCGCCCATATAAATGAGAAGGAAGAGTATCTCCTAAGATCCCTGAGAAGACCCATCGTGGTATTGAGGAAGAAAAAGGAGTATTATCAGGTCTCGCCAAGGTTGGATAGCATTGGGATCATGCTCCCCTATTCGGCTCTCCACCACATATTATTTTCCTACACCGATGAGCCCGCTTTTATTATGACATCTGCAAATATTCCGGGAGAGCCGATGCTGATAACTCAGGAAGAGATTACTGCCTCAAATCTCTCGGATTATAGCCTGGTGCACAACAGAAGGATCGAAAATCGAACGGATGACTCGGTCATAAGGATAGTCGACGGAAGGGAAGCATTTATAAGGCGTTCAAGGGGATACGTCCCGGAACCTATCGAATTGAACTTCGAAATCGAGAAGACCGTTCTTGCATTGGGCGCCGAATTGAACGTCGCCATTTGCATTTCCAAGAATAAGAGGGCCTTTCTATCCCAATATATCGGCAACACCACAAAGGTGAGAACCATCGAGTTTTTGGAGGGCGCGATTAAAAACCTTATTGGGCTTACAAGATGCGGTAAAATCGACGTCGTCGCTGTCGATCTGCACCCCACCTATAACACAACAATGCTGGGCGAAGAGTTAAGCGAAAAACTCGATGCAGATTTGATGAGAATCCAGCACCATCACGCCCACATCGCCTCATTGATGGCCGAAAATCGAATCGATGAAATCGTCGGTATCGCTTCAGATGGCATAGGTTATGGTTTGGATGGAACCTTTTGGGGAGGGGAAGTCTTCGTTTCTAAAAATGGAGAGTTTGAGAGACTGGGTTCTCTGGATATCCAACCAATGCCGGGCGGAGATCTCGCCACGAGATTTCCTGCGAGGATGGTAGCGGGGGTTTTGTATAAAAGATATGAAGAAGAGGAATTGAAGGGCATCTTGTCCCGTGAACTAAATGATGGCTTCAAAAATGAAAAGGAGATGGATCTCGTCTTAAAGCAGCTGGAACGTAATTTCAATGTGGCTCAGACGACGAGCACTGGTAGAATCCTAGACGCGGTCTCCGCTCTGCTAAATAACTGTTATGAGAGGACATACGAAGGGGAACCCGCCATGAAACTCGAAGGTCTCGCCTCTGAAGGTGAACCCTCTGTGGATATCCCAATCAAGATTGATAAATCCTCCAAAAGATACATTTTGGACACAACCGCTATTGTAGACGCGGTTTTACTGGCCAAGGATGAGGATAATCGCGAAGACATTGCAGCTTCTGCTCAAAATGCCGTTGCCAAAGGGCTGGCCGAGATTTCGATAATATGCGCAAAAAAGAGCCGAATTGAAAAGATCGGGATGTCCGGAGGTGTAGCTTATAACGACGCGATTATCTCAACGATAAGAAGGGAGGTTGAAGAATCGGGGTTTACTTTTTTAAGCCAGACCAAAGCACCTCCTGGGGATGGGGGTATATCCCTGGGACAAGCGATCCTAGCCCAAAGATCAAAGAGTTAAGGCATCGATGATCAAAGATGAAACCGTTATGAAACTGATTTGGGAATTGATCGTATTCGTCGCAACTACATCAGTTGCACCATTCCCAAACAACCAAGTTATCACATTTCCCGTAAGTATGGGATGGACACACCCCACATGTATGCTCCCCGCATTCTGTTTTTGAATTATCTTTATCGCTTCCAGAATCGTCCCCCCGGAGTCTATTATGTCATCGACAACTATCACATCCTTGCCTTCGACATCAAAACTCTTGGGATGCGTCTCGACCTTGCCGGGCTTTATTCTCGTCTTTTCCAAGTAGTCGGAATCGCATTTTAGAACTTTGGAGATGCCCTGAGCCAAAGGCAGGGCGCCTTTATCCGGAGCGATCACAAAGGGCGATTCGAGCTCACATATCGCGAAATATTCGCCGAGTAATGGCGATGCGTCTAGGTCTTTAGAAGGGATATCGAAGAAGTCCATAATGTGCTTTTCGTGCACATTGACGGTGCAAAACTCATCTGAGTTCATCTGGATGTGTTTGGCGATGGTCTTTGAGCTTATGACTTCGCCTTTGTTGAACCTTTTGTCCTGCCTACCATAGCCATAATATGGAACTACTGTCGTTATCTTTCCTGTATCCAGATCCCTTAGTGTGTCCAACAGGAATAACAATTCGACGAGGTTTTCGTCGTGGGGTTTGCATATGGACTGGACAACTGCCACATCTTTCCCTTTAACCTCGCTATCCACCCGCAGAAATCGTTCTCCATCTGGGAACTTTTTTATCGTGACTTGTCCAAATTCGGCTCCCAACCCATCAGCTATCTCCTTTGACAATGTCTGACAGGAGGAACCGCCAAATATGATCATGATATACACCCGGATAACGTGATATTTTATAATAGTATATAAATTTGGAGGGTTGGATGGAAGGTTTATATAATAGGGACTAGTATATAGAGATGCAACTGGAATGCATATGTTAGGATTGGTGGTTGATCATGGATGGGGTGGTTATGATTCTTGACGTTAAATTTTCTGACTATTTCCTCCATTAAATCGTAGGTGAAAGTAGTGAAATTGATGAAATTTGATACAACGACAGAGATCGAAGTGCCGAAGAATCTGATAGACCAGGTCATAGGCCAAGAGCATGCGGTCGAAATCATCAAGAAGGCCGCAACCCAGAAGCGCCACATCTTGTTGATCGGAGAACCCGGTACAGGGAAAAGCATGCTCGGTCAGGGCATGGCCGAGTTACTGCCTGTAGAAGAGCTGCAGGACATCTTGGTCCATCCAAATCTCTCCGACAAAAATAACCCGAGAATAGAGGTGGTAAAAGCCGGAGAGGGAGAGAAGATCGTAAAGCAGTTCAAGGAGCGAAGGAAGAGGGCTGAGGCCCCGATAAATACCATGTTCAAGATCTTGTTCCTCTCTATAATATTCTTGACTCTGTACGCCACGATAATCATGGGAAATCCATACGTCCTGTTCGGGGGGATAATCGCCTCGGTCTTCCTACTGATGGGGCGCCAGTACATAAAGATCAAAGAAGACGTCTTGGTGCCGAAACTCTTGGTTGGTAATGCAAAGAAGGAGAAGGCCCCTTTCGAGGATGCCACTGGATCACATGCTGGAGCTCTACTGGGGGATGTCAGGCACGACCCATTTCAGTCTGGGGGCTTGGAGACGCCCGCCCACGAGTTGGTCGAAGCCGGGGCCATACATAGGGTGAATAAGGGCGTCTTATTCATCGACGAGCTCGCTACCTTGGCCATGGAATCTCAACACGACCTATTGTCGGCGATGCAGAATCACGAGCATGCCATTACCGGACAGAGCGAACGTTCATCTGGCGCTATGGTCAGAACAGAACCAGTGCCCTGTGACTTTATTTTAGTGGCCGCTGGAAACTTGGAAGCGATGAAAGGCGTACACCCTGCATTGAGGTCTAGGATCAGGGGATATGGATACGAGATCTACATGAAAGACGCCATGGATGATACCCTGGAGAACAGGAACAAACTCGTGCGCTTCATTGCCCAGGAAGTGATCAAGGACCAAAAGATCCCCCACTTCACAAAGGAGGCTGCGGTGGAGATAATAAACGAGGCCAAGAGGAGGGCCGGCAGACGGGGAAAATTGACGTTGAAATTGAGGGGACTCGGAGGCCTGGTGAGGGCTGCGGGTGATGTTGCTAGAAACGAAAATGCAGAGTTCGTCAAAGCGGAGCACGTCATAAAGGCAAAGAGCCTCTCAAAGACCTTAGAACAGCAGGTTGCAGATCGATACATAAGCATGAAGAGGGATTACGACGTGTACAAGATCGAAGGTGAGGAGATAGGGAGGGTCAATGGCCTGGCTGTGATAGGCGACAGCGGCGTGATACTGCCCATCGTCGCAGAAGTTGCACCCGCCCACAGCAGGAATGAGGGAAAGACCATAGCCACCGGAAAGCTCAGGACGATAGCTAGGGAGGCCATTCAAAATGTCAGCGCATTGGTCAAGAAGCACACCGGTAGAGACATATCCAACTACGACATCCACATCCAGTTCCTTCAGACCTATGAGGGCGTTGAAGGAGATAGTGCAAGCATATCCGTCGCTACAGCGGTGATCTCCGCATTGGAAGATATTCCAGTAGACCAAAGCGTGGCCATGACGGGAAGCTTGAGCGTCAGAGGCGAAGTACTGCCAGTCGGCGGCATAACGGCAAAGATAGAGGCCGCCATAGCGGCCGGGATAAAGAAGGTCATCATCCCAAACGGCAATATGAATGACGTGATGCTCGAGAAGAAGAACGAAGGAAAGGTAGAGATAATACCCGCAAAAACGATAAATAATGTTTTGGAACATGCCTTCGCCATAGGAGAGGACAAGGGCCTATTGGAGAGGATAAAAGACTTTATCCCCATACCAACAACACCTCGGGGCATCAAAGAGGGTGTGGTGCCCAAAAAGCACGGAACATAATTTTTGAGAATTATAAGCTTTTTGTTTTTGGATGAGGGCGCCGAATGGGTGCGATATATACGATCTGGCTGAGGGAGATGAAGCTCTTCACCAGAAACCGCAGCAGGCTTATAGGAAGTTTGGCAACCCCGTTCTTCTGGCTGGCCTTCGTCGGCATAGGTCTGAGCACTTCCTTCGAGTTTCCTGGCTTATCTGTCGATTATCTGGATTTTATGACCCCGGGGATTATCGGCATGGGCCTCCTCTTCTTCTCGATGTTCTCGGGGATCTCGGTATTGTGGGACAAGCAGTTCGGGTTCATGAAGGAGATGATGGTCGCGCCCATAAGCAGGAGATCGATAGTTCTAGGAAAGACCGCCGGCGGAACTACCGCAGCGATGTTCCAGGCCATAATTATCCTATTGATGGCCAAGTTGATGGGCGTCGGCATCGCCGGGGTTCGGGGTTCCCTCTTTTCCATACCCTTCATGATCCTCATATCGGCCGGGTTTGTCAGTCTGGGGCTCTCCTTTGCAGCGAGGATGGAAGACCCCCACGGCTTCCAGATGATCATGAGCTTTATCATGATGCCCCTCTTCTTCCTCTCCGGCGCGTTATTCCCCCTAGTTGACGTTCCTGCATGGCTGAAGTTTCTGGCATATCTCGACCCCCTTACATATGGCGTAGATGGGCTCAGGGGGACTCTGATCAACACCCATCAATTTCCCCTACTTTTAGACATTTCCATCTTGGTGATATTCTCCATAGCTATGGTCTCTCTGGGAAGCTTTCTCTTTGAGAGTAGTTCAGTTTAAATATCCCAAAAACCAAAAATGAGGCCATGAAGGCATACATCGCCAAGTCCGTTTTGGGGATCTTCGCATTCGATGCCGATGGCAGACTCATAGACTCTATAGCTTTCCCAAAAGACCCCGAAATGGTCGCTGAAAGATTGATCGAATCTGAGGATAAACTTATTGCTGAAGAAGAGGAACTGATAAAGGAGCTGAAGGATTACGAAATCATAATAGAGAAAGAAAGCTATATCAAAGACCTCGAAGTCGAAAACCCAAATCTGGGCGGTGAGGTATTAAGATCGAATCTCGAAAAATTTGCGATTGATTTTGGCTTTTCTGAGGATGAGTTCAAAAAATTCTCGCATCGAGTAAATATCATTCTAACCAAAAGAAAGATCAGGGTGGCCCACGAGGAAAAAGATAAGTTGATCATCCAAGCCATTGAGGCTTTGGACGATGTCGACGAGAGCTTGAATCTCCTCTCCGAACGAATCCGAGAATGGTACTCCATACATTTTCCAGAGATGGACGGCCTCGTCGAAGATCATGAAAAATACGTTGGCATGGTCCGAAACTTTGGCTCTCGTGATGCCTTTGACAAAGAGCTTTCGGAGATCGCCAAAAGCTCTATGGGGGCGGAATTGGAAGAGAGGGATATATCCATCTTGAAGGGCTTTGCCGGCGAGATATACAATCTCTACCACTTCAGATCAGACCTCGAGGGTTATTTAGATTCGGCTATGGGTGATGTAGCTCCCAATCTAAAAGCGTTGGTGGGGGCGTCACTTGGGGCTAGGTTGATATCCATTGCTGGGGGATTAGAAAATATCGGTAAGATGCCGGCCAGCAGAATCCAAGTGCTCGGGGCTAAAAAAGCATTGTTTCTCCATTTGAAGAAGAAGGGGGGCTCCCCGAAGCACGGGATCATCTTTCAGCATGGCATGATAGGCAAGTCTCCTTGGTGGCAGAGGGGAAAGATCGCAAGGGCATTGGCCAGCAAGATAGCCATCGCCGCGAGGTTGGATGCCTTTTCGGGGAAGTTCTTGGGCGATGAGCTGAGGGAGGATTTCTTAAAGAGAGCTGAGAAGATAAAAGAAGAGTTTTCGGTGGCGCCGAAAAAGATGAGGATAATAAAAGCGCGCAAGGAGAAGAGAGGACGCGGAAAGAAGGGGAGGTGGAAGGCCTCCAAAAAGTAAAAGATTGATGATCGAGTGAGGAACGACCGTAATCATGAATGGTGTTTTTAAGAGGATGCGCATGAAGGAGAATGAGTTTAGAATTTCTTTCCCACTCGGGAAATTCAATTTTGAATGCAATAACTGCGCGGGATGCTGTAAAAAAACTGATGCTGTTCAATTGACGAAAAAAGATTATCGAAAAATCAATAGCACAGCAAAAGATAAATCAAAATTCTTGGAAAAGGCCCCTATCTTGAAAAATTATCCCTACGAGGCCTTCCCATATGTTATGAAAGGATCGGGAAATTGTGTCTTCTTAAAGAATAAGCTGTGTGAAATCTGGGAAAATAAGCCCCTGAGATGTAATCTCTATCCGCTCATTTTGGGAATAGATTTTGAGAAGAAAATTCTGATAAATTTGGAGAGGTGCCCCGCTCTATTGGCCGAAGACGGAATAAAGATAGATGAGAAATTCGTCGACAATGCAATTCGCCTGATAGAGGAGAACCTGGATTTGGAGAGATATATGGCTTGGTGGGAACGGCAAGTTTTGGGTAGAGAAAAGACCCTGCTGGATAGAAAGAGATTGTTACTCAAGATAATCGAGTTGATGGCGTCCAAGGAAATCGATGGAATAGCATCCAATTTGGGCTTTTATGAGAGACTATACTCCCTATGGAATTCCAATTTTTTAGCTGACCTCTACAATTTCATCCAAGGGCAGAGGATGAAGATCGAGGACCTATATCTAGTTGAAGATGCCCTTATCCAGGAATTGACAAATTTCTTGGAAGAGAGATGCGACGATCCTTATGAGATCAGAACCAAAGGACAGGTTTCTAAAGGATCATCGCTTGTAAAGATTAAAAATCCTAATGATCTCTATGATGAAGAAATTCTATTCGAAGAGGATATCAGAAAAATCCAAAAAATCGGCTTATCGAAAGATGCCTTAAATGAAGTTCGTGCGTATCTGATAGAGATTATAGAGAGGGATGGATATCTAAGCGGGCTCGCTGGCGATGTAGAGATAGGATTCTACCTTAAACTAATGAAGAGAATTGTCTATAACTTAGAGACTTTGTCACGCGCATATGCATTATATGGGGGTAGAGAAAAGACGGCGCCCGAAGACGTAATCAAGGCAACGGTTGTTGTCGATCCCGGCTTAGTAGAATATGCAAAGGAGATAGCTCTTTAGTTACCCTTTTATGGGGAGATCATCGAAAAGATTAAGATGGTTGCAGATATTATGGACGAGCTCTTCGATGGAGTCTACCAGATTGATGACGAATTGGCCACGAAGAATCTGGTCAAGGGGGCAAGGGTATATGGTGAGAAGTTGATTCAAGCCGATGGAGAAGAGTACCGTATATGGGGCCCTAATAGGAGCAAGCTTGCCGCAGCCATATCGAATGGTATGAAGATTCTGCCGATTAAAAAAGGCTCGGGGGTTCTATATCTGGGTGCTGCATCTGGGACTACGGCAAGCCACATCTCCGATATCGCCTATCAGGGCACGATCTATTGCATTGAATTTTCGCCTCGGGGGATAAGAAAGTTGATCGAGGTATGCGAAGATAGGATGAATATGATCCCGATATTGGCCGATGCCAGAAACCCCAGAGGATACCAGCCGCTTCTCGAAAAGGTTGATCTGATTTACCAAGATGTCGCCCAACCAGACCAAAGCGAGATACTGTTCAAGAATGCGCAATTTTACCTCAAACCAAAAGCCCATGCAATAGTCGCGATAAAGGCCAGGAGTATCGACTCGGTCAAAGACCCAGAGAAGGTCTTTCAGGGCGAGATAAAGAAGCTGAAGAGGAATTTTGGGGTACTGGATATCGTACGCCTCGAACCTTACGCAAAGGACCATCGCATGCTCGTGCTTCAGTTAAAGTGAACTACGTTAGTACCGGTTCAATTGAATGAGTAAGTTTTATAAACGATAATGGAAAGAGTAAGGGTACTGTTGTTGTAAATGGAGATTTCGAATAGCATTTTGATCGGTAAAACTAGGATAAAACGACCGAATTTCTTCCTCAGGGTTTCTTCCCTTCTTTTGTGTATATTGCACTCGGTATAGGGGGTTGAGGTATTGGCGACTATCTTGGTTGGCGGACAGTGGGGCGACGAAGGAAAAGGAAAGGTCGTGAGTTATCTCTCCCTGCACGATGATCCGGATATTATAGCGAGGGCTGGCGTCGGGCCAAATGCGGGTCATACGGTCGAGTATGAAGGCAAGAAATACGCGCTGCGCCTAACCCCTTCCGGATTCGTAAATGAAGAGGCAAGGCTTCTCCTTGGGGCTGGGGTCTTGATCAACCCGGATGTTATGTTGGACGAGATCCAACGACTTCGAGTTGGGGATAGAATCGGTATAGATAGGAGATGCGGAATCATAGAAGAAGAGCACATGCAAAGGGACAAAGGTTCCAGTCACCTCGCCAAGAAGATAGGTTCGACGGGCTCCGGTTGTGGTCCTGCAAATATCGATAGAGCGAACAGGAGCTTGAAGCAGGCAAAAGACATAGAAAAACTTGCACCTTATCTTACGGATGTACCTCTAGAAGTGAACGAAGCCCTCGACAAAGGCAAAGAAATATTGGTCGAATGCTCCCAAGGATTTGGGCTTTCCCTCTTTTATGGCACTTACCCTTTCGTGACCTCAAAGGACACTACTGCTGGAATGGCCGCGGTTGACATTGGAATTGGACCGAGGAGGGTGAAAGACGTTATAATCATCTTCAAGTCATATCCGTCTAGGGTTGGAGAAGGGCCATTCCCAACCGAAATTTCGGTGAAAGAAGCGGAGGATCTGGGCATAGTCGAATATGGAACGGTGACTGGGAGGAGGAGGAGAACGGGGCGTTTTGACTTTGATATGGCCAGATATGCTGTGATGATAAATTCTGCCAGTCAAATAGCACTGACCTGTATAGATTACCTCGACAGGGGGTGCAGGGGTACGAAGAGCTATAGGGAATTGACCCCAAAAGTCAAGTCTTTTGTAGAGAAGATTGAGAGGAAGGTCGGAGTTCCAGTGACCCTCCTATCTACGGGTCCTGACATGAGCGAAACCATCGACCTTCGAGATGAGAAACTTTGATGGTGTGAGTAGATGACGAAGTACATTATCGTGACAGGAGGCGTGCTTTCGGGCCTTGGCAAGGGCGTTGCCACCGCCGCATTGGGAAAGATCTTGGAGAGCAGGGGGTTGAAGATAGACGTCTGCAAGATCGACCCGTATCTCAATGTCGATCCGGGCTTGATGAATCCCTATCAGCACGGCGAAGTTTGGGTTACCAAGGATGGCTATGAGGCGGACCTAGATTTTGGGCATTACGAACGCTTCCTAGACGTAGAACTGGATAGAGATCACAACATCACAACCGGAAAGGTCTATCTCACGGTCCTTGAAAGGGAGAGAAAAGGCGCCTACTTGGGCCAGACCATCCAGATAATACCCCACATAACGGATGAGATAAAGAGGGAGATACACGAGATCGCGAGGGTCAACAACCCCGATGTCTTGCTGGTGGAGATAGGGGGCACCACAGGGGATATCGAGGGGATGCCCTTCCTGGAGGCGATGCGGCAGATGCGGATGGAGGCGGGTAGGGGAAACGTCCTATTCATCCACGTCACATTGGTGCCCATGCTGGATGCGGTGGGGGAACAGAAGACCAAGCCTAGCCAGCACAGCGTAAAGGAGTTGAGGAGCATCGGTATTCAGCCGGACCTCCTAATTTGCCGAACTGCAGAACCATTGTTGGACGAAACAAAGGCGAAGCTGGCCCTATTTTGCGACGTCGGGAAACTGGACGTAATAAGCAATCACGATGTCAAAAGCGTCTATGAGGTCCCATTGGTCATGGAGGCCCAAGGCTTGGGGGACAACGTCCTCGGTAAACTGAACCTCCGCGAGAAAGGGATTGATCTGAAGGGGTGGAGGAGATATGTCGAAGGGATGAAGACCTTAAAGGATAGTGTGACGATTGCCCTTGTGGGGAAGTATACCGATCTAAAGGACTCGTACATAAGCGTCGTAGAGGCCCTGAGACATGGGGGCGTTTCTCTGGGTCATAACGTCGAGATCATGTGGATCGAATCTATCGACTTGGAGGATGAACCAAAGAAAGTGGGGGAATTGGAAGGAGCAGACGGTATCTTGGTGCCCGGAGGTTTTGGGGTCAGGGGATCCGAGGGAAAGATGCTGGCTATAAAATATTCCAGAGAGAACAACGTTCCCTATCTCGGCATATGCTTCGGTTTCCAACTCGCTGCCGCCGAATTTGCCAGAAATGTCCTCAGTTTAAAGAAGGCCAATAGTTCTGAGCTCGATCCAAATACACCACATCCCGTTGTGGATCTACTACCCGAGCAGAGGGATATTGAGGAGATGGGGGGTACTATGAGGCTGGGCGAGATCGAATTGGAGATTCAGAGAGATACGCTGGCATATCGGGTCTATGGCAAATCCAAGGTGGGGGAAAGGCATAGACATAGGTACGAGATAAACCCAGAGTACATCGAGGATATAGAAGAGCATGGAATGAAGTTCTCGGCAAGGAGTGACAACGGGAGGAGGATGGAGATCCTCGAGATCCCTAACCACTTCCACTTTTTGGCGACACAGTTCCACCCTGAATTCAAATCTAGGCCATTGAGACCTGCCCCGGTCTTCAAGGCGTTTGTGGAGGCCGCAATAAGGAAGAGGAGAGGCGATGTTTGACGCCAAGGAATTCATAACCGAAGCCATAGAAAGCATTAAATCCCAAGTTGGAGATGAGACCGCTATCATCGGATTATCTGGTGGTGTCGACAGTTCCGCGGCGGCTACTTTGGTGCACAAGGCAATAGGCAAGCATCTCGTTGCTGTCTTCGTCGATCACGGCTTTATCCGGAAGAACGAGAAAGAGGAAGTCATAAAGATCTTTAGGCACGAGCTCGGGATGAATCTGGTGGTTATAGACGCCGAAGATAGATTTTTCGAGGCCTTGAAAGGCGTCACTCATCCGGAGGAGAAGAGGAAGATCATAGGGAGAGTATTTATCGGGGTCTTCGAGGAAGAAGCCAAAAAAGAGAATGCCACCTTCTTGGTCCAGGGAACGATAGCGCCCGACTGGATAGAGAGCGAAGGGGGTATAAAGAGCCATCACAACGTGGCTGGTTTACCTTCTGGCATGGTGCTAAAACTCGTAGAGCCTATGCGCGATCTATACAAAGACGAGGTCAGGATGGTTGCCCGAGAGCTGGGCCTGCCCGAGAGTATCTCGGAGAGGATGCCGTTCCCGGGTCCTGGACTAGCGATTAGAGTAATAGGGGAACTGACCAAGGAGAAGGTTGCCATAGTGCGCGAAGCCAATGCCATAGTCGAGGAGGAGATAAGGAAGGCGGGGTTGAAGCCATGGCAGGCCCTCGCAACTTTATTGGAGGGGAAGACGGTCGGGGTCAAAGGCGATATAAGAGATTATGGATACACCATTGCGGTGAGGGCCGTAGAATCCGTGGATGCGATGACGGCTACATCGATGGAGATCCCATGGAAGGTCTTGAAGACCATACAAAAGAGGATCACCCGCGAGATACCCGGCGTAACTAGAGTTTTGTACGATGTTACGGATAAGCCTCCGGCAACGATAGAGTTTGAGTGAAACTCAATATCCGAGATACAGCCTATAGGCGAGCTCTTTTGGTAAACCTTGATCCAAGATTTCATCTGCCACCTTGCTTATCTCATACTCCACCCTCTTGATCTCTACCTCGCCATTTTCGGTATCAAAAATCGCAAAGGAAGCCCTCGGGTCGTAGTCCCTAGGTTGACCAACGCCCCCGGGATTGAAGATCAGCTTCCCATTCAAATTTTTTACGAATGGAACGTGGGTATGTCCCAAAATCAGAGTGGAAGATACCCCCTTCAAAAATCCTTTAAGAGTTTCCTCTGGGTAGTCCGAATAGACATATTCGTCTAGAGGGTCTCTTGGACTACCGTGAACCATAGTGAAGTGCTCGTGCACGTAAATATTCGGCAAGGTTTTTAAAAATTCCAAATTTTCGTCTTCTATTACCCCCCTCGTCCAGTGAATAGCCCTCGCCGCAATGGGATTGAACCACAAGGTATCGCCCGTTATTACGGCATGGTCGTGGTTGCCCATTATCGAGATGATCCCGTTATCCCTTACTATCTCGATGACCTCGTTGGGGTATGGGTTGTATCCAACGAGATCGCCAACGCAGAAGACCTCCATGCCCTTGATCCGCGACAAAACCTTATCTAGGGCATATATATTAGAATGTACATCCGAAATGATGGCTATCTTCGGCATCTCTCTACCCAGATGATGATTATCGTTGACCCATATAAAAATTGGTGAAGGAGTTGTTTGATAAAATCGATGAGGAATGGCGCAAACAGTTGGCCTTCAATAGATTTGAAGTTGTACTCTTAGTCGCCATATACCTCGTTGGATTATTCCTCCGCTTAGCGCCAAGACTAGCCATCGACCCCCACCTCCTGACCTTTCAGGGCGACATATGGTATCGATTGGCAATGGCGCAGTATATATTGGACCACCGAGCTCTGCCCCATCCGGATCTGCGCTATCTCGCCTATGGCTACGTCCCGATGTGGTATCCGCCGATATCGCCGATATTTTTCGCGGCCTTAAGTTGGATTTCCGGGCTCGACATCCCTACGGTCAGCTCGAGACTCGTGCCGTTTATAGAGGCGTTGACCCCACTCCCTCTCTATTTACTTGGCCGATATTTATACGATAAAAGAGTCGCCCTCGTTGCGACGATGACCCTCGCCTTGACCCCTTCCTTCGTCTTTTGGTCGGGCATCTCGGATCCACAATCTTTTACGTTGTTCGTGATACCCCTCTTCATCCTCACATGGATGATACACTCGAGATCCGAACCGAGCAACCTTAGATTGTTCGTAATTGGGGCATTGCTTGGGATCAACTTTCTCACCCACCTGTCGTATTTTCTTGTAGTGCTCATTCTCTTGATGGTCACAATAGCCTTGATCCTTGAGAAAGAGGCGGGAAAGGGTTTGTTGATCGACCTCGCAAAGGTTGTGGCGATATCTCAGGTGTTGACGGCGCCTTGGTGGCTACCCAAAAACCTGTACTGGTGGTGGATCAAAGCCCTGGTTACATCCAGCGGGTTATATCCAGTAAAAGAACAGCTCGCATCCTATGGCACTACAGCCGCCATTTTGGGCTTTGTATCGATGGCATACGTTGCGATCAAGCGCGAGAAATACTACCTCCTATTATTGCTCTGGGCACTCCCCCTATTCATCGAGACCCAGAATGAGGTTATTCTGTTCAGACTGAACAAGATTGCTTACGCGTGGTATACCCTGGCAAAACCCCTCGAAGGCTTCAGATTCTACTGCTTTTTGGCCCAGCCCTTATCCCTGGCAATAGGGGTTCTTACCCTCAAGATCGTTGACAAGACTGGGGATATTTACAATAGAGGAGCTGGTGGAGAGATCGCTTCGATGGTGTGGGTCGGGCTTCTCATCGTTGGGCTCTTTACGGGTATATCTCAATACGGCCTCGATACCAAATTCCAGACCTCGGGCATGACCGTCGATGAGTACAACGCCGCCTTATGGTTTAGAGAAAACTCGGGTCCGGAGGATAGGATCATTGCGGATTATTATAGGAGCCAGATGTTTGCGGGCGTAACTGGAGGAAAGGCGTTGATAGGTGGGGTGTTCCCCCTGCGAAATGTGGATTACCCCTATATCAGGGCCCCTGGTAGTGTTCAGAACGATCTCTTCGTGCTTTACAACACGTCAAGCGCGAGAGTGGCATACGATATAGCAAAGAGGTACAACTCCACCCACATCTTCTATTCGGATAATATGATCAATTACGGCAATTTACTATCTTACTACAAAAGCGCCTCCGATTATGGAGTGGATACCGACAAAGATAAATTCGAGGACAGAAGGTACTTCGAGATCGTTTATAAAAGGCCATCGCTATATGGGGAGATCGTCATAGTTAGGATAAAGTGATTTTTCACCTTTTTTCCTAGACTTCCCTAATAGCCCTCCTATAACAGCCAGCAACTCTCCTTTTGAGCCTCCTTAGGGATAAGCTGATATCCGGCTCATCGCCCATGAGTATTATCTTGCTCATCATTTTGCCTCCACCGGCAATATAAATGTAAACTTACTGCCTTTGCCAACTTCGCTCTCCATGGCACTATTGCCTAAACGTGACCTTGCACCAGTCACAATAGCTCCAAAATTTCTTTGGTTGAATAAACCTTTACCTCTCCTTGAACCTTCAATCTTTTGTCATTTGACCATATTCCACATCTCTTTCTCAAAGCTAGAGCTAAATAGACAAAATCCTTCGGGTCGGGAGATATTTCCTTGGCTTTTAAAATGTAAGGCTCAATCTCCTTTTTTGGAATTATTTTAATGTTGGAGTTTGTGATTAGCTCCTCCACAACTTCCTCCAGTTCCCTTCTCCCAACTCCAACTTTGTCTTCGAGCTCTTTGAGATTCTCCATAAATTCTTCGATTAGAAATTCCGGGGCGTAAATTGCCAATTCATCATTCAGAAGGAGCTCTCGCGTTTTGCCCGATTTTATTAGAGCCGCGAACAAGATGTTTGCATCTATCACAAGCTCCATCAACTCAGCCCTCGTAGGCCTTGCTGAGCTTCTTGCTTATTTTTTTGCCATGAGCTACTGTATCTTCTTCGCTGAGCTCGCTTTTGGAAAAAAGTCTATCCATTTTTTTGAGGAGGACTATTTTTTTCTCTATCGCTTCTCTGGCTACAACAGACCAGTTGATTCCTGGGAACCTATCCATCTCTTTTTTCAATTCTTTCGGCAGGAGTACTTCGCTCATAATTAGTTTTAATGATTTTCACATTTATAAAACTACTTATGCTACCGGCACCGTGAAGCAGAAGTGCGAGCCTTTACCGATCTCGCTCTCGACCCATATCCTGCCACCATGGGCTTCAACAATCTCTTTGGCAACCGCCAATCCCATGCCGATTCCGCCGTGCTTTCTCGTAGTGCTGACATCGATCTGGTAAAGTCTGTCGAAGACCTTTTCCAGATGCTCTTCTGCGATTCCAATGCCTGTATCCGAAACGCTGACCTCAACGACGTCTCCTTTTTGCCCCGCCTCTATAAGCACCTCCCCCCCTTTTCTGTTGAACTTTATGGCGTTGTCGAGGAGGTTTAAAAGCACGTGCTTTAGCTCGTCAAAATCTGCCCTAACCTTGGGAAGGTCCTCTTGAATGGAAGTTTTTATCTCGATCTCGTTCTCCGAGG
>JBHIFP010000020.1:0-23857 GCA_046761145.1 Hydrothermarchaeales archaeon (SeqCode)
ATGTTGCAAAGCTCTTGAGGAAAGATGGGCACGAGGTAATAGCGATCGACGAGAATAAAGAGGCCTGTGAAGAACTTGCAAAGGGATCGGATGTTCTGGTCATAAATGCCAACGGGGCCGACGTAGATAAATTGGAAGATGTGGGGATAGAGAGGGCCGATGTTTTAATGGCCACAACCGGGAACGACGAGACGAACCTCATGGCCTGCCAGATCGCAAAGAATAACGAGGTCCCAAGAATCATCGCCAGGGTAAATAACCAGAAGAACGAGGGACTTTTTACTCAGATGGGAGTAAACTCCGTCATAAGCCCCTTGGGCATTGCGGCTACTTTTTTCAGGAATGTAGTATCGAGGGACGTGAAGACGATAGCTATCTTGGATGGCAACATCGAGTTGGTGGGCCATACGATAGAGAAAGGGAGCCATCTGGAAGGCACTTTGGTCAAAGATATAGGTTTCCCGGAAGGGGCGAGGATCATTCTCGTTTACCGAAAGGAGAAGCCCCTGATACCCCATGGCGAGATGGAGTTATCGGCGGGCGATAGATTGGTAGTCCTTTCCAGAGAAGATGCCCTGGAAAAGACCTTATCGAGGCTCGAGTGATCATTCCTGAAGTAACCCTTTGAGAGAAGCGAAGAAGACCAGTATCGATATCACTTCGAGTCTCCCTGCCCACATATCCAGGATATACAATATCTTCAAAACGACGGGCATACTCGCCCCCGTTATACCAACGGTCAATCCGACCGTTCCAAGGGCCGAAGCGGCCTCGAAGAACGATTGACTAAATGGATAGCCATATGCGGACGTTATTAGAGTGGAGATGGTGAGTAGGAGTATATAAGCGAAGACCATGATAAACATCTCGTAGAGGTGCTTTTCGGTGATAACATGATCTCTTATGTGGTGAAATTTTCTGACCACCACTGCATCTTCTGGTATTAGGCTGTCCCTCACCTTCCACCATATCGATTTGATTATCATGCCGAAACGCATGCACTTTATCCCTCCCCCCGTAGAGCACGTACTTGCCCCTATGCTCATGGCTATGCCGACTACAACCAATGCCAAGGGGGCCCAGTAGATATGTAGATTCCCGGCTGACTCAGACATCCATCCCGTTGTCGTAAGCCCCGAGACTATGGTATAAAATCCATATCTAAAGCCCGGATAGAAAGAGGCATATCTCTCGGTCAGGGTAAGCCACAAAACGGTTGAGAGGGACAAGATGCCCAAAGTAACCGCAAAGGTCTGGGTCTCGATATTCTTTGTTATCTCCTTAAAGTGGCCCGTAATTATCGCGTAATGGAGAGCGAAATTCATCGATCCTACAATCATAATCACCGCCGTAACGGCTTCAATCAAGTAGCTA
This sequence comes from Hydrothermarchaeales archaeon (SeqCode), assembly GCA_046761145.1. Lineage (GTDB taxonomy): Archaea > Hydrothermarchaeota > Hydrothermarchaeia > Hydrothermarchaeales > SZUA-236 > JBHIFP01. The sequence goes on from JBHIFP010000020.1 coordinate 1,375, forward strand.
TTATAATATAGAATGCTATTGCTATGTGTTGAAAAACCACCTGTGCTCAGACCGGCCATCGCATGGCAGAGAGAATCGAACCAGCCCATCCCCGCATAGTATAACGCCACAGTCGCCAAGACTAAAAACATCAGATAGATGCCCCACATCGCGCGGACTGTGGAGACGATGCTCAATCCGAGCCTTTCCTCCCTACCTTCAGCGGTGTAGAATATCGTGCTCTCCACCCCAGTCCTGGCCCTGGATAATATGACGAGAGACATAACAACGATCCCGAGACCGCCCACGTACTGCATCAAGTGCCTCCAGAGGTTTATCGAATGGGGGAAGGAGTCTGCATTTGATGCGATCGTCGATAATCCCGTCGTAGTCCAACCAGAAACCGTTTCAAAAAAGGCATCTATAAAGGTCGGTGAAAAGGAGAGCAGGGGTATAGCACTGAAGGCTGGCACTACCAGATAAGCCAAAGCGGTCATGCCTATAGCATGCCTGAGCTTTAGGTCGTGCTCGCTGAAAAAGGCCTTGGAGGTTATAGTCCCCGCCACAAAGGTTACGATGAAAGATAACATGAAAATCTTCAAGAAGTAAATTTCATGGTAGTAGTATGCGGCAATCGCCGGAACGAGCATGGTAAAGCTCGCAACTGCAGTGACGTGCCCTAGATTATGGAGGATAATTTTGAAGTCTTCCCTGGTCAAGACACCGATCATCAGATCACCAACGCAATCAAGTAGGTTATGGCGAAGATCGCAGCTATCAATAGCAAGCAATACACGGTTTCGACTATGAGTCCTCCAAGGATATTCAGAAGCGCTGTTATCTCCCTGATTATGTACTCTTCATATCTCCGTAAGAGCCCTCGACGCATACGCAGGAGTTACATCCCTCTATCTATAAAACTTTATCTCTTTATGGCCCCCCGCCTCCATTACCATATACCCCTCATCACTCCGCGTATGTTACCTTGGAGACCCCTTCTATCTTCTCGACCTCTATCAGAGTATCCGCCGCCCCCTCGAACTCCTTGTCATGGGTGACGACGATGGTTTGGGGTATCGAGGATAGCCTCTTGATGATCTCGACGAGGTCTTGTCTCCTCGTTGCATCGAGGTGTATGGTCGGTTCGTCCAACATGATGAGCTCCATCGTAGAACCTGACAAAGCTTTTGCTATCCCTATCCTCAATGCTAGAGCTGAAGCGATCCTTTCACCGCCGCTCAACATATCGACACCCTCTTCGCCTTGTGGACCGTACAGGACCATGCTGAAATCATCTGTCAGGGCGATGTCCGAATAAGGGAGCTCGAATCTATCGAAGACTTCTCCGGCGTATCTCTCGACCAAGGGTTTGGCTCTGGCTCTGAGATCTTTCTGCAACGCATCTTTGTGGAAGAGCGCCCTTATCTTCTCCAGAAATATTTTGAAGTCCTTGAGCCTCCCTAATTCTCTCTCTTTCCCCTTCAGTTCTTCCAGTTCCTTTTTCAAATTTTCGATCAGCCTATTCTTCTCCTTCACTACAGACTCCGCACCGCTTTTCTCTTTTTCCAGTTCGGTAAGTTCGTCTAACAAAGGCCTTTTTTCCCTCTTCAGATTCCCCAACTCAACGTCTATGTCGGGTCGGTACCCTATCTCTCTAGCGATATCCTCAATCTCCCTTTTTATCCTCTCAATCCCGGCCTTCAATTTGTCAATCTGCCTCTGGAAGCTCTCTTTTTCAGGGAGGTTTTTTCTCAAAAAGAGTTTGGCCTCGATATATCGTTCGTTGCCTTCTTTGAGCTCACCTTTCCCTGCTTCTTTCTCTTTTAAGGTCTTTTCCAGACCAGCCAAGTCTTTTAGAGACTTTTTATTCTCATCGATTGCATCCTTGATTTCTGAGTTCAGGCCTTCTATCTTCGTTTTTTCATCGATCCTCGACTTTATGACCCCTAGGTTTATGCCACGAATCTTCTGTTTTAGAGTTTCCGACTCAAATTCTTCCTTAGTCCAAGCCTTTAACCGCTCCTCGAGGCCCGAGATTTCCTTCATATTTTTTTTGACATTCTCGGAGTAACCCATTAGCAACTCTCTCTTATGCTCCGGGGTAAGTTTTGCGCTGCATACCGGGCACCGATCTTCAGCGCCCTCGAGCTCTTTTATGGCCCTTCTGATCTCTTCATTATTCCCTTGGAGTTTTCCTATCCTTGAAGATACCTCCTCCTTCTCTCTTTTGATCTTGACAAGTCCCGATTCGATGTCCTCCATTTTTTCTGAATAAAGCGTCTCCAATTGATCATAGCTCTCGATCCTCGTATTGAGGAGGAGGCCACATTCTCCAAAGGCATCGAGGATAAATTTATTCAGCTCAGATACTTTTTCCTCTTGCAGGAGAAGCTCCTTCTTCAGTTGAGTATCCCTCTCGACATATTTTGCGAGCCTGCTCTTCTCCTCCTTCAACGAATCGATCTCCCTCTCCAGATTTGTATACCTCCGATGGATACCCTCGGTCTTCTTCAGATCTTTCTCATATGTACTTATCTTCTCGATCTTCTCCGAGAGGCCCCTCATCTCGATGTAGTTACCTTTCTTTATATTTTCTAAATCCTTCAACCTTTCCAACAGTCCGATCTTCTTTTCTATCTCTTCAAAATCCCTTTTTTTAGTCGTCAGCTTTTCATCAATTCTTCTGATCTCGTCCCTCAGTTTGGCAACTTCCGATTTTTCTCCTTCAATTGCCCCTTCGGTCTTTTCGATGTTCTTCGGAACGGATTTGAGACCCTCGATCTTTAGGCTATACTCGCCTATCAGTTCCCTCATGTTCTTGTAGGCATTCTCAAGGTCTTGTGCGCCCAAGAGTTTTCCTATGTGCTCCTTTCTCACCGAAGGGGTTGCAGAGAGCAGGCTGTCGATCTCGCCCTGCTTTATGTATATGGCGCTGATGAAGAGCTCTCCATTGATGTTAAGTATCCTCTCAACCTCCCTGGTTACCTCATCCTCGCCTTCTGCAAGGATGATCTCCTCCCCATCTTCGATCTGATAGATGGCACTGCCCGTCGCCTTTCTCCCCCTTCTCCCTCTTGTTACTCTGAATATCCGTTCATTGCTGTAAAAGGTTACAGAGACCTTGGTTTCTTCTGCCCCCCTCCGTATAAGGTCGTCCACGCTTATCTCTCTATTGGGCTTCTGCTTGAAGAGGGCGAAGTTGATGGCATCTAGAATGCTCGTCTTGCCGGAGCCGTTATTCCCGACTATGACGGATATACCTTGGTCAAATTGGAGCCTGGTATCTTTGTGGGATCTGAAGTTCTTGATCCCTACCTCTTCGATTATCATCTGAAGACCTCCAGGGTACTTTGGTCAGGCTTTTCCACTTTCTTTTGGGCTTCCAGCCTGACTATCTCTCTTTCTTTCTCACCCTCTTCTCTCCAAACCTTGTAGAACTCTTCCGTAACGGCCAGAGCTTCGTCCAAGTTACCGCTCGACAGCGATTTGAACACAGTGTAAGCGTAGTCCCTCTCCATCGTAGAGTAGTCGTTCATTGCATCGTCGATCAATTCCCGGATATTTATGATCCTATCGGAAAAGACCTCTTCCCCTTCGGCCGTCCACCTCCTCTTTATATCTAGGTATAAAGCGCCCTTTAATTCGTCTACCAGCTTCTGATAGACCCAAGGATAGTCGTGGATATCCGAGATGACGGTTAAGTTTACGACGGGTTTCTTCTCATCTCGCAGAGCCTCCTCGATCTCCCTAATTTTTAGGTCCTCTGAAGTTACCTCTCTTCTGACAAAGGGCCTTATATCCTCCAAATCGAACCTCTCCAAATCGAAATCTTCGGCATCGACGACGTAGAAGCCCTTGCCGTTCATTTCGTAATCTTTGAGTTCATCTATCCGCCAGATCTCGGTAGAGCCCGGATAGACGAGCTTTCCTCCTAAGAGATCGTCGACGATCCTCATGTGGAGGTGACCTAGGGCATAGTAATCGAATCCCTTGGGCACATCCTCGAGCGTCAACTCGAACTCCAGAGGAAAGTATTTTTTGATACCCTGGTGTAGCATCAATATCTTTTTCTCGTACCCCTCGGCTTCTTTGGTTATAGTCTTCAGTCTCTCTTTAAGGGCATTTATGTGGATCTTCGAGTGGTAGGGCAGACCACCTATGAAGATGCCATCGAACTCGCGCCATGGTTCGTTTATGGTGAGAAATTCAATATCTTTGTAGAGTTTTTGAGGAGGAACCGCTCCCCTGCGCATCAATATATCATGATTTCCGGCTATCGCGAAGACCGGTATGTCCTCTTCGTCCAGTTTGTCCAGCGCATTCCTGACCTCAACCATAGCTCTCACGGGGGGTCTCGGTTCTTCGAAGAGGTCACCCACATGGACGACGAAATCCACTTTGGCACCGATTATTTTGTCAACTGCTTCGTGAAAGGCGCTGTAGAAGTCCTCTTCCCTTTCGTCTAGGTTGTATTGGCGGTAGCCCAAGTGGGTATCTGCGATGTGTGCAAAGCGCATATGTAATCCTCCATAGAGCCTTTGCATGGCGTTATTTAACCTTTTATTTTGCACGACCTTCACTTCGTATGAAATGGCAGTAGTACGAGAGAAAGCGAAAAAAAGCAGATCGTCTCAATAAATCTTCTGTCGAAACTAAACGATTAACTTCTCCAAAAGGATTTCGAAAGCTTCCTCCATCAGAGGAATTTAAAGATTGAAACTTTCTGGAAGTTGGATCTTAAGTTTAAAGCATATCTCGATTTTGAGTGGTTAGATATAGATAAATTTAAATATACTACGAATTAATAATTTGTAATTGAGGCATAATCATGGAGGAAACCACTACCCTATCTACTAGGTTATATAAATCGCAACTGAAAGAGATAGAGAAGCTGGCCAGAAAGAGGGGCATCGACAGGTCCGACGCTATACGTAAGCTGATAGATGAGGGGCTAAAGGTCGAGAAGGTCCAAGAAGCCATAGAACTGGTGAGGAAAGATCAGATAACCGTCTGGAGGGCGGCGGAGATAACAGGGGTCTCATATAGAGAGATACTGAATATATTAAGAGACGCTAACGTGACTTTCCCATTGAGTGCAGAAGAACTGAAGCGCGAGTTGGGTGAGCTTCTTGAAGGTGGCGAGTAATTCTGGACCGATAATCCACCTTGCCCGAATTAAGCAGTTATCACTTCTCAAAGATCTATACGGAGAAGTCCATATTACAGAAGCCGTTAAAAGGGAAGCAGTAGACAGAGGGAAAGGCGAAGGTTTCCCAGACGCGCTCCTTATAGAAGGGGGCATAAAAGAGGGGTGGATAAAGGTAACCAAAGCCAAAACTGTTGGAAAGGGGTTCTCCAGGTTCGGTCTACATTCAGCTGAGGCCCAGATCGTCTCTTATTCTTTGGAAGAAAAATGTGACTTACTACTCCTTGACGACGATGCGGCAAGGGAACTTGCTAGAACCTTGGGTTTGAAAGTGAGGGGGAGCATAGGGGTACTGGTGGAGGGGATAAAGAACAAAAAGATCAGCATAAAAAGCGGACTTAGCTCATTGGACGAATTGGCTGAGGCTATGTACATTAGTAGAGAAGTGTATAGAGAAGCCAGAGAAATCATTGAAAAGTTGAAATAAACAAGTGAAGACTTATTGCTATGTAGTCAAGTGAAGACTTATTGCTATGTAGTAAATTGAAGACGATTAAGCATGATTCTAGTAAGCAGTTTCATTAACTGCTTCTCACTTATACCAATCCAAACTCTCGGCAATATAGTTGATGAATTCCTTAAAAAAAATCTTCGTCTCATCCCGCATAGTAGTCTTTTCAATCAGTTCAGATGCTTCCTTCGCATGGGCCCTCGACCTCTCCATCGCCTTCGCCAACCCGCCGGTATCTTTTACGATTTTCTTTATTTCTTCGATATCCCCCTTTGTTAGTTCCCTTTTTCCAAAAATCTCCCTCATCCTTTTCAATTGATCTTCATCCGCTAGTTGCATAGCATAGACGATGTGGAGGGGCTTCTTCCTCAATATGACGTCGCCACCGACGGGCCTGCCATACTGCTCTTCCGTCGCGAAAGTGCCGATAATGTCGTCTTGGATGTCGAATGAGAATCCTATATTCTTTGCAGCCCTCTCCAAAAGTTCGATGTCCCTTGGGGGTGCATCTGCTAGGATAGCGCCGGTCAATATAGTCGTTTTGAAGAGCGTTGCCGCCCTTTTGGATGCCATTACTCGCCATTCTTCTTCGTCTGGCTCTTCGTACTCGAAAAGGAGGTCTAGAATCTGGCTTTCGTCCACATCCTTGAAATCTTCGACAAATAAAACAATGACTTTATCTATCAACTCTCTTTCAAAGCCGGAGTTGCTCAACGTTTGGAGCGATAAAGCGAATAGGATATTCCCCGTGAAGACCGCCAAGCCTTCACCAAATCTCTCGTCTTTCCCTTCGATAAAGAGCTTGTGAAAGGCCTTTCCTCCGCGTCTGAAGTCGTCGCAATCGATCAGATCGTCGTGGATCAAGATGGAATGCCTATATATCTCGACGCCTATGCACGCATTCAAGATCCTCTCGTCCACCTCTCCCGTATAGCCTTTATATATCAGGAGCGTACTGCAAGAAGCGAGTCTCTTCCCCGGTCTTGAGATGTACTCTCCAATGGCATCGTAAACTTGATGAATAAAAGGATGATAATCCTCAGCATTTGCTAACAGTTTGTCGAGATGGGACTCCAATCTTTTATTTATCAAAGCTGTGTACTCGTCTAAGAGTTCTTCATAGGTCATCCGATATCCTCAATGGACTCCCATATCCCCAGCTTCTCCTTCATCTTGTTGATGGCTTCCTTGAGTTTCTTGTTTTCGGCTTCCAACCTATTTATCAAGCCACTCCTGTCCTTCTCGTGCTTCATTATGGTCTTCTTGGCCTTTCGCTTCACCTCCTCCTTCTCCTCCTTCAACCTCTTTCGCTCCTCCTCGAATTCCCGTTTTAATTTCTCCCTCTCCTTCTCGAATTCCTTGACCAGCTTCTCCCTCTCCTCTTTGTGGAGGGATTTCAGGTCCCGTATCTCTTTCAGCAGTTTCGTCTTCTCATTCTCCAACTTCCCCACTCGAACTCTGTGGTGCTCCAAGGCATCTTTCATCGCTTCAATCTGGATTAACTCTTCATCGAGCTCAGCCATCTTCCTCTCCAGTCCCTCGGTTTTCTCGACTATCGCCTCGCCACCCTCCACCTGTTCGAGCTCTATCTTTCTCAACCTCTCCCTCATCTCTCGATTCTCCATCTCCAATTCCTCTATCTTGGCGGCCATGGCGATCCTCTCTTTGTCCTCTTTTCCCGGAACTTTTCGGACGACTCTTCCCCTCTTTCGGATCTTGAATTGGTACAACAAGAAGGTCAAGATCAATGCCAATAGAATGACCACTCCGATCTGGAGCGCGAGTCTGTTGATGATCCCCTCGATCTCCGGTATAACCTCGGCGTTGTTTGGCATGAGAGCTACCCCGATTAAAGATGTTCCACTTCCAGGACTTTGATCTCTTCCTTGAGCTTTTCGTTATCCTTCTTCAGCTCTTCGTTTTCGGATCTCAGCTTGGCGATCAGATCTTCCTTCTCCGCGGCGAATTTCGATATGGCCTCTTTGCTCTTGGTTTTGATCTCGTCTATCCTCTCCGCGTGAGCCTTCTCCATCCCCTCTTTCTCCTTCTCCAACTCTTTGATCTTCAATTGGTGCTTTCCGGTCAAGGAGGCCTTCTCATCCCTGAATTGCTTGATCATCTCCCGTTTCTCCTCCTCGTGGCTCACGGCCAATTTCTCCATCTCCCCCTGCAGCTTCTCGATCTCTGCATTGTGCTCCTCCCTTATGGCGGACTTCTCGGCCTCGAACTTGGCCTCCATCTCGGCCTTCTCATTTTTCATAGTCCCTATCTTTGTCCTGTAAAACTTTATCTCCTCTTCCATGGCGGCGATCTTCGTCACCTGTTCCTCGAAATCCTTTATCCGTGTTTTGAGTTCTTCCTCTTTCGAGGCCATCCTCTCCCGTTCCTTGTTGTACTTTGCCAAGAACTCTTCGAACTGCTTTATCACGTGATTCTTCTCCTTCTCCAGCCTTTTTGCCTTGGTGTTCAGCTCGTTCCTCTCTCTCGTCGCGTTCTCGACATATTCCTCGAAGTCGGCATACTTCTTGTTTCGCAGCTTTGTGATTATGACCTGAACGATATTCAACAACAACAAGATTACGACGATTGCTATCAAAAGCAGAGAGACCGTCTCTTCGGACAATCCAAGAAGTTCACTTATACTTGTAATGTAACTACCCATGGAATTTTAATCATGGATATAATATACATAAATCTTTCCTCGGCACATGACTATATGGAGCAGCGAGAAGATGGCAAGGTCAAAGTCGATCCTCCTTACTCCTCTCCATTGGGCTCTCCGCCGAGCATTCCCCCTATCTCATCGCAAATGTCTTCAACTTCCTTTCCGACCTTAGATATCCTGGAGTTTAGATCCCTCAGTTTTTCGAAGATCCCTGCAATTTTATGGGGGGCAGCGCCTTCATCTTTCGCCGTTTTCCCCAGTCGATAGAGCTGCTTTACCCTCTCCGATTTCTTTATACCGGAAAAAACGAGCATGACTTGGAGGTTCTTCTTGTCCCTCGACGGCATATCTCCTCCCCTAACCTCGCCTCCGGTCTTCTTCTCGACCCAGAGTCTGGCAGGGATACTCCCTAGGAAATCGAGATACCTCTTTGGACCAGAGACCACGACCAGTGCCTTCTGAGCGTCTTCGATATCGAATTCCACGAGGAGGTCTTCCACGGCCTCTTCGGTCAGGGAGACTATGAGTTCAGGTTTATCTATACCCTCCTCCTTATGCCCCAATATACCCCCAATACCTCCCCCTTCCAATTCATGCCGACCTATGCCGATAGTGCTGACGCCAGCCAGAGTATTCAGTATATCCCCCGTTGTGACCATATTTGTCCCAACATCTTCCCGCGATTTGACCTCGCCGACCTCGAACAATGAGTTGAAGTACCTGTAGATTTTCCTGTTGATCGTGTTGTATCTCCCCCTCAGTCTTTGCCCTTTTTTTAGGAGGTCGTTGTCTATGAGAAATTGGGCATCGGAATGTTTGAGGATATCCTTAAAAGCCATCGAACAATTCTCGATCACCTCCTTAAGGTCTTCCTCTGAAGGGAGGATCCCTGCGTAGTATATGGGCTCTACATAACTCCTCTTCATCTCCTCCAGCAGCAACGATACTGCACCACCTGTTCCGCCCCCAATAGAGGATATAACGAAGAAACAGTCTGGCTCCCCTCTCACCCTATCCATCTTCTCAACGATGCCGACCTTCTCCCCCTCCATGATCTCTCTTCCCAGCTCCAGATCTTTCCCGGTCCCGTTCCCTTCTAGGTATCTCTCCCCGATTACGATCTTGTAACCTTTGGAGAAGTCCAACTCCGACTTTTCCGTATCGATCAAGACACCAGTGTATTTCACTTTGGAGCTACCCTCGGTGAAGAATAGATTGGCTATTCTACAGCCCGCCCTTCCAACTCCAACTATAAATGGTTTCAATATCTACACCCAATAGGATCAGAATGAGAAGGGTTAACCCAGTTCCTCTCTTCGCCCTCTGAGATACATCACAGCTGCCAAAACAATTATAACAGTTGCTGCAATGGTCAAGTACCTCTTTATATCGGTGGTCTGCGCAGTGGTTCTTTCTAGCTCCTTCGCATCATCGATTATACCATTCAGGAGTTCGATCGCATTTTCGGCCAATCTCTTTGCCTGTATGGGCTGTCCGATGTCATGAGAGTGCTCAGCGCTATCTATTATCGATCTGGCGTTCTGCAATCTGGTTTTTAGATCAGTTACGTCAGCCCCTCGGGTTTCTAGGTTATATAACCTGCTTCTGGCTTCACTATATTTGTCGTTCGCATCCTCAAGAGCATCTACTGCTTCTTCAATCGTGGGGTTTGTGATATAGAGAGGTATGGAGACCTCTTCTTCAACTCCTCGATTCTCCGGATCATAGTATACATGGGTCCTGACATCGACGATGGTCCTTCTCACTTTCTTCTTGACCGTCTGTGCCTCTCCATCGATTTTGATATTTATGAGTGCAACTTTTGCGGTATCGAGTTCTTTTTCAAGCTGATATTCATTGAAGAAGACTTCGGTAACGTCATCGATAGTCAACTTTATTGTAGGATTCACCAACTCTAAAGATATGTTGAGAGTTGCATTCTGGGGGCGAATACTCTCCGGGTTTTTAATTAAAGTGATATCCACCCCAACCGGGGCCCCTGAATCTACTATCTCTTTGGGAGTGGAAGTAGGGGGTTCCTTTAGTATCAGGTAGTCCAGAGCCAGGGCACTTACACCGCCCACACTTACCAACATCCCCATCCCCAAAACAATCAATAGAAGAATACCCTTATTCATCTCATATCCTCCTAGAATATCGACTGGATATCGCCCAAGAGGTCGTCGAGCTCCGATCTTCTCTTTTCTTCGATCTCCTCTTTTACATCGTCGAATCTATTACTTAAATCTTTTATCCCTATTATCATCAACCCCATCTCAGTATACCTAGAGCCCGGTTCCTCTCGGAAGACGAACTCCACCTCATAACCAAATTTTTTCTTGACCCAGCCCCTTGCAAAATCCTGATCGAAAAGTGCCCCTAGATCACCGCGGGCAATGAAGACCATCTTCTCGCATTTTTTGGGATCGAACTTGAGGAATATCTCATCCCTCAACATCCTCTCTATAGTAGCCTTTATAGAGATATCTTTGGATTTATCCTTTGCATACCCTATCGTCGAGATTTTGTTCAGGGCATTCTTCAATAGGTACTCTTCTACCGACATGACCAACATAAAGAAGTTGTATATGGAGTCGTTGACGATCTTGTAGGTAGAAGGTATATCTTCCCCTTTTTTCGTCGGGACATCGTTGTCTACGAAGATGGCACCATCCACAGATGAAATTACGTCCTGAAAATTCAGGTATGTGTTCTTCAAATATACTCTTCCTTTGCCCTTAGATGGAAGGATAAATACCCCTAGCGCCGGTACCTTGTAGACCTTTTTGGTCTTCTTTACAAGAGTTGAAATGCCTCCGGTCCCGGTGCCTCCTCCAAGCCCCGCGAAGATCACCAGCATCTCGGGTTTTTTAAAGCCGGCCTTTCGCATGGTATTCAATACGAGCCCGGCTTCTTCGGACATAATCTTCCTTCCGAGCTCGACGTCGACGCCCGTTCCGCGACCTTTTGCCCTACTTTTGCCTATCAATATGGAATTTGGTATGGGTATATTATTCAATTTAGTTATGTTATCGGAGGTATCGACGGCAACACCTCTAAAGTTCTCCCCTCTGCTGGATATCTTTGTTATTATCTGTGCAACGACGTTTCTTTTATAGAAATTATCAACTATCCTACATCCGGCCCCTCCGATGCCGATCAGAGATAGCATCATCCCCCACCTACAATCCTTCGATCTCTCCAAGAAGGGTTTCGAGGTCCTTCTCTTTTCTGGGCTCTTCGCCTACTTTTTCTTGGACAAATTTGGCCCTTTCCAGCATCGTCCTTATCCTAGGGGCACTAGCTATCCCAGATAGTAAGACTACACAGCCAACATATCTACTGCGGGCTAGAGGGTAATCTCCACCCCTAACCTCAGCGCCGGATATACTACCCTCCAACCATTGCCTAGCCTTTTCTATCCCCTTTCTATCCAACTCGCTGGGCGGCCCTGCAATAACTATCAAGGCCTTGTTAGCGGATTTATAATCGCAGGGCAATAACAATCTCCCCTTGACAGCCCTTTTTGTGACCGAGAGTATCCTCGATGCCCTCCCAATGTCGTACTTTTTTCTGCGGAATATGCCAAATAATCTCGCAAAAAATCCCATCTTACGCGCCTTGATCATCTCCGATGCATATCCTATACTACAGATGCCGCCGGTTCTCAAAGTGTTTATGATCTCTGAGGAGTCGACGATCATCTCCGCAACATCCTTCTTCGACTTTATCTCGCCAGCCCTCGCGATGATCCCCATCCTCTTAACGATTTCTGCATTTATCCGATCATATGCTTCTTTGACGCTCTCTCCCGCCCTAAGAAATGCCCCATTATCGACCAAGAGCACGGCATCTGCATTGGGCAACAGAGCTTTCAGACTTCGTGCAGAATTCAGCGTATAGATGTCGCCTTCATTTTCGGCAGGGAGTATACCAAGGGCATATACGGGTTCGTCGTAAACTTCTTTCAGATGCTTTGTAATAACAGATATCGCCCCACTTCCGGTACCCCCCCCAAGCCCCGCGATTACCATGAAGGCATCGAGATCCGAAACTCCGGACTTGGAGATTCGATTTAAGATGATCTCGATCTCATCGGTAGCTATCTCTGCCCCGAGTTTGTTGTCTGCGCCCACTCCATGCCCTTTGACAACGGTCTCTCCGATCAGTATCCGATCATCTGGGGGCATATAAGTCAAGCCCATAAGATCCGAGGTCGCAGTATTTACAGCAATCGCCTCGAAGGTATGGGGAACATGGCTCCGTCGGTCGTCCCTCAGGAAGAGATCTGCTATCTTACCACCCGCTTGCCCCAGGCCTATTATCATAACTTTCATTTCACTCGATTTCTCCTGAAAAATATCAATTTGCCGAGTCTCTCTTATATACCTTTCACCACCCTTTTCACAACCAAAATAAGGCAAGCGAGGTTATGGAGACGATATGTGGAAGAGTTCTCTTTTTTCGCTTATTTATTTTTTTCTATCTTATCTCAAAAAGAGTCATGCTACAATATAACATGGATCTTTGGATATTTGTCCGTCAAGTTTGTAATCGATAAAGTTATATATAATTCATAATGAGTAAACCAGTGGATTTTAGGTGAGGTCATGATAGAGGTTAGGTTTCATGGTCGAGGAGGGCAGGGGGTCGTCACTGCTGCGGATATTCTCGCAATGGCGGCTTTTTATGACGGAAAATACTGTCAATCCTTCCCCTTCTTCGGCGTCGAGAGAAGGGGGGCGCCAGTTACCGCCTTCTCCAGGATCGACGACAAGCCAGTAAGGAGGAGAAGTCAGATCTACAAGCCGGACTACGTCGTCGTTCAGGACCCTACTCTCCTCGAGGTCATAGATGTTACAAGTGGGTTGAAAGATGAGGGAATGGTGATCATAAATACAGAGAAAAAGCCGGATGAGATCAACGTCGATACAAAGGCCAAAGTTTGCACTGCGGATGCTACAAAGATAGCGTTGAAAGTGCTCGGCGTTCCAATCGTCAATACATCGATGCTCGGAGTTTTCGCCGCCGCAACTGGAGAGGTCTCTCTGGACTCTCTAAAGAAGGCGATCATGCACCGCTTCTCGGAGAGGTTAGCCGTGAAGAATGTCAGGGCAATTGAGACCGCTTACTCCAAGGCGAGGGGTTCGCCATGAAGGTTTCCTTGGCCGGGTCAATAAAGGACGTTGGAAATACGACGAAAACTAAGACAGGCGGTTGGAGAACCTTCGTGCCAGTATTCGACATGGAGAAATGCATAGATTGCGGAAATTGCTGGGTCTATTGTCCAGACGCCTCAATAATAATCGAAATTAAAGATGGGCGGAGGGAGTATAAGGTGGATCTCGATTACTGCAAAGGATGCGGAATATGCGCCAACGAATGCCCAACAGGCGCGATAGAGATGGTGTTGGAGGAGAAGTAATTGCCGAGAAGAGATATTATGCACGGTAGTCGTGCAGTGGCAGAGGCAGTCAAGCTCTGTGATGTCAATGTAATTGCGGCATATCCGATAACTCCTCAAACTCACATAGTAGAGGACCTTGCACAATTTGTGGCCGATGGCGAATTAGACTGCGAGTACGTCAAGGTGGAATCTGAGCACAGCGCCATGAGCGCTACTATAGGGGCTTCGGCAGCAGGCGCTAGAACCTTTACCGCCACTGCTTCTCAGGGTCTCGCTTTGATGCACGAGATGTTATTCATCGCATCTGGGATGAGGTTACCCATCGTTATGGTCAATGCGAACAGGGCATTATCGGCTCCTATAAATATCTGGAATGACCAGCAGGATTCCATCGCTCAAAGGGATGCTGGCTGGATCCAGATGTACGTCGAGACAAATCAAGAGGCATTAGATACGACGATCCAGGCCTACAGGATATCCGAAGATAAAAACGTATATCTCCCCACCATGATCTGCATGGACGGATTCGTTTTGACGCATACTGTCGAACCCGTTGAGATCCCCGACAAGGAGATTGTCGATAGATTTTTGCCGCCTTACAAGCCGAGTTTATATCTGGACCCCGATGATCCCATGACTCAGGGCGCTTTTGCCGATCCATCGGCATACACGGAATTGAGGTTTGCCCAAGAAGAGGCCATGAGGAATGCACTGGAGGTTATTAAAAAGGTAAACCAAGAATACAGAAGGATTGTTGGAAGGGACTATGGCATTGTCGAGGAATACAATACCGAGGACGCCGATATAGTCATAGTCTCGATGGGATCCGTCATTGGAACCATTAAAGAAGTGGTCGATGAAATAACGGACGAGGTTAAAGTCGGCGTCTTAAAGGTTAGAGTATTCAGACCCTTGCCTAAAGAAGAGATATTAAAAGCTTTAAAGAACGCCAAAGTCGTAAGTGTTATTGAAAAGGACGTCTCAATCGGTTTAGGTGAAGGTGCTTTATACGCCGAGATCAGGGATATCCTCTACGATTCCGATATTAATCCGAAGATCCTTGGATTTATTGCTGGTTTAGGAGGGAGGGATATAACCATGGATAACATCAGGGAGGCTATATCGATCTCACAATCTGCAATGGAGAAGGAAGTCCCAGAGATCACATGGTTAGGATTGAAAAGGTGATCAGATGGAAGTTGCTGTCGACGTGCCGAGTTATGTGAAGTGTAGAGAGAAGTGCGGTGCTAACTTGATCGCGAATAGGTGCTATTGGTTTTCGCGAAATATAAAGGAAGTTCCGGACGAAGAGTTATTTGCCCCAGGTCACAGGGCCTGTGCGGGTTGTGCCAGCACAATAGCCATTAGACTGGCGTTAAAAGCCTTGGGCAAAAATACCATAGCATCTGAGTCAACGGGGTGTATGGAGGTTGTTTCGAGCCCTTATCCAGAGGTAGCGTGGAGGATCCCATGGATCCATGTAGCCTTTGAGAATTCCGCTGCCGTCGCAAGTGGCATTGAAGCTGGGTTGAAGGCATTGGGTAGAAAAGAAGGCGTCAATGTCGTAGCCTTTGGAGGAGACGGTGGTACAGTGGATATAGGCCTTCAAGCCCTGAGCGGAGCGATGGAGAGGGGGCATGACATGACCTACATCTGCTACGACAACGAGGCATATATGAACACAGGGGTGCAAAGGAGCGGTGCAACTCCTTTTGGGGCCTCTACTACGACATCCCCTGCAGGGAAAGTCTCCTTCGGCGAGGATAGACCAAAGAAGGACATTCCTCACATTATCGCAGCTCATGGCGTTCCATACGTCGCAACCGCTTCGGTAGCTTTTCCGTTGGATTATATGAAAAAGGTAAAAAAGGCAGCATCGATCAAAGGGCCTTGTTACATCCATGTCCATGCCCCATGTCCCCCTGGTTGGGGATCCGCATCCGAAAAGAGTATCGAAATTGCCAGGTTGGCTGTAGATACGGGAATGTGGGTTTTATACGAGATCGAGGACGGCAAGACCAAGATAACCTACAAACCGACTCAGAAAGTCATGGTAAAGGACTACCTGAAGCTCCAGAGGAGGTTCCGACACTTAAGCGAGGAGATGATCGATAAGATACAAGATGATATCGATCGGAGATGGAAGGAACTCTTTGAATAGAAGGTTATTTATTCTTTCTTGGAGTCGGAGACCTTAAGATGAAGATTAACGGAGTCGAGATTGAAGACACCTATGCCGAGGCGTTTATCGGATTTTATTCGCGTTTGTTGATTACCGCTGTCAATGAGAGGTGGGCCAGGGCAGCTGCTACAGAGATGACGGGATATGGGACCTCGATAATAGGCTGCTCTGCCGAGACGGGGATCGAAAAGATGCTACCTTCGGACGAAACGCCCGACGGAAGACCGGGATGTGTTGTACAGGTTTGGGCCTCAAGGAAAAAGATGACCCACGAACTTCTCGGCCGGATTGGGCAATGCGTCTTGACAGCTCCGACGACCGCTGTGTGGAATTATTCTGACTCTGATGAGAAACTTGATGTCGGCTATAAGATGAGATTCTTTGGAGACGGTTTTGAAGAAATAAAAAATCTTTATGGGAGAGACGTCGTCTCTATCCCGATAACGATGGGGGAGTTCATGATTGAGAAGGAATTCGGAATTGGCAAGGGTGTTGCTGGAGGAAATTTTTTGATTCAGGCAAAGGACCAAAAAATAGCATTGCAATCAGGAGAAAAGGCAGCAGAAGCCATTGCGGGTGTTGAGGGGGCTATAACGCCTTTTCCTAGGGGCGTCAATGCATCGGGATCAAAGGTGGGGTCAAGAAAGTACAGGTTCATGCGCGCAACGACAAATGAAGCATATTGCCCCACACTGAGAGACAAGGGAGAAGGAAAAAAAATACTAGGCGATGTTAATTCCGTAGTTGAGATCGTGATCGATGGGATCTCTACCGATGCCATAAAAGAGGCAATGCAATCGGGCATTATGGCCGCGACCGATGTTGAAGGTGTAAGAAAGATCACGGCCGCGAACTATGGCGGAAAGTTGGGCGATATTCGGATAAACCTCCATGATCTTTTCAAATGAGTCAACAGCCTACTTTTTATATGAAAATAGACTCAAGACGTTATCATGAAAATAGAGTTGGCGCAGATCGATATAACCCTTGGGGATAAAGAGAGGAATCTGAATAGAGCGATAAAATTAATTCAATCTTCAAATGCGGAGCTGATCTTGTTCCCCGAGCTCTTCACGACTGGATTCGATTTTGCCAATTTTAAAAAACTATCCGAAAAGGTGCCCGGAGAAACTACAGACGCGATATCTGATGTGTGCGGGGGAGTGTTTGTGGGGGGTACGATCATAGAACGGGACGAAAATAAAATTTATAACACCTTCGTTCTCGTTGGTAAAGATGGCATCCTCGCCAAATACAGGAAAATTCATCTATTTGAGGGAGAAAAGAATTACTTTTCTCAGGGGGATGAGATTCGGGTTGTAGATACCAAACTAGGAAAATTGGCATTGGCCATTTGCTATGACATCCGATTCCCAGAGCTGTTCAGGGAGTTCATGAAGCAAAACGCAGAGGTTGTAATAGTATCGGCCGAGTTTCCGGACCCTAGAGAAGAGCATTGGAGGGCTCTTTTGAGGGCTAGGGCCATCGAGAACCAATATTTCGTAATAGCTACAAATAGGGTCGGTCGAGATCCAAAACATACGTACTTCGGGGGGTCGGTGGCCATTGGCCCCTGGGGGGATGTTATAGTAAGCGGTGGCAACGAGGAAAGTATTTTAAAAGCAGAGATAGATATATCAGATGTTGTGAAGATACGAAGGGAATTCCCCGTGTTGGGAGATGCCTTAGAGAGTTATAAAAGGCTGTAGTGGAGTTATTGAGGACGTGATCATAGGGTTCGAGGGATATGATCATAGAGCAGATCGATCTCGAAAATGGCACTTGCATCGGGGTGAATTTCGATCTCCAGAATGCCCCGCTGATCTTGATCAAGGCGGACAAAGGATTTGTGATGTGCGGCTATTTAAACGTAGGAGTGGCAGAAAGAGTTGGTGATGTAGCTTGCAAAGTTTCGGGCGTTTCAAATTTTGATGAAGCACTCGACGCGAAGATCGTCGAATTGACGGAAAATGCCAAGAGGGTCGGTATACAGAAGGGCATGACAGGAAGAGAGGCGCTGGAAAGGATGTTTTGAGGGTCCCTATGAAAAAGTCAATCATACTTCTAATATTCCTCCTTTTATCCCCTTTGGTAGGTGCCCAAGAGATCAAGAATTATAATGTTGAGGCCATCGTTGAAGGTCAAGCGTTACAAGAAAAGGTTGCCATAACGATAGTGAACAACCACGATTATGACCTCAAGGAGATCAACTATCCTTTCAACGGCGAGATTAAGGATCTCAGGTCTTATGATTCCCATGGGGGGTTGGAGTCAGATACCGCATATAGGGGTGACAAAACATACGTGAAGGTCTTCTTTAGGGGTTCCTTAAAACCGGGGGCAGAATACACCATAATCCACGAATTCCGGAGCCCGTCAAGGGTCTCCGAGTACAACAAGACATACATCTTGTCGACGGCATACTCTTTACTGGCAAACGTTAAGAACTTCGAACTTAGTATCAAGCTTCCAGAGGGCATGGGGATCGTGCCTGGCGAGGCCAATATCGTCCCAATGCCAGAGGGGATAACTACCGATGGAAGACACATAATTTTGAGGTGGGCGGAGAAGAACCCCACCGAGTTTCGACTCTTTGTGAAATACGAACCTTTGGTTGTAGAGACAACCCCTCCACCGACAACCTTGCCTCCCACAACTCAACCTCCTGTAACCCCTCCTCCTTTCCCAACTTGGTACGAATATCTCCCCCTTTTATCCGCATCCCTCGCTATCATCTCGGTCTTGCTTTTATTCTATATAATGGCAGAAAGGCGGGGGGTGCAGCTCTCTCTCTTCAGGAAGAGAGATATATCGGAGAAGATAGACATTCTGAAGGAAGATGAACAGGCCATTCTGAAGATAATAATGGAATCAGATGGGATAGTTCAACGTAAAATCCAGGATCTCACCGGATTCTCAAAGGCAAAGGTCAGCAAAATCCTATCAGAATTGGAGAAGAGGGGTGCGATAAGAAAAGAGCAGATTGGTAGGAAGAATAGGATATATTTGACCGAGAAGTTGAAAGAATCATGACATCAAATTTCTACAATATCATCTTGACCTCAGTATACAGATACCGAAGTCATTTTAGGAGGCATCTCGATGAACAAGAGGGTAGTTGGTATAATCCTCATCTTCCTACTGGGCATAACAGTTGGAGATACTTTACTGATCCAAGAAAAGACGCCAACAACGCCTTTTAATAACTCACATAATTCGTCGAATTACAATGCGTCGAATTCATCGATACCGAGGATCAAAAATCCCCTAGTTGTCGTGCTGAGTTTTGATTACGAGGACCTCATAACCGAGAAAGGTAAAGAGAACTTACCATCGATATTTAGGGTTGTAGAGGATCACAGTGCGACTGCTACCTTCTTCATCTCCGGCATAACTGCAGATAGATATCCAGAATCTGTAAGAGAGATATATGCACGGGGTTATTCCGTGGGTTTGCATACCTACTCCCAACATTTCCCGGTATTTAGAGAAGAAGATGCAGCGATAATTGAGGGGGTCTACAACACCTCTCCAAACTATGTCTGGGATCGCAGTTTTAAGACGCCCCAAGCATTCTATGGCGATATAAAAATAAATCAAAGAATGATAATGAGAGCAATCGACAACGCCACAACGCCCAAGATATTCAGGAGCCCTTCTCTGGTCGTCAATTGGGCGAGAGATCCAAGATATTTTGCGGTCTTGAGAGACGCAGGGATAGAGGTGGACAGCAGTATATATCAAAACTTTTCCAATCCAGAGCCGTTTTATGACTTACATGGCATCATTGAAGTCCCCGTAACTGCATCCGAAATTAGATTAAACAACTTATCAAAATTGACAACAATGGCAAATAGAAGTTCAATGGAGGGCGTCCCATTTGTCATGTTTATTCATCCTCATAAATTGACAAATAGCGATATCGAGGAGTTAGATGGATTCTTGGGAATATTGGAAGATGAGTACGAAGTTACATACCTGAAAGTCGATGAAGTTCCAACTTACTACGGAACATCATATCTAGCAGACGATCTCTACGACTCCTAATTTCCCTCGACCTAGAGTGGGTATAGAAGAGGCCACTGATTACAATTTTACTATTTTCCTCCCCCTGATACCCCCCTCAGACCCCACAATTCGAAGACCCAGATTTTCGACAACCTCGATGGTATTTTTGGGTAAATATACCTCCTCAAATTTCGAGGAATACGACATCGCATTTAGGTTGCATATGAGGGTTACCAAATCTGAGATCACGTCGACGTCTGTCACCTCTCCCAACAATGAAAGGGGCATTCTTTTTTCTTTGGCGATCTTGACCAGATTCTCGATCTCAACACCATAGGTGAATACTCCTTCTAAATCGATGGGAGAGCCGCCCTTTAATCCGAGGAGGTATACTCCGCCCTCGCCACTTGGTCCGAGCACCATGCCCCCGTGCTCTGCCAAGAAATCAAAAGCTTCGTCGATTACCTTTGGCTGGAGATGCGGAGAGTCGCTCCCGATGACCACGATATTCCCGTCTGTGGTTTCACTGACTTTTTTCACGGCGTAGGTAAACCTGGCGTCGAAATTATCTCCAACTTGAGGGAAGGTTACGATCTTCTTTGACCGCGTTGATCTGCAATTTTCGATGATCGCATCAATTGAAGCATCTCCGTTGCTCGATAGATAGGATAGGAAGATTGCGTCTGCTTTTGAATTGCTTGCCGTTATTATGGTGTCCATTAAAAAGGCGGTGTAGAGTTGTAGAAGATCGTCATCGGTCAGAGGGCTAGTCTTCTTCAGCCTCGTCTTCACCTTGCCTCTCTCTGGAACTTTGGCAAATATAAGCACCGAGTTCAAGAAATCACACCTCAAACGGTCTTCTCCGCCTTTACCACTATTAGAGCACCGCGTAAGGGAAACAACCTCTGTCCCACCCCTTCAAAAACCTTTGAAGCTTTTAATACGTGCCTTTGATTCAATGGCGGGAAATAGATGGTGGTCGAGAGATTCGCTTCATTGGATTTTTCGATCGGAAGTAGGCTTGTCAACTCATTGGGACTGAAAAACCTCGCTTCATAATACGCCCCTTTGGCAAAGGTCTTTTTTATTCCTTTAGTAAATCCCCAAATGCTGTTTTTGTTCAACACACCAATTATTAGTTGCCCTCCTTTCTTTAAGACTCTGAACATCTCCTCAATGGCTTTTTTTGGGTTTGGAGAGAACTCCAACATATTTATGCATAAAACCACATCGAAGGTCTCATCTGGAAATTGCAAATCTTCTCCGAAGGCGTGTTTGTGGTCCATATGAATACCCCTCTCCATTGCATTTTTTATGGAGATACGCAACATCCATTCCGAAGAGTCTATTCCGACGACTTTAGCGCCCTTTTCAGCGAGTTCCAAAGCGTAATTGCCGGTGCCACATCCAACATCTAGAATGTGATTTCCTCCTTTTATATCGATGAGCGAAAATACTGCCCTTTTGGCTAGAGTATCATACGCCAATCCGATGGGCGACTTCAGCCACTCTTCATATTCGTGGGCCAATTCATTGAAGCAGGCGTCTCTAGCCAAACGATGACCATCCCCCTTTATAATCTTCTCATCTCCTTCCAAATCAATCGCGAGGACACAGGAGCAGTGAAATGTCCCTATCTCAAAGGAGAAGTCTGTAACCTTTGTACTGGGAACATAGCAAGAAGGCAGCTTTGAATCCATAGAGGCAAAAACCTTGGGCGGTTCGTATCCATTATCTTCCTTTTTGTAATCATCGGGGCTCGCCACTTCCCAAAGCAGGTCGTAAAGAAGGTCCTTATGAGTAGAGCAATAGGGGTCTATGGCGGAGATATCGCCTCCTCCATCGGCTTGGCTAGCGTAATAGGATTGACAGAAACAGCCGCCCCCACAGATGAATCTCAGATGGCAGATGTTGCACCCATCTTTAAGCGGAACGCTATTCTCCCTAATCCGTCGAGTTTGTTGCGAGTTCAGCCAGATTTCTTTTAGAGAAAGTTCTTTGATGGACCCACAGCCAAACTCATTCTCTCCATTGAGGGGAGCACAGGGGTATACATGCCCATCTGAGTCTACGCTCAACATCTCAAAGCAGCTGTTACAGAGGTCGTATTTTCTGCCCCTCTTCGCCTTTGCTCTGACACGAAGAGACATCTCGTTGTCCACAACGATACCGAGTTTTTTGGACTTTTCTATCAAGTCGCGCATGATCTCTGTAATTTTTTCAGGAGATACTGCTAGGCCTTCGGGGCTTTTTTTAGCCCTCCCACTATTTTGAAGCCAAAGTATGTGGTGGTCTTTTACTCCCAGTGAAGCGAGCAACTCAGTTATCTCTACCACATGATCGGCATTGAGCTTGGTGATGGTGGTTGTCACGATGGGGACCATGCCTATCTTGATCAGGTTTTTGATCCCCTCGACCGCCTTTTCAAAAGACCCTTCGCCCCGGATTGCGTCATTTACCCTCGAGTTCGGGCCATCGAGGCTTACCTGGAGCGTTAGATTACTCTTTCTAAACCTCCTCAGTTTTTTGAGCAACTCACCCTTAAAAAGCGTTCCATTGGATAAGATGATCAACTCATTCTTATT
>JBHIFP010000021.1:0-23751 GCA_046761145.1 Hydrothermarchaeales archaeon (SeqCode)
ATGAAGACAAAGATATTGATTATTGTAGCATTGGCAATCCTTTTGGTGGAGGGGCTCGTTTCTAGACTACTAAATGTGAGTACGTTGTGGGGATGGATGGCGTTAAATACGGTCTTGTTTTCATTGATCCCCCTAGCAATCCTTTTCGGATTTCAGGAGGGTGTTAGAGATGTTGGTTTATCTTTACAAAATTGGAAAATCTCTTTAAAATATGCCTTTATCTTGGTGATACTGGCATTGCCGTTAATGGTCTATGGGGCAAAGATGCCACAATTTAAAACTTATTACCCCATATGGGGTCCGGCGAGGGCCAATATCAAGAACCTCATCATCCTTGAAGCTGCTATGGCCCTGTTGATGTTCAATACAGAATTTTTCTTCAGGGGGTTTCTGCTCTTCAATTTGAGGGAGTTTTTCAATTTCGTGGGTGAGGAGAAAGCCAGATGGATTGCAATAGTCTTACACTCCCTTCCCTATGTCATAGTCCATATCGGAAAGCCTGGGCTCGAGGTACCTTACTCCTTTTTCGTTGGATTGGTCTTCGGATATGTTGCTCTAGAGACGCGTTCGGTCTTGTCCCCCCTAGTAGCTCATTGGACTAGCTCTGTAATATTTGATGTGATGTGCCTGTGGATCTAGATTATTGGGGTTTCCGGAGATAGGCGATTTTAAACTTTGAAATCGTGTTAACTGGAATTTTTATCTCCCAATGCTAACCTCAAGGAAATCCCCGAGGATTGCCCCTACCGCGAACAAAATGGTGAAATAGACTACTCCAACGATTATGCCAAAGTATCCCATAATCCCAATCCCCATGGCTAGGGGAAAAGAAATGCCCCCCACAAACACGATCAAAAGGGCGAATATACAAGCCAGGATGACACCGATCTCCGCACCTTTGTACATTAGATCTCCTGGTTTCTCCTTTCCCGGTTTCAGATACCCATAAAGAATGCCCACGGAAACAATTCCCATCTCGAATACCATATTTTTACCTCCTGCCACTCCTTCTTCGATATTCCCTTGATGAGTTTGTTTGGTTCGGATTAATAAATGTTTCCGGAGATGGGCGATTGGAAATCTTGACATCTCTATAACATAGATTATCCATATTATGGAGGCATCTCGTCAATGAGCTCTTTCACTTTCTTTTTAATAACGTCCCTTACCTCGCGGAATTTTTCGATGGACTTTCCGGCAGGATCTTCAATCTGCCAATCTATAGTCTTCCTTGGAAGTGTAACGGGACAAGCGTCCATACACCCCATCGTTATAACTTTGTCCGCTCTCTTGACCATTTCTCTGGTCAACGTCTTTGGCCTTTGATTACTCATATCGATGCCGAGCTCCCCCATCACTCGAATCGCCTTTAAATCGACTTCAATTGAGGGTTTAGTTCCGGCACTGATCGCCTTTCCTTTTTTAGAAAATTTATTAAAAAAAGCCTCAGCCATCTGGCTCCTGCAAGCATTTTCGATACATACGAACAAGACGGTCTTCATTTTTGTCATCAATGTTTGTGTGTAATCTTTGGCGAGCCGCATACCAAACAAATGCCGAGTTCGTTCAACTTATCCAGGTATTTCATCACTACTATTATGTAAGTTGCGTGACTCCAAGTCAATGGAGAGACCGATAATGGCTCATTTGTGTAAGGGTTGGCCTGCTCTGCCAAGAGTCCAGACTCCGAAGCATGATCTACAACCCACTCCAAAATCTCTAGAGCGTCTCCTAGATCTTCCTTGCTCTTTGCCTTGGCGACGTACCACTCCGCCAGCCACATGGTACAGATAAACCAAGGATTGCCGGGCACGTTTTTGATATCTTTGCTTACTTGATGGTAATGGTCATTTTCGTACCTTGCAACACCTCCGACTTCTGTATTTATCCACAGCCGATTTTTGATCGCGTTCATCGTTTTGACCACCCTCGGATCATCGGCCGGCAGGACCCCAAATTCGAAGATGCCGTATACACTGCTCTCGATTGTAAAGTCTTTCTTTATCCTGCCCTCGCCATCGACATTTATCATCCTCAAGAATCGTCCTTCGCCTTCGTCATAAAGGTATTTCTGCATGGCTCTTTTGACTTCTTCTGCGGCATTTCTGTATTTTTCTGCATCTTTTTCTTCTCCAAACAAGTCCGCAAATTTTGACGCGGCGATCAATCCAGCGTATACGGCAGAGGTGGTGAAAGTCAGTATCCCCCTCCTTTCTTCCCATAGATCGTAACTTGGAAGCGGTAATTTGAGTTTTGGATCTCTATACCTTACCAAGAAATTGGCGGCCTTTTCGATGAAGGATTTGTATAGGGATTTGATGAATTCTAAGTCCCTGAATTGGTCATAGTGATTCCAGAGCGAGTATAAGACAAGGGCCGTCTCATCCTCCTGGATGGGCAGCTGTGGTTTTCCGTCTTCATCTATGTAAGGATGCCAACTACTCGCCGGAGAAGAATCGGGATTGTATTTGTGGAGTAGATATCCATGTTCGGTCAATACCCTATTGCAGAATTTAAAAAACCCTTGAGTTATATCAAAATATCCTGCCTTATCTAGACCATAAGCGACAAGGGCTCCGTCGCGAGGCCACATATAGCTGTAGTGATCCCTGTTGAATCGAAGGATATCCGAATCATTGGCAGCGATGATGGCCCCGTTATTGTTTATCTGCGTCCTCAAAATGAGTAAACTCCTTTTGAACATCTTGACTATCTTCTCGGGCAAGTCTGCAAAGTTGAAATCTTGCTTGTTCACCCAAGATCTATGGTAAACTTCGGTCTCGTCGATCAAATGCTGGGGCATATCCTCGACGACCTCACCATTCAGGCGCTTGACCTCTGGAAAATTCTTACCCACGGCGATCCAATAATGGGCGGTGGCTTCTCCTTCAGCGGGCACGTCTGCTCTCAAACTCACCGTAGAGTCGACGGAACCATGGGCAATGGGATTGTTGCTCAAGATCCCATCTTCGGCATCTTTCCACGTCCCCTCGACATGACCAATTTCGGCACTCCCCGCGGCGTATTGATAGAGGCCCTTGCCCCCAAAAGATCCGTTTATTAAGAAGTATCTATTTTTCTTATAATGGATGACCGCTCCGACGGATGGATCGTACAATGCGGTACACCCGATCTGTGATCCGTACAGATGGAAGTCGTGGGAGAAGAACAGTCTGACTTCTCGACTCTCTCTCGTCAAATTTTTTATCACAACCCTCCTCAAGAATACATTCTTGGAGTGGTGCACTGCATCGTTGATGTGGAGCTCTAGATCAAGATTTCCATTTTTTAAGATAACGTCTGTTACCAGAGACTCATCTTTATATCTCAAACTCCTCTCCCAAGAATCGTCTATCCAAGAAAAACTCCCGTCTACCCATACCCCCATCCTGCACTTATGCCCGCTTACGTGATTTTCCATGCCGACATGAGGGAAATAGATATCTCTGATGTTCATATATTTGTCGAAATTTATCAGCAGGTTTCCATTTCCAAGTACTAGCTCTCTCGGCATTCTATTTACCCCCTTTGATATCCTCGATGTAGCACCTCAATATCTCGGCCACGCTCCATGCCTGAGAAATGCACCCCCTCGGGTGATGGGGGGAATCACCATCGAAGATCTCCGAGATCGTTCCCATTCCTGCATCCTTTAAGTGATCGAAGATCAGAGAGAGGAGAAGTCTCTCTGCAATCCTCTTACTCTTCTTGCTTCTATTATTTGTCTTTATATAAGCTGTTATGAATGGCCCCAAGAGCCATGGCCACACTGTTCCTTGATGATATGCAGAATCGCGTTGAAGTTGGTCTCCACCATAAAATCCGATATATCCCTCATCCTTCGGCGAGAGACTTCGCAATCCATAAGGAGTATATAACTCGTTAAAAACTTTTTCAACTATCTCCTTTTCCTTATTTTTATCGAGAATGCTGAAGGGCAGGCTGACTGCAAAGATCTGGTTGGGTCGAACCGAATCATCTTTAAAGTCATCTTTTATCACATCATATAGGCATTGTTTTTCCTCGTTCCAAAATTTCTTAAAGCTCTTCCCAGCTTTAGTTGAAAATTTCTTATAAAGCGAAGAGTCCTCTCCAAATTTTTTAGCTAGAGCTTCCATGGTCTTAAGGGCATTGTACCACAACGCATTTATCTCCACTGCCTTCCCGTCTCTCGGCGTAACTACCCAACCCCCGACTTTTGCATCCATCCAAGTCAACTGGATATCTTCGGTGCCAGCGGAGATCAGGCCATCTTCATCCATGTGAATATCGAATTCGGTCCCCCGCATATATTGCGCGATAATATCCTTCAGCGTGTTCCACAACTCGTTTTTCACAAAGTCATAATCCCCCGCGTACTCCAAGAATTTATGCACTGCATAGATAAACCAGAGAGAGGCATCTGCCGTATTATACTCTGGTTCTTCGCCATTGTCCGGGAACCTATTGGGGATTATGCCATCTTTACAGTGATTTGCATACGTTCTAAAGACGTCTTTCGCATCCTCAAATCTGCCGGTGACGAGGGTAAGCCCTGGGAGGGATATCATCGAATCTCTCCCCCAATCAGTGAACCAAGGGTAGCCGGCGATTATCGACTTCGATTTGGCACTCCCCCTTTCTACGATGAAGGAGTCCGCCATCATAGATAACGCCTCAATCCTCGGGTCTTCTCCGATCTTGTGAAGATCGTAAACTCTTTTTACAACGGACTCGATTCGTGTCCTTTCTTTTTCAAACAACTTTTCATAAGCCTTTGGATTATCCGAATAAAATCTTTCAAATATCCCTTGTGTATTATCGCCCCCCCCAACGGCGATTATGTTGAACTTGGTTACTCCCTCTTCAACTTCTAACCAAAATTCTCCTGGACAATAGTGGTCATCCCTATCATCAATGCCCCTGAAACTCTCCTTTTCATATACCATGTCATAAACCCAAAATCCCCCATTGGCATAACCGGCGAGATCGGATCCTAAGACTAATACCGGCGCATTATCGAATGAGGCTTTGATTACGACGCCTTTGTCTCCTACTTTTTGTTCAAAACTCCAGTCAATAAAAGAGGAATGGAGATTGGAGTGAAAATCCCTCGAATTTACTAACGGTCTCATCCTAAAAGTAAATGGTTCGCCGGGATTCTCCACTTCATACGATATTACTGTGGCATTAAACCCCCGGATCATGAACACCGTCTTTTTGACTGATATGTTATTTAGGTAGTAGAGGAATGAAGGAAAAATATCGTATACGAACTCTCGCTGCAACTTGAAGCCCTCTGGATAAATCACGTCTGGAAATTTATTCGTCGAAAGCTGGTAACCCCTATCTCTTGTAATGACCTCTTCCTCCAATTTTGAGAGTAATAGCCTCCTACCTACTGGGGGATTCAATGCTGCGACCAACAACCCGTGATACTTTCGGGTATTTGTGCAGATGATGGTAGAAGAGGCATATCCCCCCAGTCCGTTTGTGACTATCCACTCCTTTTCCTTAGCTGGGTCATAATTTAGCGCTGCTCCCCCGAATCTAATCATACAACCCCTCGATCAATATCGCCCTAGCGGGCCCACCATCGCCGCCCTTTATCTTCAACGGCAGGCCAACGAAAAAATATCCTCCTTGAGATACATCCTTTAGATTCAGGCCCTCGATGATTAAAATGTTGTTTTCGAGCAAGATGAGATGCGTCGGCGTTGTTTTGCTACCGTACTTTTCTATCGAGAGGGAATCGATCCCGACCGTTTTAATGCGCTTTTTTGCCAAGTACTCGCTTGCGTCTTTGTTCAGGTATATGAATTCTTCAGGAAATTCCATTCCCCCCCATAGCTCTGAATTTCTCGTCTTGAGTAGGATAATGCTGCCTTCATGGATTTGATCGTCAAAATTTTTTAAATCCCTAGCGGTGATTTCTTCTTCGATATCACTAAAATCAAATACCTTGGCTCTGCCTACGAGGTGTTCTAAGGGGACCTCATCGATGCTCATGGCATCCTCTATAAAATGTAATGGGGGGTCTATGTGGGTTCCGGTATGTGTCCCTAAAAGGATGGAAGAGAGGTTGGCCACGTCGCCCTTCGAAATCTCCGCCACTCTTTTTATCTCAACTTCGGGATCGCCCGGGAAGATTTGCATCTTTTCAGATATTGGAACGGAGATATCGAGAATCTTCATCTTAAAGACCCTTCACTTTTTCTTCATTCCTTCCGGTCAAGTCTTTTCACTACAACTCGAGTATATTGAAAATCGAAGTTTATTATATCTTCTATTAGGGAAGTCTCGAAGATCATGAAGAGAGAGAACCGTCAGAATAATGTTCGCCTAGAGAATCATGGCCTTTATCAAAATGAGGACCCAAACCTAGAAATTAAGAATCGGGATTGTACTCCCAGCAATGAAAAAATTTAAAGTGGAAGGAGTCTAAACGCTGCTTTCATATTCGCTGATTACAGCGCTTACTAAAGTCTCTCTGGCTTCGCTTGAGATGGGGTGGAATATGTCCTTAAACTCGCCTTTTTTGTTCCTGCTTGCGGGCATGCTGACCCATAATCCGTTATCCCCTTCCATGACCTTCAGGCCATGGACCACATACGCATTATCCAATGTTACTGTCGCGTACGCCTTTAAATTTCCTGCATCTTCCATCTTGTATATCCTTACTTCAGTAATCTCGGCCATATTTACTCCTCAAAGTTAAACCTCGCTAGATACATATAAATCTTACGTCCAAAGAAAGTATTTATGCCAAGAAAAGATAGTTGGCCAAGAGGAATGGAAGTGCCAATAAATCTAGAGACGATAACCGAGCTACTTCGGAAAGAGAAGAGGTCACCATACATACAAGATGTCGGCGATGACTTTTACTCTCGACTCGAGGAATATATTAATCAAGTACATACAAAATTCCCAGAGCACTCCAAGGAACGGGAGAACGTCGAGAAGATAGTAATGGATCTATACAGCGCCAGGGAGAAGAAGATAGTATTGAACGCGTTGTCTTTCGCGAGATCTAGTGATGAACCGAAAGTCGATAACCTAACTCCCGAAGAGAAGAAAACCCTCAACCAAATTATAGCGACGCTCAGGGCGCAGAGAAACGAGGTCCTCAGATATCCCCCCCTAGGAAGAAAAAATGAGGTAAAGCCTCGAAGAGTATCTGCCAAAGCTGAAATAGAACATGAGGAACGGGAAATTACAGGAGAGAGAGCAAAGAAGGTATTGATGAAGCGCACTGTTAGGATGTTGGAGGACCTCCCCCCCATCGTCGGTGTTGACGGAAAGACCTATGGATCGTTTAAGGCCGAGGATGTAGTTACCTTACCCGAGCCCAATGCGGAGGTATTCATAAAGCGCGGGTTCGCCGAACTTATCGACACCCAAAGTTGACAAGCTTTATAAGGGTTGCAGATGTTAAAAGACACGATTTTTCTATTTACAAAAGAGGTATAAGATTATGAAGATGCCCAAAGAGCGAAGGAAATATTGCCCATCTTGCAATAAGCACACAATTCACGAGGTGTTAAGGACCAAGAAGAGGAAGGCCAGTGAACTGAAAGCGGGGCAGAGACAGTTCAGGAGGGTCAAGGCTGGTTATGGTGGCTTTCCTAGGGCTCTACCTTCTGGATCAAAACCCACGAAGAAGGTGAATCTGATACTGAGGTGTAGGGAGTGCGGGAAGGCGCACAATGTTCTCGGTTTTAGGGTCAAAAAGCTCGAGTTTGAGGAGAGGTGAAGCATGGACCTAATTCCTCAACCAAAGAGCAGATTTCTAAAAGTAAAATGCTTCGACTGCGGTAATGAACAGGTAATATTTGGCTCGGTCTCTACATCGGTGAAATGCCTAGTTTGTGGCAAAACCTTGGCAGAGCCGACGGGAGGAAAGGCAAAGATACTAACGAGGATTTTGTCGGTCCTGGAGTGAGTTCGTTGGTTAAAAAGAAAGACCCATACCCCCGAGAAGGGGACTTGGTTATGTGCACCATCACAAAGGTTTTCTCTCATGGGGCTTTTGCGAGATTGGATGAATATGGGGGGAAGGAGGGGTTCATACACATCTCGGAAGTCGCCTCCACATGGATAAAGAACATTCGCGACTTCATCAAAGAGGGACAGAAAACCGTTGCCAAGGTGCTCAGCGTTGATCCCGTAAAAGGACACGTTGACCTCTCTGTAAGGAGGGTCGGCGAGGCTCAGAAGAAGAATAAAAGTCAATTATGGAAGCGGGACCAAAAGGCCGAAAAACTCCTAGAACTGGTGGCCAAGAGGATAGGTAAAACCCTCGATGAAGCCTACGACGAGATGGGATTTAAACTCGAGGATGAGTACGGCGAGATTTACGCAGGACTGGAGGAAATCTCCATCCTCAAGGAAGAAGCCTTGAGGAGCATTGGGATCAAGGAGGTATGGATCAAACCCCTATTGGAAGTTGTCGAGGAAAATGTCGAGTTCCCGTTGGTGGATATAACCGGCTACTTGGAGTTGAGATGCCCTGCACCAGATGGTGTTGATCGCATCAAAGAAGCCTTAATAAATGCGAGGGATAAAAATAGTGTAGAGAATATTGGGTTAGAGATCCAGTATGTTGGATCCCCGAGGTATAGAATCCACGTTACTGCTCCGGATTACAAGGTCGCTGAAGAGGCGATGAAGAAGGTTGCAGATGACGCTATCTCCTATATCAAGAGCCGAGAAGGAACCGGGACATTTTTAAGGGAGATAAAGGTATGATGAAGTACTGCAGAAATTGTAAGATATATACCCTAAAAGATAATTGCAAAAGGTGTGGGAGCAAGACGATTAGTCCCCATCCAGCAAAGTTCTCTCCACAAGACCCCTATGGAGGATATAGACGAAAATTGAAGATGGAAGTTTTGATCAAAGATGGAAGAATTTAATCTATATATTATAGAAGAACCTGAGCTAGAAAGCCCCACGCTAGTAGAGGGTTTGCCGGGTATAGGCAACGTCGGTAAGATCGCTACGATGCACTTGATAGAAGAGCTAAAGGCAAAAAAGTTTGCGACCCTTTACTCCCCCATGTTCCCTCCTCAAGTTGTAGTGAGGGATAGCGGCATCATCGAAGCCATGAAAAACGAGTTCTTTTATTGGAAGGCGAAGACCGATTCTCAAAGGGATCTTATCTTTGTTATAGGGAATACACAGAGCGCCACTTCCAAGGGGCAATATGCCTTGACGGAGAGGATCTTGGATATTGCCACTGGGTATGGAACGAAATTCATATATACCCTCGGTGGTCTAGGGGTCGGAAGACTTATAGAGAGCCCCAAGGTATTTGGCGCGGTCACCGATAAGAAGTATATGGGAGAACTCGAAAAACTTGGAGTAGTTTTAAGGAGGGTCGGAGTAGGTCAGATCATTGGCGTCTCGGGCCTTTTGCTCGGATTGGGCAAAATTAGAGGAATCGATGGCGTCTGTTTGATGGGCGAGACCTCTGGTTATTATTTGGACCCAAACTCCGCCAAAGCTGTGCTAGGGGTCCTGACAAAGCTATTACACATCGAGGTAAATATGGACAGGCTTGACAGGCGTGCCATCGATACGGAGAGGATGGTCGCCGAAGCCCAAGCCATGGAGAGGAAGATGTTACAAGAGATGGGGGTGGTACAAAAAGAGCCCTCAGAGGACGAGATGCGCTATATAGGCTAATCTTCCTCTTCTTTGCCCTCTTCTAAGTGCTTTGAATGCACGCCCTTACTGAAGGTCTCCTCGGCCTCTGCTCCCCTTCGAACTTTTGGAGCCTTCTCCAACCTTCCCAGCTCTTCGACCTTTGCTATATCTCCAGCCCTTGCTAGTCTGACGATGCGGAAGATCCTGAAGATGGGTATTATCGCCAGTATATCCAACCAATGATGTTTCGCGAAGGGTATGGGAGATCCTTTAAATCGGCGATATTCTCGAATTAAATCTACGGCGAAGATGATCAAGATCGATACGAATAATATCTCCATTATCTTCTCTTGTGTTGTGGTGAGCTCATAGATTAGGCCAACTACCAACGTAACGAGCGCGATCAGCGCTGCTGAGAAGACCAGCCAATGCCACAAGATGTCTTTTTTCATGGGCATTAATAATTACCCCTAACATGTATAAAATTTTATATCTCCTATTTTTAATTACATATGGTGGTTTGACTTTGATAAGCATAGACTGCGATTTTCACATCCACGGCAAATACTCCGCAGCTACCTCGGGAAAGATGATCTTCGATGTAATCTCAAAGCAAGCGTTGCTCAAGGGGCTCGACGTCGTTGGCACCGGCGACGCCCTTCATAAAATTTGGCTGGAAGGGATAAAAGACTTAAGCTCGGGAGAGGGGGTATTCGAAAAGAATGGCTGTAAGTTCGTGATAACTGCTGAGGTAGAGGATATAAGGAGGGTTCATCACTTTTTAATTTTCCCGGGCATAAGCTCTGTCGAACAATTAAAAGAGGATCTGGGAAGATACTCCGATGACATGGACAAGGATGGCAGACCCCATGTTAGACTCAATGGTGAGGAAATCGCCGAACTTTGCGAAGAGTGCGAAGCAATGGTGGGGCCTTCTCACGCCTTTGTGCCTTGGACTTCCGTTTATAAAGAATACGACAGTTTGAGAGATTGTTATGGGGATAAGCAAATCTCATTTTTGGAGTTGGGATTGAGCGCCGATACCTATTTTGCGGATTTGATCGAGGAGCTCCAAGATGTAACTTTTCTCTCCAATAGCGATGCCCATTCGCCCTGGCCTCACAGGTTAGGGAGGGAGTTTAACAGGCTCTCCGTCAAAGATGTCTCATACGAAGAGATAAAAAAAGCGATAGTGGGGGGGAATGGACGAAAGATCGAACTGAATGTTGGTCTCGATCCAAGGCTCGGAAAATATCACAGGACTTCCTGCATAAAGTGCTATACACACTTGAAGTTAGAGGAGGCAGTGAAATCAGGATGGCATTGCCCCAATTGTGGAGCAACGGTAAAGAAGGGAGTTCGAGAGAGGATCTCGGAATTGGCAACCTATGATGAACCGAAACATCCCGCCCATAGGCCCAAATATTTGAGGATCGCTCCCCTTGCAGAGATAATTTCTCGGGCCTTGGGAATCACAGATGTTTACTCAAGTACCGTTCAAAGCGCTTGGAATAAACTCGTCAAGAGATTTGAGAGTGAGATATCTGTATTGGTCGATGTTCCCGTTGGTGATATTAAAAAAGTGAACGAAAAGATTGGAGAAGTTATTTTGCTCTACCGCGAAGAAAAGTTCACCATAATAGAGGGGGGAGGTGGAAAATATGGTAGGATCGTCTTTAACAGAACGAAAAAGGATGAGAAAGGCATTAAGCCAAGAAGTGTGAGGCAGAGTGTGCTCGACTCTTTCCGATGAAAAAATTTTTATCCTCTCTATCTCTATCCCCCTTCATGGACATTTCGGTCATCATTCCTACTCTAAATGAGGAGAATTTCATAGAGGCTTGCTTGAGCTCTATCCATTCGCAGAATACTTACTTGAATTATGAAGTTATCGCCTGTGATGGGGGGAGCGCGGATGGTACGGTGAAGATAGCTGAGGAGTACGCGGACAAAGTAATCGTATCGGAAATACCGAATGTCGGAATACAGAGAAACCTAGGAGCTGGAAAAGCTAAGTCGGATCACTTACTCTTCCTAGACGCTGACACTCTCCTCCCCCCCAATTACCTCGAAGAAAGCTACAAAAAATTCGAAAAAGATGAGGAGTTATTGGGATTCAGCGCTGGATTTATGTTCTCTGAAAGGACAAAGAGACTCATCTTCGCTGAGAAGGTCACCAACTCGTATTTTATGTTTAGGGACAAGATAGGTTCCCCCACTCTTCCAGGCTTTAACATAAACGTCCGTAAAGATGCATTTGAAAAGTTGAATGGTTTTAAAGACGTGCCTCTAGAGGATGTGGAGTTCAGTATAGCAATGAGGAACCTAGGCAAGACGCGATATTTTATGGACTTCCTTGTTATCACGTCCCCTCGTAGACTCGAGGAGATGGGCCTGCTTGGGGGGGTTAGGTACTATATTGAAATGGAGCTTGTGAGGAGGAATCCTTCCCTTAAAGATGTCCTCCTCTATAACGAATATGTCTCCTGTAGGATAAAACACTCAACCCTTCAGGAGGAGTTCGACAAGGTTATAAGTGGCAGAACCCTGAGTCTTATCATAGACCTCCCTCTGAGTAAATACATCCGGGAAAGGACAGACAAGCTCTCAGCCTTGATGCAACATCTCACGCCCAAAGAAATATTGGGTGATATGATAACTACCTCTCGGTCTATTGCGGATATTGGGCTGAGAACTGGAGTAGAAAGGAAGGATGTTGACAGGGCGATAAAGTTGATGAAGAGTAAGGCCCTAAAGCTCAAAGAGAAGGCCCTGCTACCTACCAATCCTTTGAACAGACGTGGTCGTTAGAATGGAGATTGACAAGAGATTGTGTTGCTACTGTGGCACCTGTGCGAATATATGCCCCCAAGAAGCTATCGAATTGCTGGATAAAGGCGAGGTTGTGATAAATGAAGAGAGATGCGCTCAGTGTCCATGCATAAGGTGGCCCTGCGGCTTGTGTATAAAGTCTTGTCCTGTTGGGGCTATTGGGGTGTAAATGTGGATTACGACGTAGTGGTTGTCGGCGCTGGTCCTGGGGGTTCAATGGCCGCAAAACACCTGGCAAAGGAGGGTGTTGATGTCCTACTGGTTGAGAAGAGGCCCGAGATAGGAACGCCCGTAAGGTGCGGTGAGGGGACTGGGATAAATGGTCTGAAGGAGCATGGGATAGAGATAAAAAAGGAGTTCATAGCTAACGAGATAAATGGGTATTGTCTATTTTCACCCGATGGTTCCAAAGTGGAGATGCCCAGCAAGGAATCTAATGCCTATATCCTCGAGAGGCGGATATTCGACAAATGCCTAGCTATAGAGGCGGCAAAGAATGGGGCGGAAGTGAGGGTAAGGACTTATGCAACGGGCTTGAGAAAGGAGAACGGCGCTGTAAAAGGGGTTAGACTAAAGCACTTCAACGAGGAGTATGAAGTCGGCTGTGACGTTGTTGTTGGGGCCGATGGCGTAGAAGGCAAGGTTGGGAGATGGGCGGGTATAAATACAAGGACGAGGCTGGATCAAATGACCTCGAATGTACAGTTCGAGATGGTCGGCATAGAATTGGATGCCCCCCACAGTATGGAGTTCCATTTTGGTCATAAAGTTGCTCCAGGCGGATATGCATGGGTCTTCCCCAAGGGCAAGGACGTTGCAAATGTGGGTTTAGGTGTTAGGGGTGTGGAAAAAACTGCCTTGGAATATCTGAACGAGTTCATCGAGTCTAAAGAGAACCTGAGGAATGGAAGCGTCATCGAAATCAACACGGGCGGCGTTCCTGTGCAAGGTCCCATAGATAAGAGCGTCGGAAGCGGCGTCGTACTCGTGGGGGATTCCGCGAGACAGGTCGATCCCCTAACTGGAGGCGGGATCTACAATGCCATGCACTGTGGAGTGATAGCTGGTGAAGTGATAAAAGAGGCCATCGAAAAGAAGGACTTTTCTGAGAGATTCTTGATGGAGTACGACAGGAGGTGGAGGGGAACCATAGGCAAAGGTCTTTTGAGGTCTCTGAAAGTCAAGAATGGCTTGCAAAAGATGAGTGATGAGGACCTCAATTTAGTTGCCAGGGCTATGAGGGAATTGAAGTTAGGAGATATAGATATAAAAGACATAAGCCAAACTTTGTTCAGGCTGCCTCCTGAATTCTTGCAGTTTGTACAGAGTCTGATATGATAAGCTTGTTAAAAAGCTAAATCTTGTTTTTTTGGCATTCCGGAGGAGTGAAGTTATCTACAACTCGCATAAAAATGAAGAGAGTCGGATTAACGTTATCGGTCGATGATGCGATGTATCAAACTATCTCCATGTATGAGTTTTGGAAGGCATTTTGCACAGACCCATTTCTCCTCTTTTTTTATTTCAGCCCTCAGAAGAGGGGCATCTTCACTCGATTTATTGCAGCTTAAGCACCTATGATCTTCGTCGGTAGTCATAATAACGTCTTCATTAGGGGTGGAGTTCAAACCTCAAACTCCTTTCGCATGGCATGTAGGTTCTAAACAATTCAAACCGTCTCGACCCTCTTTACCTCGGGTATATTCTCCTTCAGAAAGGCCTCCACACCAAGTTTGAGGGTCATCTGGGCCATGGGGCAAGTGCCACAAGCGCCGGTCAACTTCACCTTCACCACGCCGTCCTCTACATCCACAAGTTGGATATCGCCGCCATCTGCCTGTAGGTTGGGCCTGATCTTATTTATCAACTCTTCCACCCTATCTCTCACTCTTTAGCCTCCCTTTTCTTCAAACCTCATATGTAAGAACCCTTATTATGCCGATTGTTGCGCCTCTGTCGTTGGTCGTCGTCGAATCGCTGGTCGAGATGACTTTCTCGATGTTGTTGTCCGCTATGAATTTATTCACCATCTCGTCGAGAGTACTTAACTCTTTTGCCGTCTTGAATATTTCCAAGGTCTGGGTAAAAGTCTTCACCTTTATCACGCTATTCCTCCTTTGATATTTGATTTTTTAGAAGCATGTGATGGTTGGATACTAATCAGCATGAGCTGTGTTCTATCGCATCTTCGGGGCAGACCTCGACGCAGGAGCAACATTCTATGCATTCGTCCACGTTGGGGGCAGTAGACTTTCCATCCACGAGCTCATACACTTCCGAGGGACAGACGTCCACGCACTCTCCATGCCCCATGCATTTGTCGTAATCTATCTTTATGATTACCATATCCCCTTCGAAAGTCTTCACAACCATCTCTTCGCCTCCTATCTTTGGATAAATATTAATCGTGCTCCTCGAACATCTTGTCCTGAGTAGGATCGCTCTTTCTCAGCCATTCAAAGAGCATGGCAACATGCTCCTTCTCTTCGTCCATATTGTGTTGGAGTAACTTTTGCAAAGATTCATCTCCTGTAGAGTCTATCCTTTGTTGATGCCAATTTATGGCCTGCAACTCCTCTATTAAAGACCGCCTCGCCATCTCCCAATCTTATGCTCGCCCATTCATTCGCCTCCCTCTTCAGTTGTATTTTCATTTTTTAATCTTCCTACTCTTCAAAAAAACTATAATCTTACTGTTACGGCCTTGACCGGGCATCTCGTGACACATATCCTGCAGTTGAGACAGAAACTTGGATCGATGACCGTACAGAGCCTCCTCTCGTTCTCTTTCTTGAACCCCCATATCCTGGGCCCTTTAGGGCAGAGATCCCTACAGATCCTCGAGCCTATGCACTTCTCTTCATCTATTATTATCTTTATCATGGGATTCTCTACCGTTTAGGGCCATTGCCAATTTCTCAGTGATTTCCATTGAAAGTGTGGTAAAATTGGAGATGGAACTAGATACTACCCCCATTTCCCCTTGTTCATATGGATCTGCAGCTCTGCCTTTATCATCTGATTGATTTCGTATGAGTCCCTTTTGACCCTCTCGAAGATCGCTACACAGCCCGGGTCTAGATTTTCATCGATGCCCTTTTCTGCTGACTGAATAATCTTTGTCAGCTTTTCAGTGATTTTTATATGGAGGCTGTTGGTTATCCTCGATTTCTTCAGAAGCGTTTCTGCATCGACAGAAAGCTTTTCAAATTTCTCGGCTGGAGAACCGCATTTTGGACATTTTTCTGGGGGTTTTTCTCCATCGTATATAAGTCCACATACGGTGCACTTCCACATAGTCATGCTCATCCACCTTCTTTTTTAGATATTATTGCAATAACTCCATCTCTTCTCCGCAGCAGACGAGGGTCCCCCCACCGACTTTGGTTACCTCGACTTCATTGCCGCATACGTTACATCTATATTCTTCACCTATTGTTTTGGTTCCCATTTTAATCCCTCAATTAATAATTTTCGCATAACAACTCATAGAAGCTTTGAGGCTTCTTACATGCGGGGCACTCATCTGGGGCTTCTATTCCTTCGTGGACATAACCACAATTTCTACATTTCCATCTTACTACTTTGTCTTTTTTGAAGACGGTGCCTTTCTCCACGTTCTCGAGCAATGCCCTGTATCTCTTCTCGTGCTGCTCCTCCACTTCCGCGACCTCTTTACAGAAATCTGCAATCTCATCCAACCCTTCTTCTCTAGCCACCTTTTCAAAGCTTGGATACATCTCCGTCCATTCGTAATGTTCGCCTTCAATTCCCGCCTTCAGATTTTGTTTGGTGTCGCCTATTCCCTTCAAAAACTCGAAGATGCGCCTCGCATGCTCCCTTTCGTTGTCCGCGGTCTCTTCAAATATGGCCGCAATCTGTTCAAATCCCGCCTCCCTCGCAATCTCTGCAAAAAAAGTATATTTGTTCCTCGCTTGGCTCTCGCCA
This sequence comes from Hydrothermarchaeales archaeon (SeqCode), assembly GCA_046761145.1. Classification (GTDB taxonomy): domain Archaea; phylum Hydrothermarchaeota; class Hydrothermarchaeia; order Hydrothermarchaeales; family SZUA-236; genus JBHIFP01. Next base: position 16,408 of record JBHIFP010000021.1, read on the forward strand.
GCAAAGGCCTTCCATAGATTTTCCTCAGTTTTTTGCACATAAACCACCTCCGACCAAGTGCCAGAAGATATGGCCTTCAAACGATATATAATTTTCTTCAAAAAGTCAACTACCCACAACTGAAGTTGGGGCGTGTGTCGAGGAATGATAAGCATGCTGCAAGCACTCAATACCAATCCCGTCATGCACACGAACCCCTGGGTTGACCGCGAGGTTTCCATCAGGAATCTGGGCGATTGTGCCCGCCCTGATGGCGATGTTGACAGATGCATTTCTGTCGGAGTTCACGATGTTTCCGCACTCGGGGCATTTGAATATCGCCCTGTTTCTGTTCCCCATAGCACCGCATCTGGAGCAGATGTGCGATGTACCTCTGGGATACACTGCAACTACGAGCCTGCCAGCCTGCCCTGCGATGCTCTCGATCGCCGATCTGAGCTTGTAGTAGGGCATCCTCTTGGCTTTGCGGTTGCCTCTTCTATTCCCTCTGGCGTTCTTGAGGTGCTTGAGGTCCTCGATGGCTATGAAGGCGTTGTACCTCTCGGCGAGCTTTACAATTTCGTGGGCGACCTGCCAGCAGCGCGTAGTGGTGTAGTCGTTCTCATATCTCCTGAGCCTCCTGAGGGCCTGCCTTGCGTACCTGCTGCCTTTGTCTGCGTGCCCCCTGAGCTTGGAGCGCCTTATGCAAATATCTCTTTGCTTATTCCATACATCTTGCCCGAGGTAGAGCTGCCTTTTGATTCTGCCCTTGTTAGAGACAACGGATATGGTTGCCAGCCTTTTTACTCCAATATCGACTCCGAGAACCGCATCGTAGTCCTCCCGGGCAGGAAACTCTTTTTTGAGCGTGACGTGAATCTTGGAATGATTGAGCCTGAAGAAAGTCGTCTCATAGCCCTGCTCCAGAAGGTCTCCATATCTTTTATAAGCCCCGTCCATGGCGATTGGCATAGCCATTCTTCCGTCGAGGGTGGCCACAACCACGACAGGATTGCCGTGATCGGTAACTCCAAAATTCGCGCTCCTCGGGATGTTGTAGGGGATGCAGACCTTTTTGACCTTACCGCCGTTGTTCAAGATGGCGACGGCGTCCTTGAAGAGGTCGTTGGCTATCTGACTGTGAAGGCCAAATCCCCTAACATCGCCGTAGAACATGCCTTGGAGCCTTGTTCTCTTGGCCTTGACCCCTTGAGCCACCACATAGGAGAGGGCTTCTTTATATCTTTGTTCGAGTTCTATGAGTTTCTCCTGCTTAATCCTCGTTGGCCCAAGCAGGTTCAGGGTTATGGATTTAACGACCCTCATACCAAGACCGAGCAAATATTGGTCTTGGAGGGCATATATGGCTTTGCCGAGAGCACTGGAAAAGTAATCCGCCAATTCCCCCCACCTATGAATAGGTGGGCTTCCTTGGCGAGGAGGTTGTGAAATACGCGTTTATGCCGCTATAATCGTCTCTACATCGACATTCTCTTATATCTCAAAAGCCCCTCATCTTTTCTCCATTTCTCCAAGGCCATCTTCAGTTCCTTATGCTCTTCGGCATATCTCCCAATTGCGATCCCTTCCATGAATGCGTCTATGGCTTGGCGCATTGCCATTGCCCCCCCTCTTGTGCCCAATGGGTGTCCATGTATCCCTCCGCCTGCCTGGATCACTATGTCTTTGCCAGAGACCTTTAGATTACCTTCTACCAACAATGGGTGGACTCCGCCAGAACATACTGGAAATACGGGTTTAAGGCCGTGCCATTCGTTTCTCAGGGCATCGTGGTTCTCTTTGATTGCCCTCGCACTTCCTTCCATCTTCCCAAACGGACAGCCGACATGGAGCTGGTCTCCGCCGGCAAGTCTGACCAGTTTAGAAAGCACGAGCATCGCTATTCCGTGCTTCGGATTTTTGGTGAAAGCGGCGTGCATAGTTCTATGGACGTGAATGGGCAATTTGAAATTCTCGTTTAATGCGCGAAGGGCCGGGAAACCCGCAGTAATAACGTCTATCATCAAGGCGTTCGCTCCGTTGTCAATGGCTAGTTGAGCAGTTTCCATAATATTGTCGCTCGTGACATTGGGGGAGTACAAGACCCTTTTACCCCTCTCCTCTCTTACGAGATCCAGTTTCTCGACGACGCTGGTGATCCTCTCTTCTATGGGGCAGAAGACCTGATTCGCAAGGGTCTCATCGTCCTTGATGAAGTCTACTCCACCCATAGCCGCTTCATAACATACAGCGGCAAAGCTTTTGGGATCTAGCCCTATCTTCGGCTTTACGATGGTCCCCAGATGGGGGCGATCTTTTGTACCCACGATCTTTCTGATACCAGGAATTCCAAAGTTAGGCCCTCTAAACTTTTTCACAAACTCGCGAGGGAATCGCACATCCAAGAGTCGCACATTTTCCAGCTCTTTCAAGCCGAACAGGTTACCTGCAACGATGCTCAAGATATTCGAGATGCCCCCTTTTTCAATGCTAAAATCTTCCAGGGGAAATGAGATCCCTACAATGCGGTTTTCCTCGTCGATCTCTTCTACCTTCGCGCCGTACTTTTGCTGTATACCCCTTGTCTCGTAACCCACATAGGTCCATGTCCCCGTGCTCTGCTCCTTTGCAATGGCGATGGCCGCGCCTTCTATATCCTCGGATTCCACGTAATAAACGGCAGTTACGATATCCATATAATATGGTTGAGTGTAAATTTATATATAGCTATGTACATACACCCAAGAATAATATTTACTGGAGAAATTTGAGGCGGTAAGATGAGCGAGAAATTTTTGTCACCCGAGGAACTATCCAAAAGACTGGTATCTTTCAAGGACATGTGGTATGGCATACCGCAGAAATCCGAGGCGTTGTCCAATTTTAGGTCTGGATTTGACGCGGGCTTCAAGGAGGCCATCGCCGAAATTTCCTCAGATGTTGAGGCGTGTAAGGCAGAGCTGAATGAATTGGAGGTACAGCTGAAGCACCGCTTTCCCGAGTTGCGCAGCGATATATCCGAGATGTCGAAGAAGATCCTCAACCTCGTTGAACTCTTTGATGAGGACGTCAAGGAGGATCGGGGGGATATCGACACCTCAGTAGAGCTCCGTAAAAAATTGAATGCTTTGAATAAAGATCTCAAGAAAGCAACGGCGAGATATAAGTCATTCGAGAAGGAGAGCGCGGATGTTGCCACCAGATACTTCGATATGAAGAGCGATTACTCCCAAGAGCGCCAAAAGATAGAGAATGCGTCAAAAGACAAAGTGGATAAAGTCCAAAAGAAGTTCGTGGAAAAAGCTATGCCCATTGTCGAAGGTCACGATATCTTCGTTGGACCCCAGAAGGTCGATTTGGATGGTCTATTCGGCATGCTGGTAGAGACCCCTAAAATCGTGGGTAGGATTAAGTTGGTCTCCAGGAAGAAAGGTGGCTTTTTTGGGAAGAGTGCCAAAGAAGATAATAAAGCTCGGTCTTCCGTCTTGAAGTATGTAGCTGGAGAGATATTGGACGAACTCGCCCCAATAAATAAGGAGAAGACTCAACTTCTTTTGAAACTCGACTCGGAATATAGTGAGCTAAAAGATCTGGAGAAGGAGTGCGCCAAGAATGAGGCCAAGCTAAAAGAGTTGGCAAGACCGAGAGACAAGATATCCGAGCAGATCGCGAGGATCAAAGAGGACAAGGCATTCAGGCTATCGGGGCAAGATGGAGTATTGGAGGTAAGGGGGAATTACCTCGCCAAGTTCAACAATGCCCACGAGGTTATGAAGGAGTACCTCGAGGTTACGGGTAAAGCCTTGGAAGGCTACGAGCCCCTTGAACCAGACGTGGAGAAGAGGGAACTTAGGGCGAAGAAAAAGGAGCTCTCTGAAACGATTAAAGCCCTAGAAAAGAAAGTGGCTGAGGCGGAACGAGAGTTGAAGAATAAATCAGAAGAGTTTGAAAAGGCCAAGGAGGGGCTCGAATCAGATATCCAGAAATTGGAGAACGAAAAGACCAATCTCCAGGCGCGATTGGACGAAACTGCTGACAAGCTCAGCGCCACGGGAAAAGAGAGGGACGATTACAGGCAAAAGAGCGAAGAGCTGACAAGTGCAAAGGTGAGTCTGGAAAGCGATCTCAAAAAATTGGAAGGGAAGAATACCGACCTACAAAAACGATTGGACGAAACTGCTGACAAGCTCACTATCTCCGAGGAGAAGAGGGAAGAGTACAAGCGAAGGACACGAGAGATGGCGAAGGAGCTTGAGGTCTTCAGAAAGGAGATGGCCACCCAATTTAAAGACCTAGAGTCCAATATCGAGGCTCGAGTAGAAGAGATACGGGGTTTGGAGAAAGGGAAAGTAAAGGGCGGAAATGAGTGAAAGGTTTTTGTCACCCGAGGAACTATCCAAAAGACTGGTATCTTTCAAGGACATGTGGTATGGCATACCGCAGAAATCCGAGGCGTTGTCCAATTTTAGGTCTGGATTTGACGCGGGCTTCAAGGAGGCCATCGCCGAAATCTCCTCAGATGTTGAGGCATGTAAAAAAGAGATAGAGGATTTGTCGGCATCTTTGGAACACCACATGCCAGAAACGCGAGGGGAGGTCGGGGAGTTGGCAAGGACGATTTCTGGGGCATTGGACGACCTCGCGACTTCTGTTAAAACGGACCTGACTTCCCTAAAAAAGTACGAATCATTGAGGCCGAAGCTGGAGAAATTGGAAAGGGAATTTGAAGATGCGGAAGGGCAGTACCAAGATACTATTAGGCGCGCTGAGAATCTCTGCGAAGAGTACGAAAGCGCAAAGAGAGCATATGATAAAAGAATCCGGGACATCAAGAAGGCAACAGATAAACGGCTAGAGGATATCAGAAAGAACTTCATCCACGAATTCGATACCTACTTCGAGGGTTTTGATCTACTGACCAAAGGGTCCATCGGGGAGAAGATCGACGGCCAAACTCTCTTTAGGTCGTTGATAAGAGATAGCGGGTTTTATAAAGACGTCGAGATCGCCCAGAAGGGCTTTGGAGGTTTGGTCGGTAAGCGCGAATCTGATATAGAGGTTAGAAAGGCCCTATTGAGATACAAAGCCAGAGAGATCTCAAGGGAGATAGAACCTGCCTTGGAGGAGGAAAAGGGACAAACCGCCAAACTCGCCCCGGAGCTTAAAAGGATAAACGAGCTGAAAGATGCCTGCGAAAATCTCAATGGGGAGAAAGGGAGGATCCAAAAAGAGAAAGAGGAGTTGGCGAAAAAGATCGCCGACCTCAAATCGGATGGGGCGCAACTCATGGGCAAATATTCCACCTACGAAAAGATATTGGACATCAGGGAAAGTTACGTCAATGACTTCAATAACATGAATACCTTGAGAAAGGAGCTTTTCGCGCTCATCGGTGACTGGCTGAAGGGTTATGAGCCCCTCGAACCCGACGTGGAGAAGAGGGAACTGAAAGCGGAGATCGGTGCTTTGTCTACGGAAATAGAAGATCTGAAGGGGAGAAATTCGGAATTGATAAAAGAACTGGAAAGGACAAATGAAGAATACGAGAGATATAGAGGTGAAGTGGAGGGGAAATTAGAAGAGATCGAGAATCTTTTGGCTTCAGAAAAAGAACGTAAAGCGAGAATCAAGGAACTGGAGGATGAGAACAAAGAGATAAAGGGGCAATTGTGGGATGCCCTCGACAAATTGGAAGGTGTATTGGACAAATTAGAAGATGCCGAAAAAGAAGTCGAGGATTATAAATCTAGATTGGCGGATGAAGAGGAGAAGAGACATAAACTCCAAGATGCCAAGGCAAAGTTGGAAGGGCGATTGAATGAGGCCCTCGACAAATACGCGATTGCAGAAAAAGAGATAGGGGATATAAAAAGGGAGCTGGTGAAAGAGAGGGAAGCGTACGCGACCTTGCAGGCAGAATACGAAGAGACGGCGGCCGAACTGAGGGAAGTCAACTCAACTATAGATACGCTACTGAGCAGAAGGAAGAGAACAAAATCAAAATCCCCCAGAAAAAAAGGTGTGAGAGGGGAGGAAGAGCAAATCGTCGGAGAGAAGATTGAGGCTCTGAGGGAGAGAAAGGAGACGTAAGTTCCAACAAATTGTATATGCTCTCAGTCATTGGGTTTTGCTGCATCTCCCCTTGGGAGGGTCACATAAAATATGCTCCCCTTTTTATGGTCGCCTTTCACCCTATCTTCCACCCAAGTCTTTCCACCATATCTCTCGACGAGGACCTTGACCAGATGTAACCCTATTCCGGAGCCTTTCAAGCCTTCGTCGATTCTCTCATATCGGTTAAAGATGGCCTCTTTCATCTCTTCCGGGACACCCCTCCCTCTGTCCTCGATACCTATCTTCCAATTTTCGCCGAGATCTTCAACTGAGACGTCGACAATGACTTTATTTGAACGGTCATATTTTATTGCATTATCTACTAAGTTTAAAAATAGGTCTTTTACGAGGTCGTCGGTATAGATAAGGGTCTCCTTTGGGGTGTAGTTTATCCTGACGTATTTGTCTCTATGTAGTAAAATTGCATCGTGAATGACCTCTTCTAAAACGGGGACCAAATCTCTTGTCCTGAAAGATTCTTCTCCAACTTCCCTCACCTGTTGAAGCATCTTTACGCTATCGATCAATCTGGAACTCCTACGTATCGCATATAACGATTTGTCAAAGAGTTTCTCTTGTTCTTCATCAAGCGCTAGACTATCTTTTAACTCTTCAAGTATGCCAATCGCTACCGTATTTGCGTTGTTTATGTCGTGAGTCATGAGGTCGTTGAAGAACTCCGCCATATTTTTTGCTTCGATGATCTCTTGTTCCAGTTTTATCACTTGTTTGATATCTTTTGCAATCCCAACCGTCCCCATTGGTCTGCCGTCTTTATCCCTCAAAGGCGAGAGGGTGAGGTTGATGTCGACCAGCTCTCCGTCGCTGTTATAGACTTTTGTCCTTTGGTTCCTTATCGTCTCCCCCTTCATTATCCTCTTCTGCCATCTCTTCCTTGTTTCCTTCAACTCTGGTGGGTATAGCTCGTCTATGGGTCTCCCAATCATATCCTCTGCCTTATAGCCGAAGATCTCCTCGGCGCCCCTGCTCCAAGTAGTTATTTTTCCCTCTAGATTGGTAGTGATGATGGAGTCGGCGGAGCCATTGACGATACTGCTCAAGAAGTCTTTCGTCTCTCTTAATTCCTCAGTCCTTCTCTTCACTTTTTCCTCAAGTTGCTCTGAATATTCCCTCAATTTCGCCGCATAGGAGGCCTGCCTGCTCAGCATGGAAGAGATTGTGGCAAGAAGCCGTATCACGTTTTCTGCCTCTTCCTCATTGTACATCCTTAGGTCCTTGCTGGCTTCCCAG